>NZ_KI391975.1:0-141229 GCF_000161955.2 Streptococcus sp. 2_1_36FAA
AGGATTAACTTCCTTTTTGGGAGTTTAGCTTAGTTGGAATTGAGAGGCATTCGAGATTCCAATCGGCGGATAAGAGAAACGCAGTTTCTCACCGTTGGCTGAGTTAAACGACCTCTTGGGAGTTTAGCTCAGCTGGGAGAGCATCTGCCTTACAAGCAGAGGGTCAGCGGTTCGATCCCGTTAACTCCCATATTCAAGCGGGTGTAGTTTAGTGGTAAAACTACAGCCTTCCAAGCTGTTGTCGCGAGTTCGATTCTCGTCACCCGCTTTGAACGAAAGGTTCATACCAAGTTTGTAATAACTTGGGCGCGTAGCTCAGGTGGTTAGAGCGCACGCCTGATAAGCGTGAGGTCGGTGGTTCGAGTCCACTCGTGCCCATTTGAATATTTTATGGTCCGTTGGTCAAGGGGTTAAGACACCGCCTTTTCACGGCGGTAACACGGGTTCGAATCCCGTACGGACTATATCATTTCTTGGAGGATTACCCAAGTCCGGCTGAAGGGAACGGTCTTGAAAACCGTCAGGCGTGTAAAAGCGTGCGTGGGTTCGAATCCCACATCCTCCTTTTAGTTGAATAATAGTATCGCGGGATGGAGCAGCTAGGTAGCTCGTCGGGCTCATAACCCGAAGGTCGTAGGTTCAAATCCTGCTCCCGCAATAAGGCTCGGTAGCTCAGTTGGTAGAGCAATGGATTGAAGCTCCATGTGTCGGCGGTTCGATTCCGTCTCGCGCCATTTTATTAATATGATTTTGGAAGGGTAGCGAAGAGGCTAAACGCGGCGGACTGTAAATCCGCTCCTTCGGGTTCGGGGGTTCGAATCCCTCCCCTTCCATAAACCTTTACGGGCATAGTTTAAAGGTAGAACTAAGGTCTCCAAAACCTTCAGTGTGGGTTCAATTCCTACTGCCCGTGTTTGATAATATGGCGGGTGTGGTGAAGTGGTTAACACACCAGATTGTGGCTCTGGCATGCGTGGGTTCGATCCCCATCACTCGCCTATTTATTAATATTGGGGTATAGCCAAGCGGTAAGGCAAGGGACTTTGACTCCCTCATGCGTTGGTTCGAATCCAGCTACCCCAGTTAAACTTGAGCCGGCGTGGCGGAATTGGCAGACGCGCTGGACTCAAAATCCAGTGTCCGCAAGGACGTGCCGGTTCGACCCCGGCCGCCGGTATAGCTTAAGTTTACTGAAGAGACAAGATTTGTGGACCTTGTCTTTTTTTGAGTTACTAATTTTTCCATTATTAAATATTATATCAAGTTTATAAGTCAATAGTTTCTGTTTGCTTGGGGACAAGTGATAATATGAATTAATTGTTATAGTAGAATACCACCTTGTCATTGATTGATTTGAGTGTTTCAAATCATGATTTTTTATTTTTTTTAAACCTTTTATCTATTATATTTTTTATTCTGATTTTATTTCAATGATTTACAAGCCCAATAGAAGTTGGAATGGTGGGGTTGTGTATAGTAATGAAGAAATGGTTGAGAAATTCAGAGATTTTAACAGTTAATTGTTCCTTAGAGATTTTTTAAGATTGTGAAAAAGTGGACCGAGTTTATAGAATAAGCATAGAAAGTGAAAAAGCTATAGAATTGGGAGATCTAATTTCTTCAGTCGAAAATTTAATGAATGTTACCAGCAAGTATACAGGAGTCAAATCTACGAACAGGGTTAAATTATTTATAAATGATGTTTAGTATCTATTTAAAAAATTTGATTATTTCATATTGACTTATCTAAAAAGTTGACTCATATTTTAAGTTTTACTTATTGAGTCAGGTTAGTTGTTGTTAGCATTCAAAAAAAGACAAGGTTTTTTCACCTTGTCTTTTTAGTTTTAGTGTTGCTTTTGTTTCAATTTCAATAAGTGCCTTCTTTTTGGAGTATTCTATATATTCGAGGTAACATCATCATCGTATAGATCAGGAGAGAAACCCCTCCAAATATGAATATCAGACCTCCGTTTATGTCCTTTTGAAATAGATAAGTAAATACAATGGTACCTATCGGCATGATAGACGTATTTAGTGTGAACAAAGTACTCATTACTCTTCCTAAATAATTCGTTTCAATGCTACTTTGAAGATAAGTCATGACGACAATATTTAGAATAACGAGAGTAAATGCGATGATTCCCATGAATAAACCGCCAACGGAAGAAATAATCACTTGGGTTTTACTAGTTGCAAATGTAATTCCCAAACCAACGATAGCGATGGTTAGAAGAAAAAGTGGAACGCGAATTCTATAAGAGAGAAGTGTATTATTTTCTTTTTTGTCTGGCAATAGTGACATCGACACACTGGCTGATAACATTCCAACCGCAGACATAGTTTCTAGGATACCTACTGTTGCATTATCTAATAAGAGTTGCTCTTTGACTACAAATGGGACTCCAATGCTAATGGAAGTATAAAAGAAATTCAGTACAACACTAACAAGAATAATATATTTGACAATCTGATTTTCTTTTAAAAATCGGATAATTTCTTTGACTCCATGTTGATGTTTTTCATTCTGTTTAATCTCAGTTTCCTGTTCTTCGTGTTCATAGAAGAATTTCATTGTAAGTAAGATACCTAAAGCAAGGAAATTTGCAATGATTTCTATTAGAATAAAGCCTGAGAAGCCTAACCAATTATAAAAAATGACTCCAATAGCTGGAGAGAGCATGGTTGCAATAGAGATGGCGGTTTGTGTAACAGAACTTAATCGCTGAATTTTTGTATCGTTTACCAACTCGTGGATAGAAGCTGAATAACAAGTATCATTAATGTTAACTGTAATAGAGTGGAGGATGACAAACGGTATTACTAAATACAAGATAGTAGCTGAATTCGTTAAAAAATAAAAAACATAAAACAGAAAGAAGATGAAGAGCCTGAAGATGAAATTATAAATTAAGATCTTTTTATGACGGTATCGGTCTACTAAATTACCGATTGGAACCAAGAAAATCAAACTGACTAAAGGATAGATGATCATATTGATTCCAAAACTCATTGCCGATTTTGTTTGGTCCAGTAACATTAATCCTAAAGCGAAATTAAAAGCTTTTCCACTTAAAGAACTAATAAAACTACTAATAAAGTCTTTGATGATTTGTCTATTAGACATTTCATCACTTATTAAATTCTTAATATTAATCCCCTCCATTCGTGTCAACATTGCTTCGGTTATCTAATCCTATTCAATGAACCTGTGTTGTAAGGTAATTGGAATATTAGATAAACCATAATTTTTGTTATTAAGATTTTATCAATTATGCTAATAAAAGTATATTAAAAAATGTAGAAAGAAAGTATTTTTTAGATCAGCAGTTGTATTATTCAACTACTAAGAAATAAAAGGAATGACTCACTGTTTATGGAAGTAATTATTTAAGAGAGGAGGATGAGTTACCAATAAGTTACAGAAATTTGAAAAATGAGTCTATTTTCGAGATTCGAAAGTCCTAAAACCCTATTAAACCAAAGTTATAAGATTTCAAAAAGTATTCGTAGAACTCAAAATTCAGTGTCCTCATAGAAGTACTGGTTCGACCCCGGCCGTCAGTATAGCTTAAGTTTATTGGATTTTTTATCTCTTTTTTATTGTGTTTACTTTGTTGATTTTAAAGTAAATGATTTAGTTTGTATTAATTTTTTGATTCTAGTTTAACTTTTTATTTGATTCTTTTTTTAATTGTGTTATAATTAACCAGTGAAATATTAACTGGTTAAGTAAAGAGAGGGAGGGAAATCATGTCACAGTTAGCTCATAAGATTGATTCTTTTTTAAATGAGATTATTTTGAAGGCTGAGAATCAACATGAGATTCTAGTTGGTTTATGTACGAGTAATGTTGCTTTAACGAATACACAAGAACATATTTTGATGTTGTTAGCTGAAGAGATGTTGACCAACTCTGATTTAGCTAAAAAATTAAATGTAAGTCAGGCCGCTGTAACGAAGGCTGTTAAGTCTTTAATAAATCAAGGGATGTTGGAGACTTTCAAAGATAAGAAGGATGCTAGAGTAACTTTTTATCGCTTAACTGAATTAGCACAGCCAATTGCTGATGAACATGAGCATCATCACGCTCATACCTTGGAAACTTATCAAAGTTTACTGGATAGATTTTCTCAAGATGAACAGCAAGCAATTGAAAAATTTTTGGAGGCCTTAGTGGGAGAAATTGGGAAATGAGATATATAACAGTGGAAAATTTATCTTTCTACTATGATAAAGAACCTGTTCTAGAACATATTCATTATTTTTTGGATAGTGGAGAGTTTGTTACGCTGACAGGGGAGAACGGAGCTGCTAAGACTACTCTGATCAAAGCTAGTTTAGGTATTTTGCAGCCTAAGCATGGAGAGGTTAAGATTTCTAAGACAAATACTCAAGGAAAGAAACTAAGGATTGCTTATCTACCTCAGCAGATTGCTAGCTTTAATGCTGGTTTTCCTAGTACGGTATATGAGTTTGTCAAGTCGGGACGTTATCCGCGTAAGGGTTGGTTTCGTCGTTTGAACGAGCATGATGAGGAACATATCAAGGTAAGTCTGGAGTCGGTTGGAATGTGGGAACATCGAGATAAGCGGATTGGTTCTCTTTCTGGCGGGCAAAAGCAGAGAGCTGTGATTGCTCGGATGTTTGCTTCAGACCCAGATATATTTGTCCTAGATGAGCCAACAACAGGGATGGATGCAGGCAGTAAAGATGATTTTTACAAGCTCATGCACCATAGTGCTCATAAGCATGGGAAAGCTGTCTTGATGATTACGCACGATCCGGAGGAAGTCCGTAAGTATGCTGACCGTAATATTCATTTGGTTCGGAATCAGGACTCACCTTGGCGCTGTTTCAATGTGCATGAAAGCGATAATGGACAGGAGGTGAGTCATGCTTAATCTATTTTCTTATGATTTTATGCAACGAGCCTTTTTGGCAGTTATTGCCATGAGCCTCTTCTCACCAATTCTGGGGACCTTCCTGATTTTACGTCGGCAGAGTCTTATGAGTGATACGCTTAGTCACGTTTCACTGGCAGGTGTTGCTTTTGGCTTGGTTCTGGGCTTGTCACCGACTCTCACAACGGTGATTGTGGTCATGATAGCAGCAGTCTTTTTAGAGTACTTGCGGACTATTTATAAGAATTTTATGGAAATCGGTACGGCTATTCTCATGTCTACTGGCTTAGCTATTTCTCTGATTGTTATGAGTAAGGGGAAGAGTTCTAGCTCGATGAGTTTGGATCAGTATCTATTTGGCTCCATTGTGACGATTAGTACGGAGCAGGTGATTTCTCTTTTTGTTATTGCCACTGTGGTACTTGTCTTAACCTTCCTCTTCATTCGGCCTATGTACATCTTGACCTTTGATGAGGATACGGCATTTGTGGATGGGCTGCCGGTGCGGACTATGTCTATTCTCTTTAATATTGTGACGGGAGTTGCAATAGCCCTCATGATTCCGGCTGCGGGAGCTTTGCTGGTTTCGACCATTATGGTCTTGCCGGCCAGTATTGCTCTGCGGATTGGGAAAAACTTTAAATCGGTTATTTTGCTAGCAAATATCATCGGTTTCTTTGGTATGATTGCTGGTCTGTATATTTCTTACTATGCAGAGACGCCAGCAAGCGCTAGTATAACAATTATTTTCGTCAGTTTGTTTTTACTGGTCAATTTGATCAAAAAATTTGTGAAATAGGAGTGAAAAATGAAGAAAATTAGCTTACTATTAGTTGGTTTATTGAGTGTATTCTTGGTGGCTTGTTCCAATCAGAAAAAAGCAGATGGCAAGCTCAATATTGTCACGACTTTTTATCCCGTTTATGAGTTTACCAAGCAGGTGGCTGGAGATGAAGCCAACGTTGATCTTCTAATTGGTGCTGGAACAGAGCCACATGATTATGAACCTTCTGCAAAGGCGGTTGCGACGATTCAGGACGCAGATGCCTTTGTCTATGAAAATGAAAATATGGAAACTTGGGTACCAGATTTGCTCAAGACATTGAAGAATAAGAAGGAAACTGTAATCAAGGCGACTGGAAAGATGCTCTTACTTCCTGGAGGAGAAGAGGAAGACGACCATGATCATGGTGAAGAGGGACACCATCATGAGTACGATCCTCATGTTTGGCTGTCTCCAAAGCGGGCCATTCAAATGGTGGAGCACATCCGAGATAGCTTGAGCAAAGCTTATCCTGACAAGAAAGCTGCTTTTGAGAAAAATGCTGCAGCTTATATCAAGAAGCTAGAAGCCTTGGATAAGGAATATGAAGCTGGTTTGGCTAATGCCAAGCAAAAGAGCTTTGTTACTCAACACGCTGCCTTTAACTATCTAGCATTGGACTATGGTTTGAAGCAGGTTCCAATTTCTGGACTTTCACCAGACAGTGAACCATCGGCTTCACGCTTGGCTGAATTGACCGAGTACATCAAGAAGAATAAAATCAAGTATATCTACTTTGAAGAAAATGCTTCTCAGGCCTTAGCTTCCACTTTGGCTAAGGAAACAGGAGTAGAATTAGATGTCTTGAATCCACTGGAAAGCTTGACCGAAGAGCAGACAAAGGATGGGGCAGACTATATTTCGATCATGCAGGCTAATCTAAAGGCACTTAAGAAAACGACTGATCAAGAGGGAGCAGAGATTGCAGCTGAGAAAGAAGAAGATACTAAGACTGTTCAAAATGGCTACTTTGAAGACAGTGCCGTCAAGGATCGGTCCTTGTCTGACTATGCGGGCGAATGGCAGTCTGTATATCCTTATCTGAAGGACGGTACCTTGGACCAAGTCTTTGACTATAAAGCGAAGTTGACTGGAAAAATGACAGCTGCTGAATACAAGGACTACTATGATAAAGGCTACAAGACAGATGTTTCCAATATCAATATCACAGATAAAACTATGGAATTTGTGGTAGATGGAAAATCCAAGAAATATACTTATAAATACGTTGGTAAGCACACTCTGACATACTCTAAGGGAAATCGTGGAGTTCGATTTATGTTTGAAGCGACAGATAAAGATGCTGGCCAGTACAAGTATGTTCAGTTTAGCGATCATAATATTGCACCGACCAAGGCGGCTCATTTCCATATCTTCTATGGTGGTGAAAGCCAGGAGGCCCTCTTTGATGAGCTGGAAAACTGGCCAACCTACTATCCAAGTAAGTTGACAGGTCAAGAAATTGCCCAAGAGATGTTGGCACACTAATATAGAAAAAGTTGAGAAGACGGGATTATCCCGCCTTCTTTTTTGTATCTCGGAAGGTATCGATAAAAATACTTGACAAATCTCGATTACAAATGTAAACTAATAAAGTATTGAATTACAAATGTAAATAATAAGGAAGTGTTAAACAATGGAACAGCAAAATATTAGCCAAGCAGAATGGCAAGTTATGCGCGTGTTATGGGCATATCCGCATAGCCGTAGCACAGAGATTATAGCGCGTTTGGAGGCAGACTTCTCATGGAAGCCGGCAACCATCAAGACCCTTTTGAATCGCCTCAAGACAAAAGAATTTATTGCCATGGAAAAGATAGAGGGTAAGTTCTACTATGATGCTCGTATTTTAGAATCAGATCATCTGGAAAGTACTTTGCAGGCTCTCTTTGATAATATCTGTAACACCAAGCATGGAGAACTTTTGATTTCGATGATTGAGAGAAGTCAGTTCAGCCAAGGAGATTTGCAGTTGCTTAGTCAGGCCATTGATAAGAAAAGGGCTTCAGCCCCACTAGAAATTGAATGCCATTGTCCGCAAGGTCAGTGTCGCTGTGGTCGTAGATAAGGAGATTATGATGGAGAAAAAAGAATACAAGCTATCAGGAATGACCTGTGCAGCTTGTGCTATGACAGTTGAGATGGCGGTCAAGGATTTAGAAACGGTCGAGGATGTTAATGTCAATCTAGCCACAGAACGTCTCAGTTTAGTTCCTAAGGCGGGATTTGATAGTCAGCAAGTTCTAGATGCGGTAGCTGAGGCCGGTTATCAGGCTGAAGAAAAAGGCATAGCCAAACCGTCTGATGTAAACGAAGAGGCTGTAGCCAGAGCGCAAGCATTACGAAGAAAGAAACAAGAGCTACTGATTCTTTTGCTTACGGCTCTGCCTTTGCTTTATATCTCTATGGGAAGTATGGTTGGCCTTCCCATGCCTAGCTTCTTTGATCATATGGCGCATCCCTTGGTCTTCGTTCTGTCACAACTGCTTTTAACGTTGCCAGCTGTGTGGATCGGTCGTGGCTTTTATCAGAGAGGATTTCGCAATCTTATCAAGCGCCATCCTAATATGGATAGTTTGATTGCGGTGGGGACCAGCGCAGCGTTTCTTTACAGTCTCTACTCGGTCAGTCAGGTTTTTCTAGGTCATCATCCCTTTGTCCATCAGCTTTACTTTGAGTCTGTTGCAGTGATTATTACCTTGGTTCTTCTGGGCAAATATCTGGAAAGTTCAGCTAAGGGGAGAACGTCTCAGGCAATTCAGTCTCTGCTTGAGTTGGTGCCTAGTCAGGCGACAGTGATTCGCTATGGTGAGGCTGTGACCATTGATACAGAGGATATCCGAGTTGGAGACATTATCCGTATCAAACCAGGAGAGCGTATGCCAGTAGATGGCCTTGTGACGGAGGGGCAGACCTTTGTGGATGAGTCCATGATGACTGGTGAAAGTGTCCCAATTGAGAAAAAGGTTGGCGATACCATTACCAGTGCAACGATCAATCAGAATGGAAGTATTGACTACCAAGCAACTAGGGTGGGTTCGGATACGACCTTAGCTCAGATTGTCAGATTGGTGGAGGAAGCGCAGGGGTCTAAGGCACCGATAGCGGCTTTAGCCGATAAGATTTCGCTCTATTTTGTTCCAATCGTGCTGAGCTTAGCTACTTTGTCTGCGCTTGGCTGGTATTTTCTAGCTGGTGAGAGTCTTAGCTTTTCTCTGTCAATCTTTATCGCAGTCTTGGTCATTGCCTGCCCTTGTGCGCTAGGATTAGCCACTCCGACAGCTATAATGGTTGGGACTGGTAAAGGGGCTGAAAATGGAATTCTGATTAAGTCTGGACAAGCTTTGGAAGCAGCATATCAACTGGATACTATTATTCTTGATAAGACTGGGACGATTACGGTTGGTAAGCCTAGTCTGACAGATCTACTACCCTTGGGCGATTTGAATCGGTCTGACTTGTTGCAGCTAATAGCTAGTGCTGAGCAGCATTCTGAGCATCCTTTGGCTCAGGCTATCTTGGAAGCGGCTGAAGAGGAAGAGCTTAACTTACTGCCAGTCAGCCATTTTGAGGCCATAGTTGGACGAGGCTTGGCAGCTCAGGTCGAGGGCAGACGGCTTCTGGTGGGAAATGAGTCTTTGATGAAAGAAAAGAACATTGACTGCGGTGCTTTTCAAGAACAGTTGTTAGAGCTTTCCCAAGAAGGAAAGACAGCTATGTTTGTCGCAATAGATGGACAGCTGGCTGGTATTCTAGCGGTAGCAGATGAGATGAAGTCCAGCAGCCTGTCGGCGGTGAGTGAACTCCAGTCTATGGGGCTGGAAGTTATCATGCTGACAGGGGATCGTGAGGAAACAGCGAAAGCTATTGCCCAGAAAGCTGGCATCCAAAAAGTTATCGCAGGTGTATTGCCAGATGGTAAGGCCACTGCTATTAAGAGCTTGCAGGAAGCTGGGAAAAAACTGGCTATGGTCGGAGACGGTATCAATGACGCACCTGCTCTGGTTCAGGCAGATGTTGGGATTGCTATCGGATCAGGCGCTGATGTAGCTATCGAATCAGCAGATGTAGTGCTCATGCATAGTGACTTGCAGGATGTGGTCAAGGCTATCAAGCTTAGCCAGGCGACCATTCGCAATATCAAGGAAAATCTTTTCTGGGCCTTTGCTTATAATACATTAGGCATCCCGATAGCAATGGGTCTATTACATCTTTTTGGTGGTCCCTTACTCAATCCTATGTTGGCTGGTCTAGCCATGAGCTTGAGCTCAGTATCGGTTGTCGTCAATGCTCTGCGTCTAGGACGCTTTAAAATGAACTAAGTATACGGAGGAATAAATCTATGAAACAAACAGTCCAATTAGAAAACTTATCTTGTCAAAACTGTGTCAAACACGTCACCCAGCATTTCCTATCTATGGAGGGAGTGTCAGATGTGGCTGTGGACATAGAAAAACAGACAGCTCAAGTGACAACGGATAAACTTTATAGTGTATCTGACTATGAAGCGGCTTTAGCTAAAACGATTTATAAGGTCTTATCAGTTGATTAATGCTTAATTTAAGATAAGATCTCACTTTCTTTTGAACCTGCTTGGTCTCTCATTGTAATATTTTGTAAAACATCTTGACTTAATATTACAATTCTATTACAATGAAATAAAGAACCGGTTAAGGGGAGGAAATTATATGAGTAAGAAGCTACTTATTGGCTTAATCACAGCATTGTTTATCGTTATAGCAGTCGTGTTTATTTATTTTAAATTTTTTACCATTTCTGAAAATAAACCTTCCTCAACAACTTCACAGTCCAGAATTAGCACAAGTCAGTCTAGCCAAAGCTCAACCAAGAAGGAATCAAGTGAGGATTCTAGTAGCGTAACAACTAATTCGACCTCAGAGAAACCTTCAAATGAGACTGGAAAACCGAGTGACCAAGCAGAAGGTAAGGAGCAAATAAAGGCTCGTTCAACTGTATTTGATTTTAATGCGATGACTCATGGGAATTTTACAAGCGTAAAAGGGACATGGAAGAATGCTGAAGGTCAGACAATTACCTTTGATGAGAAGGGCATAGTGGCTGATGAAACTAGCATTTCTTCTTTCAACTATGATGCTGCAGGCAATTTGATCGTAAATGTTCAAACGGGATTAACAGGTTATTCAATCTGGTTTGTGATGAAGGGAAATGCCATTGTACCAGAAGGAGATACTTCTGATACAAATCGTGATAGAATTTTTGCAGGTCAAGGAATGCCAGAAGATATCGCAAGTGCAGCTTACTACCGAGTTGATCAGTAAGACGGTTGCTAAATTAATAGAAAAAAGATACAATAAGTCCTATACTAGAAAATAGAAAAGGGCTTATTTTTTAAGCCTGACAAATGAGGAAAAATATGAAAAAAAGAATATTGTTAACAACTATTTTAATAGCTTTAGGAGGAGGACTAGTCTTGTCAGGATGTTCTGGAAAAGGAGAAACAAAAGAGAGTTCAGCTTCTTCAAGTCAAATAGCATCTTCGAAGAGTTCAGTAACTTCGACCAGCTCTGAATCCAGTAAGACTTCAGAAAGTTCTACAAGCCCTAGTCAGGAAACGGAGAAAAAAATGAACATTAGTGAATTGGCTGATGGAAATTTTGCAAGTATCCAAGGGACTTGGCAAAATGATAAAGGGGAACAACTTGTATTTGATGAAAATGGTCTAGTTTCAGCTGAATATGAATTTGGCGGTGCTTCCTTAACCGACTACGGAACAGCAGCTGGCGGTGTATATGGTGGCCAAACAGGAGGTTTCTTGCTAGAATTTATTCCAAGTGGTGTCAAGCTTGCTGATACAGAAAACTTTAAAGATAGCTCTGATACTAGTCGTGACCGCCTTTGGACTGGGGTTGGTATCCAGTCCTTTGCTGAACAAGGTAGTTTTTACTATCGTATTAAATAAGAGAAGATATTAAAAAGACAAGCTTTTAAAGCTTGTCTTTTTTGCTTTTTCCAATCAGAATGGTAGCAGAAATGGTAATTTCTGTGAGATCAGACCAATCAATTTCTTCCTGCTTAATATGAAAGAGGAGGGGGGTCATGCCAATGAGAGCTTCCTTTTGGATTTCATTGATTGGATAGGTGACAGTAACCTCTTTTTGTTCAAGAATTTCAAATGAAGTCTTAAAATGGTCTAGTATATCCTGGTTAGAATAATCTTGCTTTTGCAGTTGCCCAGCAACTTTTTTGCGGATTTCCTGAACATGCTGACTGGTAGGAATGACCTTGAGCAGGAGTCCTTGTTTAGTCAATACACGTTGGAATTCCTGGTAGTTTGCAGGAGAAAAAATATCTAAAATAAGATCAATACTATGATGTTTGATAGGAAGTTTGGCCAAATCTCCCACAAACCAATTGATAGAAAGGCTAGTATCAGTCTTGCTAGCTAGCTGGATGGAGTCTTTGGAAATATCAAAAGCATAGAAATCTTTGTCTGGGAAAACTTTTTGCAATTCCATACTATAGTATCCTTGGCCACAACCAACATCTAAAATAGTTTGAGTATCAGGTGATTGTTGCAAAAAAACTTCAATTTCCTGTAAAATATGTTGGTAAAAGCCAGCCTCTAAGATGATTTGGCGCTGAATAAAGTTGTCTTTATCATAGTCTTTTGATTGTCTTATCTGGGGTGCTAAGTTTACGTAACCGTATTTTGCAATGTCAAAAGAATGGCGGTTGCTACACTTGAGACTAGTCTCGACCAATCTCAGATTTTCTTGGCAGATGGGGCAGGCAAAGGCACTAGCAGAAGTAAAGCGCTGGAGTTTAGGTTTGAGGTTTGTATTCATACTAGTAGTGTAACAAAAGAGCATCTATATAGCAAACAATCTGACGATTTTGGATTTCTTTAATTGCGCTAGTTTATCAAATTTATTTATTTCCATCGACTTGATTGGTTAGTAAAGTTTTCAATTCAGGACAATATTTACTTGCCTCAAATTCAATGATATCATATTGGGCAATCTTATTTTTGTAGAATGGGTCTTGCCTAATGATTTCTTGAACAACTTCTTTATTCTTACCTTGCATAAGGATAATTCCTCCAGTTCTTGGATTTTTTCTACCAGATGCAATAAACAAACCTTCCGCATAATAATGGTTCAGAAAATTTATGTGTTCTTGTAAATATTTTTCAACTGCCTCAAGTGGCTCAATATAGGTAAGATTTATAATAAACATAAATAACTCCTTTAAAATAAATGATAAAAAGATTATAATGCTTTATAAATAAGTTGTAAAGTAGGCACATTTTTGTAAGGAGAAAAAATGTTAACAAATAAAAATTGGAACTGTAGTATGTCTCGGGTTTTAGATGTTGTTGGTGGAAAATGGAGGCTGAATATATTATGGGTTATAAACAAGAATAAGAAAGTCCGCTTCAATCAATTGAGAAGAGAAGTTGAAGGGATTACAACTATCAGTCTAACACGTGGACTAGATGTTTTGATAGAGAACCAATTGGTTGAGAAATTTGATTTTGAGACTATGCCACTCCATACAGAATATCAGCTAACAGAAAAAGGTAAATCACTGATGCCGATTTTAAAGGACTTAAATCAATGGGGAAAAGAATGGCTGTAATAACTTTTTAGCTGGGGAGTGACCTTACATAATTCTAGGGAAAAGTATATAAGAAAACCACGAAGTTCATACGAAACTTCGTGGTTTTACTTTCTTAATAAGTCAAGACAAAGTATTTTTTCTTACCACGGCGGATGACGGTCAATTCATTTTCTAATTTGTCTGCATCGCTCAAAGTATAGTCAAGGTCTTGGATGCGGTCTCCATTGACGTAGATAGCTCCGTTTTGGACATCTTCACGCGCCTGACGTTTGGAATTAACAACTCCAGCAGTAACAAGTAAATCAACAATGTTGAGGTTGTCTTCTGCTTGGACTTGATAATTTGGAACACCACGGAGTCCTTGTTTCAGCTCTTTAACAGAAAGGTTCTTAATATTTCCTGCAAATAGCTGTTCTGTAATATTTAAGGCTTCTTGGTAAGCTTTTTCGCCATGAACTAGAGTGACCACTTCACGTGCTAAGATTTTCTGAGCCAAACGTTCATGTGGTGCTGCCTCAAACTGCTTGCGGATCTCCTCAATCTCATCTAAGCTTAGGAAGGTGAAAATTTTAAGGAAACGAACGGCATCATCGTCCATGACATTCATCCAGAATTGGTACATTTCATATGGGCTTGTCTTGTCAGCGTTCAGCCAAACAGCATTTCCTTCTGATTTACCAAATTTCTTACCGCTAGCATCGGTGATAAGAGGAACAGTAATGACGTGTCCAGTCTTGTCAGCTTTACGACGCAAGAGTTCTGTTCCAGCAGTCATATTTCCCCATTGATCAGAACCACCAATTTGCAGAGTAACATTGTGTTTTTGATTTAAGATGAAAAAGTCGTATCCTTGCATGATTTGGTAGGCAAATTCAGTATATGAAATCCCTGTTTCAATCCGTTTTTTAACAGATTCTTTACTCATCATGTAGTTGACTGTGAAGTATTTTCCAACGTCACGTAGGAAATCGATAAAACTGATATCTGAAAACCAGTCGTAGTTATTAACCATTTCAGCTTTGTTCTGGCCGTTTTCAAAGTCAAGCAAGCCTGCAAGCTGCCCTTGGATGCTTTTAACCCAGCCTTCTACGGTTTCTTTGGTTTGTAAACTACGTTCAGCATCCTTAAAAGATGGGTCGCCAATAAGACCAGTTGCTCCTCCAACTAAGGCGTAAGGTTTGTGTCCAGCCAACTGTAGGCGACGGCTTGTTAAGATGGCTACAAGGTGACCAAGGTGCAGGCTGTCTGCTGTTGGGTCATATCCAGTATAATAAGAGACTTGACCTTCTTCTAGTTCTTGGCGCAGGGCTTCTTCATCAGTAGTTTGAAAAATCAACCCACGTTCTTTGAGCTCATCAAAAATGTGCATGTCTGTCTCTCCTTTTCAAAGTTTTAAATTCATTCTCCCATTGTATCACAAACCAGGAAAAGAGTGTAATAAAATTGCAAAAAAACTAGTAAAAAATCTTCCCAAGCTCTTGTAAATCGCGCTGTTCTTGTCATATGGACGAAGATTTTGATATAATAGGCAATACGAGGATATAATATGTTGGAACAAAAAGTAAAAAAGTTTCTTGAAATTTTAAAACCATTTATTAAAAAAATTCAGATCCTATGGAAAAAAGTGGCTGAAAAATCTCGCCTTTTCTTTGGGAAAATTTGGAAGTGGCTGGGGTCTAAGCTACAAACTGATGGAGAGCCTTGGTCTCCTATGGATATTGGGGCTACTGTCTTGCGAACAATCAAGCTTCTTTCGAATACCCTGTTCGTCCTTTTGTTTCTGGGATTTTTATTTGGTGCAGGGATTGCGACTGGCTATGCCTTAAATTTATTTAATAATGTAGCAGTACCCGAAAAAGATACTTTGATCCAGAAAGTTCAAGATATATCAGCTATTTCAGAATTAACGTATGCTGATGGTAGCCTGATTTCGACAATAGATAGTGACCTGATAAGGGTTACGGTGGGTAGCTCGGCGATTTCTGAAAATGTTAAGAAGGCTGTAATTGCAACAGAAGATGAGAACTTTATGAGCCATAAGGGAGTCGTTCCTAAGGCTGTTTTACGGGCCACTCTGGGGTCAGTAGTTGGAATTGGTTCTGCTAGTGGTGGTTCCACTATTACGCAGCAGGTTATCAAACAGCAAGTTGTTGGAGATGCTCCTACCTTTAATCGTAAAGCAACAGAAATCATTGACTCCTTAGCATTAGAGCGCTATATGAGTAAGGATGAAATTCTGACAACCTATCTCAATGTATCACCTTTTGGTAGAAATAATAAAGGCCAAAATATAGCTGGTGTTGAAGAGGCTGCTAAGGGAATTTTTGGTGTTAGCGCAAGTAAATTAACAGTGCCTCAAGCAGCTTTTATTGCGGGATTGCCTCAAAGTCCAATTGTATACTCTCCCTACACGGCAAAGGGGACTTTGAAAGATTCAAAGGACATGGCCTATGGTTTGGAGAGGGCTAAGGACGTTCTTTATAATATGTACCGGACAGGTGCTTTAAGCCAAGATGAGTACAATCTTTATAAAGATTATGATTTGACCAAAGATTTTTTACCTGCTGGAAATGTTGAAACGGCATCACGTGGCTATCTATATTATCAAGCCAAGTCTGAAGCTGAGGATGCCATGTATCAGTATCTCATCAAGAGAGATAATGTTTCCCAACAAGATCTGAAAAATACAGCCACTGTTAAGGCCTATAAGGAATTAGCAGCAAAAGAACTAAGTGAAGGTGGCTATACCGTTAAAACCACAATTAATAAGGCGGTTCATAACGCCATGCAAAATGCTGTTGCTGCATATGGTGGAATCTTAGATGATGGAACTGGACAGGTTCAAGTTGGGAATGTTCTTTTAAATAACCAGACTGGTGCTGTCCTAGGGTTTATCGGTGGAAGGAATTATGCCGAGAATCAAAATAATCACGCTTTTGATACGGAGCGTTCACCTGGTTCGACCATCAAGCCGATTTTAGCCTACGGGATTGCAATTGACCAAGGTCTGATGGGAAGTGCAAGTGTCCTATCAAATTATCCGACAACCTTCTCAAGTGGAGATCCTATCATGCATGCGGACAGTCGAGGGACGGGGATGATGGATTTGCAAGAAGCCCTGAATACTTCTTGGAATATTCCTGCCTATTGGACCTATAAGCTCCTGCGTGAAAAAGGAGTTAATGTCAAAGGTTACATGGATAAAATGGGTTATTCAATTCCTGACTATACAATTGAAAGTCTACCATTGGGAGGAGGGATTGAAGTCTCTGTTGCCCAGCATACCAATGGTTTCCAGGCGCTAGCTAATAATGGGACTTATCAGAAGCGCTATATGATTGAAAAGATCAGTGATAGATCAGGTAAAGTTATTTATGAACATAAGGCTAGCCCTGTCCAGGTCTATACACCAGCGACAGCGACTATTATGCAAAGCTTGATGCGAGGAGTCTTGGAATCTGGGTCTACAACGACTTTTAAATCACGACTAGCGCAAGTAAATGGTGGTTTGTTGAGTGCTGACTGGATTGGGAAAACAGGAACTACCAATGTCAATGGTGATATGTGGCTGATGCTTTCAACGCCAAAGGTAACTTTGGGAGGTTGGATAGGACACGATGACAATACTTCGATGGGGGCTCTAACTGGCTATAATAATAACGCAAGCTACATGGCCAATCTTGTAAATGCCATCTATCAAGCAGATCCAAACGTCTTTGGTATTAGCGATCGTTTTAACCTAGATTCTAGTGTTATCAGTTCAGAAGTTTTAAAAGCTACTGGAACAAAACCTGGTCGTACGACCGTTAATGGCCGTGATATTTCATTGGGCGGTCAAACAGTTACTAGCTACTGGGCTAAGAATGGAGCACCAGCTTTATCTTATCGTTTTGCTATCGGTGGCACAGATAGCGATTTACAGCAGGCTTGGGCGGCACTTGCTGGAAACCAAACTTCTGACCGTCGGGGCAAAGAAGAGAAAGAAAAAGAGAGCGAGACAAGAAACGAAAAAGAAACGAGCAGTTCGAGTAAAAAACAAGAAGATTCCTCTACAGATAAAAATTCTAGTCAAAGCCAGACAAATTAAAATAAAAAGGCTTTCATAATGCCGATAATCTTGCATTTTCAGGCAGAATAAGGTACAATATTATTAATAATTTGTCGTCTGCTTTTTTGAAATATTGTCCAAAAGAGCTTACAGCAGTTAAATCAAACTTTCATAAGTCAGATTTAGCTGCTCTTTTTGTGCCTATTTTTAGGAAAAACGAGTTATGTAACCATAATTTAATTTTTCTGAAAATTAAACAAGAGGGACTGATTGTAGCTGTTTTGCAGTTTGACAAAACAGAATAGAGGAATTGCCTCTGAAAAGATTTAATTGAACTCGCCCTAAAAGAGCCGGTAAGAAGTTCCTGGTTAGAACAAAATCATTTTCTTCTGAATCTAAAATCTGGAATTTCTTTAAGCTTTGTTGATGGGCTGCGTATCTTACTATAAAGGAGTAAAAACTTGGCAGGACATGACGTTCAATACGGGAAACATCGTACCCGTCGTAGTTTTTCAAGAATTAAGGAAGTTCTTGATTTACCTAACTTAATTGAGATTCAAACAGATTCTTTTAAAGACTTCTTGGATCATGGTTTGAAGGAAGTTTTTGAAGATGTGCTTCCAATTTCAAACTTTACCGACACTATGGAGCTGGAGTTTGTCGGTTATGAAATTAGGGAACCAAAATATACGCTGGAAGAAGCACGGATTCATGATGCCAGCTACTCAGCGCCAATTTTTGTGACTTTCCGTCTGATTAACAAGGAAACTGGTGAAATCAAGACTCAGGAAGTCTTCTTTGGTGATTTCCCTATTATGACTGAAATGGGAACCTTCATCATCAATGGTGGTGAACGGATTATCGTATCCCAGTTGGTACGTTCTCCAGGGGTTTACTTCAACGATAAAGTCGATAAAAACGGTAAAATCGGCTATGGATCAACTGTTATTCCTAACCGTGGAGCATGGTTGGAACTGGAAACAGATTCAAAAGACATTGCCTATACTCGTATTGACCGGACGCGTAAGATTCCATTTACAACTTTGGTTCGTGCGCTTGGTTTCTCAGGTGATGATGAAATCTTTGACATTTTTGGTGATAGCGACTTAGTGCGCAATACTATCGAAAAAGATATTCACAAAAACCCTATGGATTCCCGTACAGATGAAGCTCTGAAAGAAATCTATGAGCGTCTCCGTCCAGGTGAACCTAAGACAGCTGAAAGTTCTCGTTCACTTCTTGTCGCTCGCTTCTTTGATCCACATCGCTATGATTTGGCAGCTGTTGGACGCTACAAGATCAATAAGAAGCTTAACATCAAGACTCGTTTGCTGAACCAAACAATTGCTGAGCCTCTTGTGGATGCTGAAACAGG
The DNA here is from genome assembly GCF_000161955.2 of Streptococcus sp. 2_1_36FAA. NCBI lineage: Bacteria > Bacillati > Bacillota > Bacilli > Lactobacillales > Streptococcaceae > Streptococcus > Streptococcus sp. 2_1_36FAA. The sequence goes on from NZ_KI391975.1 coordinate 18,753, forward strand.
TGAAATCCTTGTTGAAGCGGGAACTCTTATGACTCGCAGTGTGATTGACAGTATTGCAGAGCAGTTGGACAATGGTTTGAACAAAATCACATATATTCCAAATGATTCAGCTGTTTTGACAGAGCCTGTAGAGCTTCAAAAGTTCAAAGTTGTGGCACCAAATGACCCAGACCGTGTTGTGACCATTATTGGGAACGCGAATCCATCTGATAAGGTTCGGACTGTAACCCCTGCTGACATTTTGGCTGAGATGAGCTACTTCCTCAACTTGGCAGAAGGTATCGGTCGTGTGGACGATATTGACCATTTGGGGAACCGTCGTATTCGTGCGGTTGGTGAGCTTTTGGCTAACCAAGTTCGTCTGGGACTTTCTCGAATGGAGCGTAACGTTCGTGAACGGATGTCTGTTCAGGATAATGAAGTTCTCACACCGCAACAAATCATTAATATTCGTCCAGTAACTGCGGCAATTAAAGAATTCTTTGGTTCTTCACAGTTGTCACAGTTCATGGACCAACACAATCCGCTGTCTGAGCTTTCTCACAAACGTCGTCTATCTGCCTTAGGACCTGGTGGTTTGACACGTGACCGCGCTGGTTATGAAGTGCGGGACGTGCACTATACTCACTATGGTCGTATGTGTCCGATTGAAACACCTGAAGGACCAAACATTGGTTTGATCAATAACCTGTCTTCTTATGGACACCTTAATAAATACGGATTTATCCAAACGCCTTACCGCAAGGTAGATCGTGAAGCTGGTGTGGTAACTAACGAAATCGTTTGGTTGACAGCTGATGAAGAAGATGAGTTTATCGTAGCGCAGGCCAACTCTAAGCTTAATGAAGAAGGTGGTTTTGCAGAGCCTATCGTTATGGGACGCCACCAAGGTAACAACCAAGAATTCCCATCAGATCAAGTAGATTACATGGATGTATCGCCTAAGCAGGTAGTTGCCGTAGCGACAGCATGTATTCCATTCTTGGAAAATGACGACTCCAACCGTGCCCTCATGGGTGCCAACATGCAACGTCAGGCCGTGCCTTTGATTGATCCAAAAGCGCCTTATGTTGGTACTGGTATGGAATACCAAGCGGCTCACGATTCTGGTGCTGCAGTCATTGCCCAGCATGATGGTAAGGTCACTTATGCAGATGCAGATAAGGTTGAAGTTCGTCGTGAAGATGGATCACTTGATGTTTATCATATTCAAAAATTCCGTCGTTCTAACTCAGGAACTGCATATAACCAACGTACCCTTGTTAAAGTTGGCGATGTCGTAGAAAAAGGTGACTTTATCGCCGACGGACCTTCTATGGAAAATGGAGAAATGGCCTTGGGACAAAACCCAATCGTTGCCTACATGACATGGGAAGGTTACAACTTCGAGGATGCGGTTATCATGAGCGAGCGTCTGGTGAAAGACGATGTCTACACCTCTGTTCACTTGGAAGAATACGAATCAGAAACACGTGATACAAAGCTTGGGCCTGAAGAAATTACCCGTGAAATTCCAAACGTAGGGGAAGATGCCCTACGCAATTTGGACGAAATGGGTATTATCCGTATCGGAGCGGAAGTTAAAGAAGGCGACATCCTAGTCGGAAAAGTAACTCCGAAGGGTGAAAAAGATCTTTCTGCTGAAGAGCGCCTCTTGCACGCTATCTTCGGAGACAAGTCTCGCGAAGTTCGTGATACGTCTCTCCGTGTACCTCACGGGGCTGATGGTGTCGTTCGTGATGTGAAAATCTTTACCCGTGCAAATGGTGATGAGCTACAATCTGGTGTTAATATGCTGGTTCGTGTCTACATCGCTCAAAAACGTAAGATCAAGGTCGGAGATAAGATGGCCGGTCGTCACGGAAACAAAGGGGTTGTATCCCGTATCGTTCCTGTGGAAGACATGCCTTACTTACCAGATGGAACACCAGTAGATATCATGTTGAACCCACTCGGGGTACCATCTCGTATGAACATCGGTCAGGTTATGGAGCTCCACCTTGGTATGGCAGCACGTAATTTGGGCATTCACATTGCGACTCCAGTCTTTGACGGAGCTAGCTCAGATGATCTTTGGGATACTGTTCGTGAAGCTGGTATGGATAGTGATGCTAAGACAGTTCTTTATGATGGTCGTACCGGTGAGCCATTTGACAACCGTGTCTCTGTCGGTGTCATGTACATGATCAAGCTCCACCACATGGTAGATGACAAACTCCACGCCCGCTCAGTAGGACCTTACTCAATGGTTACCCAACAACCACTCGGAGGTAAAGCTCAGTTTGGTGGACAACGTTTTGGTGAGATGGAAGTTTGGGCCTTGGAAGCTTACGGTGCTTCTAACGTTCTGCAAGAAATCTTGACTTACAAGTCAGATGATGTCAACGGACGTTTGAAGGCTTATGAAGCTATTACTAAAGGGAAACCAATTCCAAAACCAGGTGTGCCAGAATCCTTCCGCGTTCTTGTTAAAGAATTGCAATCTCTTGGTCTGGACATGCGCGTTCTCGACGAAGATGATAATGAAGTAGAACTGCGCGACCTAGACGAAGGAGAAGACGATGACGTGATTCACGTTGACGATCTTGAAAAAGCGCGCGAAAAAGCAGCTCAAGAAGCGAAAGCAGCCTTTGAAGCTGAAGGAAAAGGAAAAGAATAAGAATTCACACTGACTAGAAAATGAAGAAAGGTAAGAAATAGTGGTTGATGTAAATCGTTTTAAAAGTATGCAAATCACCCTAGCTTCTCCCAATAAGGTCCGTTCATGGTCTTACGGGGAAGTGAAGAAACCTGAAACAATCAATTACCGCACACTTAAACCAGAACGCGAAGGTCTCTTTGACGAAGTTATTTTTGGCCCAACCAAGGATTGGGAATGTGCTTGTGGTAAGTACAAACGGATTCGTTACAAGGGAATTATTTGTGACCGCTGTGGTGTTGAAGTAACCCGCGCTAAAGTTCGTCGTGAACGTATGGGGCACATCGAATTGAAGGCACCTGTTTCACATATTTGGTACTTTAAAGGAATTCCAAGCCGCATGGGACTCACTTTGGATATGAGTCCTCGTGCTTTGGAAGAAGTCATTTATTTTGCGGCTTATGTGGTCATTGATCCTAAGGATACACCGCTAGAGCACAAGTCAATTATGACTGAACGTGAGTATCGTGAACGTTTGCGTGAGTACGGTGCAGGCTCATTTGTAGCGAAAATGGGAGCGGAGGCTATTCAAGATCTCTTGAAACAAGTAGATTTGGAAGCTGAAATTGCTGTTCTCAAAGAAGAATTAAAAACTGCGACTGGACAAAAACGTGTGAAGGCAGTTCGTCGCTTGGACGTTTTGGACGCCTTCTACAAGTCTGGTAATAAACCAGAATGGATGGTTCTCAATATCCTGCCAGTCATTCCGCCAGATTTGCGTCCGATGGTTCAGCTGGATGGTGGTCGTTTTGCGGCTTCTGACCTTAATGACCTCTATCGCCGTGTTATCAACCGGAACAATCGTTTGGCGCGCTTGCTTGAGTTGAATGCACCTGGTATCATCGTGCAAAATGAGAAGCGTATGCTTCAAGAAGCGGTAGATGCTTTGATTGATAATGGTCGTCGTGGTCGTCCGATCACAGGACCAGGTAGCCGTCCACTTAAATCATTGAGCCACATGCTCAAAGGTAAACAAGGTCGCTTCCGTCAAAACTTGCTGGGTAAACGGGTTGACTTCTCAGGACGTTCTGTTATCGCCGTTGGTCCAACTCTTAAGATGTACCAATGTGGTGTGCCACGTGAAATGGCGATTGAGCTCTTTAAACCATTCGTGATGCGTGAAATCGTTGCGCGTGATATCGTGCAAAACGTAAAAGCCGCTAAACGTTTGGTAGAACGTGGAGATGAGCGCATCTGGGATATCCTGGAAGAAGTAATCAAGGAACACCCAGTGCTTCTTAACCGCGCACCGACCCTTCACCGTTTGGGAATTCAGGCGTTTGAGCCGGTTCTGATTGACGGTAAGGCTCTTCGCTTGCACCCACTGGTCTGTGAAGCCTACAATGCCGACTTTGACGGTGACCAAATGGCCATCCACGTACCATTGTCTGAAGAAGCGCAGGCTGAAGCTCGTATCCTCATGCTAGCTGCTGAGCATATTTTGAACCCTAAAGATGGTAAACCAGTTGTAACGCCATCTCAGGATATGGTCCTAGGTAACTACTACCTGACTATGGAAGAAGCAGGTCGCGAAGGCGAAGGTATGGTCTTCAAGGATATGGATGAAGCTGTCATGGCTCTTCGTAATGGTTATGTGCACTTGCATACTCGTGTAGGTATCACAACCGATAGCCTGGCGAAACCATGGACTGAGTCGCAAAAACATAAAATTTTGATGACCACAGTTGGTAAAATTCTCTTTAATGCGATTATGCCGGAGGAATTGCCTTATCTGCAAGAGCCAACCAATGCTAACTTGACTGAAGGTGTTCCGGATAAGTACTTCTTAGAATCAGGAAAAGATATCAAGGAAGCCATTCAAGCTCTTGAATTGAATGTACCATTTAAGAAGAAAAATCTTGGGAATATTATCGCTGAAATCTTCAAACGCTTCCGTACAACAGAAACATCTGCCCTGCTTGACCGCTTGAAGAACTTGGGTTACCACCATTCTACTTTGGCTGGTTTGACAGTGGGTATCGCTGATATTCCGGTTGTCGAAGATAAGGCTGAGATTATCGAAGAATCTCACAAACGTGTAGAACAAATCACTAAACAATTCCGCCGTGGTATGATCACAGACGACGAACGCTACAATGCTGTCACTGCTGAATGGCGTGCTGCCCGTGAAAAACTTGAAAAACGTTTGGTTGCCAACCAAGATCCGAAGAACCCTATCGTTATGATGATGGACTCTGGAGCGCGTGGTAACATCTCAAACTTCTCACAGCTTGCCGGTATGCGTGGTTTGATGGCTGCGCCAAACGGACGTATCATGGAATTGCCAATCTTGTCTAACTTCCGTGAAGGTTTGTCAGTACTCGAAATGTTCTTCTCAACTCACGGAGCTCGTAAAGGTATGACGGATACGGCCCTTAAGACAGCCGACTCTGGTTACCTGACACGTCGTTTGGTTGACGTTGCTCAAGACGTTATCATCCGTGAAGACGACTGTGGAACAGATCGTGGACTCCTGATTACTTCTATCACAGATGGTAAGGAAATGATCGAACCTCTTGAAGAGCGTTTGGTTGGTCGCTATACTAAGAAATCTATTAAACATCCTGAGACAGGGGAAGTCCTAGTTCCTGCTGATGTTCTTGTAACTGAGGATATGGCACGTCAAGTGGTTAATGCTGGTGTGACGGAAGTCACAATCCGCAGCGTTCTAACATGTAACACTCGCCATGGTGTCTGCCGCCACTGTTATGGAATCAACTTGGCAACTGGTGATGCGGTTGAAGTGGGTGAAGCAGTCGGAACAATCGCTGCTCAATCTATCGGGGAACCTGGTACTCAGTTGACTATGCGTACCTTCCACACGGGTGGTGTTGCTTCAAGCTCAGATATCACTCAAGGTCTTCCTCGTGTCCAAGAAATCTTTGAAGCCCGCAATCCGAAAGGGGAAGCGGTCATCACTGAGGTCAAGGGTGAGGTTACAGCTATCGAAGAAGATGCATCTACTCGTACCAAGAAGGTCTTTGTTAAAGGTCAAACTGGTGAAGGTGAGTATGTGGTGCCATTTACAGCTCGCATGAAAGTTGAAGTGGGTGACCAAGTGTCTCGTGGTGCGGCTTTGACCGAAGGTTCTATCCAACCTAAGCACTTGCTGGCTGTTCGTGATGTCTTGTCCGTTGAAACTTACCTGCTTGCTGAGGTACAGAAAGTTTACCGTAGCCAAGGGGTAGAAATCGGAGACAAACACATCGAAGTAATGGTTCGTCAAATGATCCGTAAAGTACGTGTCATGGATCCAGGTGATACAGATCTTCTCATGGGAACTCTTATGGATATTACAGACTTTACAGATGCTAACCGTGATGTAGTTATCTCAGGTGGTGTACCTGCGACAGCTCGTCCAGTCCTCATGGGAATCACCAAAGCTTCCCTTGAGACAAACAGCTTCCTGTCTGCAGCTTCCTTCCAGGAAACAACTCGTGTCTTGACTGATGCGGCTATCCGTGGTAAGAAAGACCATCTGCTTGGACTTAAGGAAAATGTTATCATCGGTAAGATTATCCCTGCTGGTACTGGTATGGCTCGCTACCGTAACTTGGAACCACAAGCTATCAATGAAGTAGAAATTATTGATGAAGTTGTGGTGACTCCAGAAGACGTAGAGTCTACAGAAACACTAGTAACAGAATAAGATGAAAGAAACTCGTTTTAAAAACGGGTTTCTTTTTTATCGGAGATAAGCTTGGTTGAGCCCTAAAAATCTCAGGCTTTGGTATTTGCAAGATGAGAGAAAATGCTCCATTTTAGCTGAATTGCTTGATTATAGAGTATAAAATAAAGCATCTCCATTGATTTTGTCTAAAATATAGAACTAACCATGAGCAAATTAGTTTCATTATCAAAGGATTTTGTATATAATATACGGTACAAAGGAAGAAAATATGTACCGAGTAGTAGAAATGTATGGGGACTTTGAACCCTGGTGGTTTTTGGACGGTTGGGAAAATGATATTATTCAAGAACAACGGTTTGAAAAGTACTATGATGCTTTGAAATTTTATAAAATTCAATGGCTAAAATTAGAAACAGAATTTAAAGAATATAAGAGTCGCAGTGATTTGATGACTGTCTTTTGGAATGAAAAAGATCAGAGATGGTGTGAAGAATGTGACGACTACGTTCAGCAATATAGGTCAATTATATTGTTGGAAGATGAAAAGGTTATTCCAAAAAGCAAATACCGTCCGGGTTATGCCAAACAAAATGGACTTGAGAAGCATCGATCATGCCGAATCAAATAAAATAAAGAAGAAAACCGATAAATTTAATCGGTTTTTTTGTTGTGTTTACGAATAAATAGTTGAAGAAAGGCTTGAAAAAACTTTTCAACAAAATTTATTTGAGGGAGGTCTTATGGTTCAAAAAATTGCCCAGGCGATTGTCCGGCAGGCTAAGGAAGAGTGTGCTCAGGATATTTATTTTGTACCCAAGGATGATTGCTATGAACTTTATATGCGGATTGGTGATGAACGACGCTTCATACAGACTTATGATTTTGACCAATTAGCCGCTGTGATTAGTCATTTTAAATTTCTAGCAGGGATGAATGTAGGCGAAAAACGTCGTAGTCAGCTAGGGTCCTGTGATTATCGTTATGATGATAAGGAAACATCAATTCGTCTGTCAACTGTAGGTGATTATCGTGGTTATGAGAGTTTGGTTATTCGACTTTTGCACGATGAAGAGACAGAATTGAAGTTTTGGTTTACTCATTTTCCTGAGTTTAGAGAGAAGTTTAAGGATCGAGGACTGTATCTTTTTTCGGGACCAGTAGGGAGTGGCAAGACCACTCTCATGCATCAATTAGCTCAACTAAAATTTAAGGGTCAGCAGGTTATGTCCATTGAGGATCCTGTTGAAATCAAGCAAGAGGATATGCTTCAACTACAGCTGAATGAAACGATTGGTCTGACCTATGAAAGTCTAATTAAACTTTCCCTGCGTCACCGTCCGGACTTGCTCATCATTGGAGAAATTCGGGATAGTGAAACCGCTAGAGCAGTGGTTCGAGCTAGCTTGACGGGAGCTACAGTTTTTTCGACGATTCATGCTAAAAGTATTCCTGGTGTTTACGAACGCTTATTGGAATTGGGTGTTAGCGAGGAAGAGTTGAAAATTGTTTTACAGGGTATTTGCTATCAACGCTTGATTGGGGGAGGAGGTGTGATAGACTTTGCCAGCAACAACTACCAAGAACACGAGCCGACCATCTGGAATCAGCAGATTGATCAGCTTCTTGCAGCAGGACATATCCTTCCTGAGCAAGCAGAAGCAGAAAAAATTAGGAACTAGCAAGCAAAAGCAGGTCATTGAACTGTTTAATAATTTATTCTCTAGCGGTTTTCATTTGGCTGAGACTGTAGATTTTTTAGGACGAAGCGCTCTTTTGGAGCAAAACTATGTTCAGCAAATGCGTCATGGCCTAGCTAATGGACAAGCATTTTCAGAGATTATGACTAGTCTAGGTTTTTCTGATGCGGTAGTAACCCAGCTGTCATTGGCTGAGCTACATGGGAATTTATCGCTTGCCTTGCTAAAAATAGAGGAGTATCTGGATAATCTTGCGAAGGTAAAAAAGAAGTTAATTGAAGTAGCAACCTATCCCATGATGCTTCTTGGCTTTTTGGTATTGATTATGATGGGCTTGAGAAATTACCTATTACCCCAACTCAGCAGTCAAAATTTTGCAACTCAACTCATTGGTCATTTGCCTACTATTTTTCTACTAACCGTCTTAATGTTACTTGGATTAACAGGAACGATTTATCTGATCTTCAAAGGTCAGAAACGGATCCCTGTATACTCTTTCTTAGCTCGCCTGCCTTTTGTTGGATCCTTTGTAAAGATTTACCTAACCGCCTATTATGCGCGTGAATGGGGCAATATGATTGGGCAAGGCTTGGAGCTCAGTCAGATTTTTCAGATTATGCAAGAGCAACGCTCGGTTTTATTTCAGGAAATTGGTCAAGATTTAGGTCAAGCTTTACAAAACGGTCAAGAATTTTCAGATAAAATTGCTTCTTATTCTTTTTTCAAAAAGGAATTGTCTCTAATCATCGAATACGGGGAAGTCAAATCTAAGCTGGGAAGCGAACTAGAAATCTATGCTCTTAAGACTTGGGAAGAATTTTTTGGTAGGGTCAATCGGACCATGAATCTGATTCAGCCCCTAGTCTTTGTCTTTGTAGCCTTGATGATTGTCTTATTGTATGCGGCAATGCTATTGCCCCTTTATCAAAATATGGAGGTTCATCTATGAACAAATTAAAAAATTTACGCGTAAAAGCCTTTACTTTAGTGGAAATGTTAGTCGTCCTTTTGATCATCAGTGTTCTGATGCTCTTGTTTGTACCTAATCTAACCAAGCAAAAAGAGGCTGTTTCGGATACTGGAAATGCTGCGGTGGTTAAGGTAGTTGAGAGCCAGGCTGAGCTCTATGAACTCAAAAATACAGGAGATCAAGCAACCCTCAGCAAACTAGTCGCAGCTGGGAACATTAGTCAAAAGCAAGCAGACTCTTACAAGGCTTATTATGGTAAGAACAATAGTGAGACTCAGGAAGTTGCCAATTAAGGCCTTTACAGTTTTGGAAAGCCTCTTGGTCCTGATGATTAGCAGTTTTATCTTGCTGGCTTTATCAAGCTCTGTTCAAGCTACTTTTGAGCAGATTCAGGAAAAGATCTTCTTTTTAGAATTTGAGCATTTTTATCAGGAAAGTCAGAAGCTTAGCGTATCTTCTCAGAGAAAGCTGGTGCTAGAAATCTCAAACCAAGAGATTTCAAACGGCTATGCTCGTCTTCCAATTCCTAAAGGAATCCAAGCACCTGAATCTACACAGATCTATTTTGATAAGGCTGGAGGTAATTCTTCACTCAGTAAAGTTCAGTTTCAAACCAAGGAAGGACTGGTGACTTATCAACTCCATATTGGAAATGGTAAATTTAAGAAAACGACAAATTAAAGGGACCATCTTACTGGAAGCCTTACTGGCTTTGGGAGTTTTTGCTGTAATTGCAAGCTTGTTACTAGGTCAAATCACGCAATCACGCAAAGAAGCAGCTGCCATTTTAGAAAAAGAGGAGGTCCTGCGGGTGGCCCAGATGGCCCTCCAAACAGGGCAGGACCATCTTTCCTTAAATGGTATTGAAATTCGTATCCAGAGAACGAAGGATCAGATTCGAGTGTTCCATCAGGGGGAGGAATTGATTGATGTTGAAAAAAGGTAAAGTAGGAGCTTTTACCCTGCTGGAAGCCTTAGTAGCCCTCTTGGTCATCAGTGGTGGCCTCTTGGTTTTTCAAGCTATGACCAAGCTTCTAGCCAGCGAAATTCAGTATCAAGAGCAGACTAAGGCTAAGGAATGGCTCTTGTTTGCGGACCAGCTAGATGTAGAACTATCTCGTAGCCATTTTGAAAAGGTTGAGCAAAACAAGCTTTATGTTAAACAAGATGGTAAGTCGATTGCCTTTGGTAAGTCTAAAAGCGATGATTTTCGAAAGACGGATGCGAATGGCCGTGGTTATCAACCCATGATTTATGGCTTAGAAGCTGCTCAAATACATAAAGAAGGTCAGATAGTTCATTTGCTTTTGCAGTTTAAGGATGGCCTAGAAAGAGAGTACATCTATCGTGTTGAAGAAGAACATTAGGGCTGGGGTCATGCTTTATGCCCTGCTTATGGCTGCCGTTTTTAGTCTGCTGTTGCAGTTTTATCTCAATCGTCAGACGGCCCATCAGCGTAATCTTTTAGCCCAGCAAGAAAGACAGGAAGCTTACGCTATAGCCTTGCTGACAAAAGACCAGAAGCTAGCTGATAGTGGACAATTTTCTTTTAATAAAGGCCAAAGTCAATACCAGAAAGAAAAGGACCAGTTGGTTGTCAATGTAGTGATCTCTGACCGGACTTACGATTTTACCTTTGCTATCAAGGAGCCATCAGTCAGGTTGGATAAGGATCAGGATAAAGATAAAAAGTCTAAACTGGAAAAAGAAGAAAAGAAAGAAGCAGAGCCTGCCCGTGAAAAAGAGGAAGCCAAAGACGATAATGGCAAAAAAGATTAAATTTTGATAAGATAAGGAGCGGAGGAAACTATGAATTTTGAAAAAATCGAAGAAGCCTATACGCTCCTTTTAGAAAATGTCCAAGTCATTCAAAACAAGCTTTCAACTAATTTTTATGATGCCTTAATCGAGCAAAACGGTATCTATTTGGATGGGCAAACGGACTTAGAAATTGTCAAAAAAAATCATCAGACCTTGAAGAGCTTAAAGCTAAGCAGAGAAGAATGGCGGAGAGTCTATCAGTTCATTCTGATGAAGGCTTCTCAGACAGAACCTTTGCAAGCCAATCATCAGTTTACACCAGATGCCATTGGTTTTCTGCTGATTTTCATCATTGACCAGCTGATGGTAGCATCAGATATTACTCTTCTTGAGATGGGGAGCGGAACCGGAAATCTTGCAGAGACAATCTTGAACAATAGTCGGAAAGAGATTGATTATCTAGGATTAGAGATTGATGATTTACTGATTGACCTATCTGCCAGTATTGCAGAAGTGATGGGATCAAAAGCCCATTTTGCCCAGGGAGATGCTGTGCGCCCTCAAGTTCTAAAAGAGAGCGACTTGATTATTAGTGATCTGCCTGTCGGTTACTATCCGGATGATCAGATTGCCAGTCGCTACCAGGTAGCCAGTCAGATGGAGCACACCTATGCTCATCATCTATTGATGGAGCAGGCTTTAAAGTATTTAAAGGTTGATGGCTATGCGATCTTCTTAGCTCCTAATCACCTCTTAACCAGCCCGCAGAGCGACTTACTTAAATCCTGGCTCAAAGACAATGCCAGCTTGGTTGCGATGATTGCTTTGCCAGAAAAACTCTTTGCATCAGCCTCTCAGGCTAAGACGGTTTTTGTTTTGCAAAAACAAAAAAATATAAAAGCAGAACCTTTTGCCTATGCATTGACAGATCTACAAAATCATGATGAAATTACTCGCTTTCGCGAAAGTTTTCAAAAATGGCGCAAAGTTAGTGAAAACTGATCAAAATTCTGGTATAATGAGAACTGAAAACGCTTAAAAGAGGTAAATTATGTCTAAAACAATCGCAATAAATGCAGGAAGTTCTAGTTTAAAATGGCAGCTCTACTTGATGCCAGAAGAAAAAGTATTAGCTAAAGGTTTGATTGAGCGGATTGGACTCAAAGATTCTATTTCAACGGTGAAATTTGATGGTCGTACTGAAAAACAGGTGCTTGATATTACTGACCACACTCAAGCTGTAAAGATTTTGTTAGACGATTTGATGCGTTTTAATATCATTGCGTCTTTCGATGAGATTACAGGAGTAGGTCACCGTGTCGTTGCGGGCGGTGAGTATTTCAAAGATTCTGCTCTAGTTGATGAAGAGGTTATTCAAAAAGTTGAAGAACTTTCTCTCTTGGCACCTCTTCATAATCCAGCAAATGCCGCAGGGATTCGTGCTTTTAAGGAACTGTTGCCTGACATTACAAGTGTGGTAGTGTTTGATACTTCTTTCCATACAACTATGCCAGAAAAAGCTTATCGTTATCCATTGCCGACGAAATATTATACGGAAAACAAGGTACGTAAATATGGAGCACATGGTACTAGCCATGAGTATGTAGCGCATGAAGCAGCTAAACTTTTGGGCAAACCGATTGAGGAGTTGAAACTTATCACCTGTCATATTGGTAATGGTGCTTCTATTACGGCTGTTGATAAAGGTTTGTCTGTTGATACTTCTATGGGCTTCACACCTCTGGGGGGTGTCATGATGGGAACGCGGACTGGTGACATTGATCCTGCAATAATTCCTTATCTCATGAAACATACAGATGATTTTAAAACTCCCGAAGATATCAGCCGAATTTTGAATCGTGAATCTGGTTTACTTGGGGTTTCCGAGAAATCAAGCGATATGCGTGATATTCATGAAGCGATGCGGGCAGGTGATGCCAAGGCTCAATTAGCTAACGACATTTTTGTAGACCGGATTCAAAAATACATTGGTCAGTATCTTGCCGTTTTGAATGGAGCGGATGCCATCATCTTTACCGCAGGAATTGGCGAAAATTCTGTGACTATTCGTAGACTGGTTATTGAAGGAATTTCTTGGTTTGGTTGTGATATTGATCCAGAAAAGAATGTCTTTGGGCAATATGGGGATATCTCGACACCAGAAGCCAAGGTCAGAGTGTTAGTTATTCCAACAGACGAAGAGCTAGTCATTGCGCGTGATGTAGAACGTTTTAAAAAATAATAGGGGGTTAAGGCATTAGCCTCCCTTTTTTGCTAGATTGGGGAAGAAATGGAATTCTATTTAAAAAAACTAAAATATTGTTTAATTGTGTTGGTGATAGTAGTCTTGACACAAGTTCCTTTCATTGCAATGAGGTATTTAGAAGACAAACAATCACCAATTAGTGTAGGTGGAATAATCATCCTGTACCTATTTATTATTCTTTTAACGCTCTTTCTTGCTAAAAGAGAAGGAATTCTCACATTTGATTTCAGCTTTTTTAGTTGGTCTTCAGTGGGACTTTTGGCCTTATCTTATTTCCTATCGATTCTCATCGGTGCTTTAGGGTTTGTTGTCATGAGATTGGAAGGGGGCTCGCTTATTCCTCGTAATCAAGAGAGAATTCAAGAGGCGATGAGCGAGATCCCACAGATTGTCATGATTATCGCAACAGTGATTGGAGCTCCAGTTCTAGAGGAAGTCATTTTTCGTGGCTTTATTCCCAAGAAACTCTTTCCTAAGCATCAACTGGTGGGATTTGTGATAGGTGCGATACTTTTTGGCCTTTTTCATGGCCCGACTAATATTGGTAGTTTTATCATTTATGGAGGAATGGGAGCAGTCTTTGCCTATGTAGCCTATACGACAGAAAGGTTAGAAATGTCTATTATGGCCCATATGCTTCGAAATGGAATTGCCATATTCCTCATGTTATTTGCAAATAATCAAGCCTGACGAGAAATTTTCTCGTCTTTTTTCTGAGGAAAATATGATAAAATGTTAGTAATTAAGAATTAGTGAGAGAAATAAGATGGCTCAAAAAAAGATAGATGTTAGAAGACTCGTCCCAGATGGGAAGACTGGTTTGTGCGGGATTCTTAATGTAACCCCAGATTCTTTTTCAGATGGTGGAAAATATAACACTGTAGAATTTGCTTTAGAGCAAGCGCAGTATCTGATTCAAGAAGGTGCCCAGATGTTGGACATTGGCGGGGAGTCTACGAGACCCGGTAGCCATTATATTGAGATTGAAGAAGAAATTGAACGAGTGGTTCCAGTGATTGAGGCTATTCGTAAGCAAAGTGATGTCTTGATTTCAGTTGATACTTGGAAAGCGCCCGTAGCAAAGGCAGCCCTGACAGCGGGTGCAGATATAATTAATGATATCACCGGATTTTTAGGTGATGAAGGAATGGCGCAAGTGGTGGCTGAGTCTTCTGCTGGAGCTATTCTGATGTTCAATCCGGTTATGGCTCGACCTCATCATGCTAGCTCAACAATCTTTCCCAAGTTTGGCTTTCAAGATGTATTTACAGATCAGGAATTATCAAAGTTTGCGCATTCAGAAATTGTAGATTTGATGTGGGCCTTTTTTGATAAATCCTTGGCTAGAGCAAAAGTGGCAGGAATAGAGAAGAACAGCCTCATGCTGGATCCGGGTATCGGTTTTGGTCTTACTAAACGAGAAAACCTAATTCTGTTACAGCATCTTGAAGATATTCATCGGGCTGGTTTTCCAATCTTTCTTGGCGTTTCTCGCAAGCGCTTTGTTGTGAATATACTGGAAGATGCAGGCATTGAGGTTGATCCAAAGACAGATTTGGGTTACCAAAATCGTGATATAGCTTCCAGTCATTTGACCAGTATTGCGGCCAGTCAAGGGGTAGAAATGCTACGTGTTCACGATATTCCTTATCATAAAATGGCGGTGGAGATTGGTGATGCAATTCGTTTAGCCAATCGCGCTGAAGATTTAACCTTGGGGCAATACAAATAAGATGATAGATAGAAACGAAAAACCAGACTTGAGTTGGATTGCAAACTATCGGACGGATACTCCGAACTTTGGCTTAGAACGAATGGAAGCCATGCTGGCTTATCGAGGAAATCCTCATAAGCAACTTTCAGTCATTCATATAGCAGGAACCAATGGCAAGGGGTCAACGATTGCGACTCTTCGAGAACTTCTTCAGTTAAGAGATTTAAGAGTTGGAACCTTTACTTCTCCGTATATTGTTTCTTATAATGAGCAAATTGCTATAAACGGACAGGCTATTTCCAATCAAAAATTGAACCAGCTCTTGCAGATTTATAAAGATTTGTTTGTCCATCAAGGACATCATTCGGCTTTCAAGGGAGTGACTGAGTTTGAAATCATCACGGCCCTGGCCTATGATTATTTTGCTCAGGAAGAAGTGGATGTGGCGATCATTGAGGTCGGTATGGGCGGACTTCTAGACTCGACAAATGTTTGTCAGCCGGATCTAACTGCGATTAGCACGATTGGATTGGATCATATGGCTCTTTTAGGCTCTACTCT
Source organism: Streptococcus sp. 2_1_36FAA (assembly GCF_000161955.2). Lineage (NCBI taxonomy): Bacteria > Bacillati > Bacillota > Bacilli > Lactobacillales > Streptococcaceae > Streptococcus > Streptococcus sp. 2_1_36FAA. Next base: position 34,051 of record NZ_KI391975.1, read on the forward strand.
TGGGGAAATAGCAGAGCAGAAAGCCGGAATCATCAAACTTTCTGTTCCAGTAGTCACTGGTAAGATTGATAGAGAAGCCCTGGAAGTTATCCAGCGCGTAGCAACAAGTAAACAGGCTCCAACATATTTATATGGACAGGCCTATCAGGTTGATTGGCTCAGAAGCGAAGAAACTGGCGAAGTCTTTTCACTGGAAAATGAATGGCGAGAGTCCAGTATTTACCAAACATCACTCCTAGGAACTTATCAAACAGACAATGCCGCCTTGGCTATTGAGATTTGTGATCTATACTGCCAACAAAAGGGCTTGTCTCTTCTGACAAAGGAAGAAATCGACCGTGGTCTTCTAGCAGTTGCCTGGCCAGCTAGGATGGAAAAAATTTTGGAGCAACCTCTGATTTTTTTAGATGGGGCCCATAATCCGCATGCTTTGAGTCCTCTACTAGCTTCCTTCCAAGAACGCTTTGCTTCAAAAGATAAGAAGATTTTATTTACCTGTATTCGGACCAAAGCACTAGATGAGATGTTGCAGTTGTTTGCTCAAGCAGATGTATCTGTCACATTGACATCCTTTGCGGATGAGCGAGCAGTTTCTGAAGAAGAAATGAAGAGACAAGCCTTCCAAACGGGGTTAACCTATCAACCTTGGAAGCAGTATGTAGATAGCTATTTACAAGATGCAGATAAGGATCGAGAGGTACTTCTGATTACTGGCTCCTTGTATTTTTTGGCTCAAGTCAGAGCCTATATATTGACAAAGAAAGAGGGAATAGATGGATCAGCTAAGGATTAAAGATTTGGAAGTCTATGCTTATCATGGGGTTTTTGCGGCTGAAAAAGAACTGGGCCAGCGTTTTGTGCTGGATCTGATTTTGGACTATGATATGACCCGGGCTGCTAAAACAGGTGATCTGACAGCTTCAATCCACTATGGAGAATTGGCTCAGGATTTGACCCACTGGTGTCAGGAAAGCAAGGAAGACTTGATTGAGACGCTGGCTTACAAACTGATTGATCGGATTTTTCTGACTCACCCTTTAGTGCAGAAGGTCAGCTTGGAGGTCAAGAAACCTTGGGCTCCTGTTCCTCTGCCTTTGGACACATGCTCAGTCAAGCTAGTTCGTCAAAAGCGGAAAGTCTTTGTCGCTCTGGGTAGCAATCAGGGCAACTCAGATGCCAATCTGGATGCGGCTTTGGAAAAAATGGCAGAGCAGAATATAAGAATTTTGCAGGCATCAAGCCGTATCGAGACGGAGCCTTGGGGTGGGGTTGAGCAGGATCCGTTTCTCAATCAAGTTGTTGAAGTTGAGACCTGGCTCAATCCTGAGGAATTAATGCAGACCCTGTTAGCTATCGAAGCGGATTTAGGGCGCGTGCGGGAGATCAAATGGGGACCTCGTGTGATTGATCTGGATATTCTTTACATAGGGCAAGAAGAGTTATACAGTCCAAACTTGATTGTTCCTCATCCTTATGTGGCTGAGCGAGCTTTTGTCTTGCAATCTCTGGTGGAAATCGCTCCACACTTTGTCGATCCCGTGCAGAAAAAAAGCATCCGTCAGCTCTGGGATGTAGTTGAAAAATGAGAAAAGAAGCTTGTCGTAAGGCAAGTTTTTTTCTTGTCTGATTTTCTTCTGAACTTGCCATTGTAAAATGAAGTCAAATAAAGAAAAGGAGTTCAGTATGGAACATATTGTAAAAATTGATCGTGTTTCTAAAAAATATGGAGACAAGCAAATTTTAAAGGATATTTCTTTTACAGCTAGGAGTGGTCGCATTACAGCTTTTCTAGGACATAATGGTGCAGGAAAAAGCTCGACTTTGAGGATTTTGTTGGGGTTAGATCGGGCGACAGCAGGGACTGCGACTTTTGATGGGCAAACCTATCAGTCAATGACCTATCCGCTCAGAACGGTAGGTGCAGCTTTTGACGGTATTGGGGGTCTGCCAAATCGAAAGGTCTATGACCACTTGAGGATTATTGCGGCGAGTAATGCTATTCCCAAATCTCGGATCGATGAGGTTTTGGAGATGACTGGGATCGCTCATAAGAAAAAGGATTTCTTATCAAGCCTGTCTCTAGGAGAGGGGCAGCGCCTGGGGTTGTCAGTAGCTTTACTAGGTGATCCTCAGTTTCTAATATTAGATGAGCCGACCAATGGCTTGGATCCAAGTGGAATTAAGTGGTTTAGAAAGTTCATTCGCCAGCAGGCTGATTTAGGGAAAACCGTCCTTCTATCCTCTCATATCCTGTCTGAGGTACAAATGGTAACAGATGATGTAGTCTTGATTCATCATGGGCAAATTATCGAACAGGGAACTCTAGAAGATGTATTACAAGGAACAGATAGTTTAGAAGAGCTCTTCTTCGACTTAACAGAGGAGGTTTAAGATGAAAGAGACGATGTCCTTATTGCATTCAGAGTGGTTGAAAATCCAATCAACCAAGGCTTTCAGGGTAAGTGTGGTCTTTATGCTGTTATTGGTACCTGTTGTGTCATGGCTAGAGGGACGCCAGTATCTGTCTATCGGTTTAGATGCGACCCCTGAGACGGTTCCCCGTCTGGCAGAAGCTATTGATCCGCTGGAATATCTAGGTCTTAATGGCGCTTCTATGGGTGGTATGGTTTTAGTCATCTTAGCTGGAATTTTGGGAGCAACGGAATTCCAGTCTCATAGCTTGCGAACCAGTCTATTGGCCTGTAATAACCGCCTGAAGCTACTTGTGGGGAAAATATTGACCTTTGGTTTGTTTTCACTCGTCATTAGCTTATTATCCATTTATTTGAGCTATATTGTCATGCACTTGGCTTTAGGAAAAGAAGGGCTACATCCAATTTTACTTAATCAAGCTGCCTGGAGTCATCTTTTATGGAAGGCACTAGCTACTGCATTGCTGGGTCTCCTGTCCTTTTTATTGGGATTGCTTGGGCGGACGATGTTGCTTCCCTTACTCTTTCTCGTACCCCAAATCTATAATCTAGGAAACTACCTAGCTACCCACACGAGTTGGGGAGCTTATTTGCCACAGCCCGCAGGAGAGTTATTTGTTGCAACGCCGACTTCTCAATATGCTAATAATCCCTTGCAAGGACTCTTGGTACTAAGCGTATGGTTGCTAGTCATCGGCGGCATGGCCTCTCTGCGCTTTTTGAAGACGGATTTAGGAGGACGCTACTGATGATAAAAGCTTTGCTTAGAAGTGAATGGATTAAGTTTCGTTCTTACTACCTCGCTCTTGGTGCAGGCTTGGTGGCTCTGGTAGTCGTTCCATTTTTTCTAATGAATCTTGACTACAGTCGAACAGCAGTTGGCCAGACAAAGGCTCTGAGTGAGGCTTTGCATGCCCTCTATCTGGCGCAGCCCGTCATCGTCATCTTTACTTCCCTCTATTTTGCTCAGGAGTTTGTCAAGTCAGGGATGCGAACGAATTTTCTAACCGTATCAAATAGAAAGGCTTGGTTGGCTGGGAAAATCCTTTTTCTGGTTTTGCTGCTCTTGGTTCTCTACAGTGTCATGATAGGCAGCTGTTTCCTTGTTATGCTGGCTCGTTTTGACCTAGACTTTAGCTGGTCCTTACTGGGGAAATTCCTTTATTACAGCTCTTTTGGTCTTCTCAGCAATCTTTTTCTGGCTTTTTTAACTGCCGGCCTCGCTTTGCTATTTCAATCTTGGGTTGTGCCGGTGTCAGTGCTCTTTCCTCTCTTGATTGGTCTCAGCCGTTTATTGGCAACGTTCATCAAAGAAGCAAAATACTTGCCCGATCTGGCTACCCTAAATCTTTTTGAGTATGAAGGGCTTCAGCATTCAATAGATCTATCAGGGCTGGGAATACAGCTGTTATGGTTAGCTTTGGTTTGGAGCTCTGCTATATTCTTAACCTTGAAACGAGATGTTCGCTAGAGGTATGCTATAATGGAAATCATGAGACAGTATCGTATTTTGGTGGTTGATGACGACCAGAGCATTTTGAAGCTGGTGAAAAATGTCCTAGAGCTCGATGCTTATGATGTGACGACGCTTGATCGGATAGAAGAGCTAGAGCTGACGCATTTTGTCGGATATGACTTGATTCTGCTGGATGTGATGATGGAGCCTGTTAATGGTTTTGAGTTGTGCTCCTACATTCGTCCTCATCTTTCGTGCCCCATCATCTTTCTGACGGCCAAGGAGTTGGAGGCGGACAAGGTGGAGGGGCTCTTTCGCGGAGCAGATGACTATATTGTCAAACCTTTTGGGACCAAAGAATTGCTGGCGCGTGTCAGAGCTCATTTTCGTCGGGAGGAAAGACGTGAGGAGCGCTATTCTGAAATTGCTTCTTGTCAATTTTATCCTGAGCGCTATGAAGTTGCCTGTTTTGGTAAAGTCTTGAAATTTTCAGAGCGAGAGTTTAAGTTGCTGCATTTACTAGCTAGCAATCCCAAGCAGACCTTTTCAGCTGAACGCCTGCATACCTTGCTTTACCCAGAAAGTTCAGAAACACAGCTTCGCTCCATCTCAGAATACGTATATCAGATTCGCCAAAAATGCAAACAAGAAGGGCTGCAAGCAATTGCAACAGTGAGAGGAGTAGGCTATAGATGGCAATTAGAACCCGAAATTTCAAAAGCCTAGTCTGGACAACCAGTTTAAAAGTCGTCTTTTTTCATGTTTTGATTTTTGTGCTTATAGGCTATGAATTTACGCAAGGAAGTAATCACGTTCTTTTCACCTTGTTCTTTTGGGCGGGGAGCTTGCTGCTGATTACTTTTTATCATATTTTGAAATTGCTCCGAAAAATCGACAGGGAAATAAAAATGCTAAAGAGCAAGAAGCTTTTAGAAGAAAATCAAAGCCAGTTTTTTCGGATCGAGGAAATGCTAGAAGTCTATAGCGATTTACGGAGCAGCCACCAAGAACAGGAGTTGATTTTACAGCTATCAGCGACATCGCACGATTTGAAGACGCCCCTAACTGTGATTAAGGGGAATGCTGAGCTCTTGGAGTTGGCGCAGTTGGGTCAGCCACAGGCAGACTATGCTACTGAGATTTTGCAGGCTAGTCACAAGATGGAAGAGTATTGTGGCTCTTTGATTGATTACGCTAAGACCTTTCAGATTGATTCTAATCAGTTCAGTCAGCTTTCCTTAGGGAGCTTTTTGGTTTCTCTACAGGACGATTGGGCACTGTTCAGCAAACAAGAAAGCCATCGTTTTTCTCTCCAAGAAGATTGTGATCCTAGCTTAAGCTTGTCTATTCATTTGGACTATCTCAAGCGGGCTTTGCTCAATATCTTACTAAATGCGCTTGAACATGCTGACCAAGACCAAAAAGAAGTGAAGCTAACGGTATCAGTGCAGCAGGACCAGTTAGTTTTTGCTATCTGGAACAATGGTCCTGCATTTTCAGAGGAGATGCTGCTAGGAGCAGAACAGCTCTTTTACCAGAGTGACCAAAGCCGCAATTCAGCTAATCCCCATCATGGCATCGGCTTAGCCTTTTCTAAGCAGGTAGCTCTCTTGCACGGTGGTCGTCTGACCCTGCTCAATCCAGACCAAGGAGGAGCTTGTGTCGAGTTGACTGTAGCTTTGGAAAGCAAATAACAAAGGAAGTCAATCAAGATGATAAAAGAGAGTGGGACAGAAATCGGTAATTCGTTAGAATTCGATTTCGTCGTCCCACCTCCGCACAGTTGAGTAGGGCTGTAAAAGCTGATGGAATCAGCGTAGTAGAGCCCACTCAACCACTGCGTCTTGCTCGACAATCCAAAGACAATTGAGAGGCTAGGACTTTTGTCCCAGCCTCTTTTTTGCCGCTTTCTTCTTGACAAAAGATGTAAAGGGAGCTATACTATATTTGAAAAGTAAAGTTTGTTTTACATTGTGAAAAGGAGTCGGCTTTGGAAAATCGAATTCAAGAATTGCGAAAAAGAAAAAAGCTCAGCCAGGAAGAACTGGCTGAGAAGCTAGAGGTTACGAGACAAACGATTATTTCTTTGGAAAAGGGCCGCTACAATGCTTCGCTCCTTTTGGCTCATAAAATTGCATCCTTTTTCAATTTAAGGATTGAAGAAGTGTTTCTCTTTGAGGAGGATGAATCATGAAATGGACTTATATGCTCAAATGGGGACTAGGTTTCTTAGTAGTCCTTGTCTTGATCTTTCTTCATTTACAGTTCGATTTTATCCCTAAGGAAATCCTGCCTGTTGTGGGAATGATCTTGATTGTGCTGATCTTGAAAATTTTTCAAGCGTATGAAAAATAGGAGGCCGACATGGAAACATTAACTAAACAAGAATTTCGAAAAAAACTTCAAAAGAAAGTTATCGTGGGACGTATCTTAACCTTTATCATCTTGGTAGGATTGGCCTGGAGCCACTTTCATTCTCTGAATGATCGGCAGGAAGGAGTCATGGTCGGCATACTGCTGGGGCTTTCTTTGATGACTATTCGGTATAATCTTGCCCTAAGACGGGAGGAAAATTTTGAGCGGTTCTACATTCAGGTGACTGACGAACGCAATCGCATGATTGATGAAAAGACCCGCACTCTGCTTTTTAATATTCTTTTGCTGCTGGCAGCGTGCTTGAGCGTTTTGTCTATGGTTTTCCCAATCATCTTAAGTCTCAATCAGTTTCTGACCTTGACTATTATCCTGGTTTTGGGACTTTACTATCTCTTGCGCTTTCTCCTGTCCAAGCGTTATTAAGAAAAAAGCTGGCGACGCCAGCTTTCTAAACAAGCTTTTAACAGAGCTTGTTTTTATTTTCTATAAAGTCGATCATACTGGTAAACGGGGTCCATGGTCACATGGATGCCTAGTTTGCGCAGGACGTTTTTGTCTTCGCCAGTTAGAGTGACAGTAGAGTGGGCCTCGCTGCCCTTGAGATTACCGAGTTGTTGCATAGCATTTGCCGCATCTTGATTTTCCATGGCTGTGATTGCCAGAGCCATCAAGATTTCGTTTGAGTGGAGGCGAGGATTGCGGCTGCCCAGATGATTGATTTTCAGGCCTTGGATTGGCTTGACATACTCAGGCTCGATCAGCTTGGTTTCTTTAGCAATATGGGCTAATTTCTTAATGGCATTAATCAATACAGCAGCCGTAGGACCAAAGAGTTCAGAGGTTTTACCAGTTACGATTTCACCGTTTGGTAATTCCAGGGCCAGAGCTGGCTCACCAGTGCTTTCAGCTTTATCGCGCGCAGCAACTGTTACCTTACGGTCCAGCGGTGTAATGCCCAGGTCGTTCATCAAGAGTTCGATTTTCTTGACAGCAGATTCAGAAACGCGCTCCGCCTTGAAGTCCAGAATCGTCTGGTAGTAGCGACGGATGATTTCCTGTTGAGATGCCTCGATAGCTGCATCATTATCTACAATGGCAAAGCCGACCATGTTGACGCCCATATCCGTTGGTGAAGCATAAGGTGATTTTCCAAGGATACGTTCTAGCATGCGCTTGAGGACTGGGAAAATTTCAATATCACGGTTGTAGTTGACTGTGGTTTTTCCGTAGGTTTGCAGGTGGAATGGATCAATCATGTTGACATCGTCCAGGTCTGCCGTCGCTGCCTCATAAGCTAAATTGACCGGATGGTGCAGGGGCAGATTCCAAACGGGGAAGGTTTCAAACTTGGCGTAGCCTGACTTGATGCCATTGATTTGGTCATGATACATGTTGGACAAGCAAGTAGCCAATTTACCAGAACCAGGACCAGGTGCAGTAACAACGACTAGATTACGGCTGGTTTTGATGTAGTCGTTTTTCCCCATACCTTCAGGCGAGATGATATGGTCCATGTCGGTCGGATAGCCCTTAATTGGGTAGTGGATGTAGGAGGCGATGCCATTCTTTTCCAGCTGGCTGCGGAAGAGGTCAGCTGCTGGCTGACCGGAATACTGGGTGATGACCACTGAGCCTACATAAATATCTAGCTCGTTGAAGGTATCGATTAGTCGCAGAACTTCCTGGTCGTAGGAAATGCCCAAATCGCCACGCGCCTTAGAGTGTTCAATGTTGTTGGCATTGATAGCAATGACAATCTCTACTTGGTCCTTGAGCTCTTTGAGCAGTCTGATTTTATTGTCCGGCTCATAGCCTGGCAGGACGCGGGCAGCATGGAAGTCTTCTAGCATTTTACCGCCGAATTCCATGTAAAGTTTGCCCTCAAATTGATTAATGCGCTCCAAGATATGGTCGCGCTGCAGGTTTAAGTATTTGTCAGAATCAAAAGCAATTTTTTTCATTTTCATTTTTACCTCTGCTAAGCATTATAACAAAAAAGAGATATTTTTGGGAGCAAAAGTAGTATCTGAGGACAAATAAAAAGAACCGATCAGAAGAAAAAATTTTAAATAGAACGATAAAAAAACCAAGGCTATTCAGCCAAGGTTCTTAATAGAAAAGAAAGGAAAAGTGGGAGTTTTAGAAAGGAAGTTCCTCTTCTTCCAAGACTAGGTCAGCCAAATCGGCTCCAGAATTATTTTCACGAATAGCCCGCTGGGCACGACTTTCAAGAAGCTGGAAACCATGTCCAAGGACTTCTGTGATATAGTGAGTCACACCGTCTTTTTCATAACGACGGGTCCGTAGTTCGCCGTCCAGAGAGATCAAGCTTCCTTTGCTGGCATAACTAGCTAGAGTCTCAGCCAATTTGCCCCAAAGGACGATATTAATGAAGTCTGCTTCGCGCTCACCATTTTGATCCTTGTAACGGCGATTGACCGCAATCGTTGCGCGTGTGACAGATTTTTCATTGCTAGTTTTGTGCAATTCTGGTGTGGCCGTCAAACGACCGATAATAATGACTTTATTGTACATATAATTTCCTCCTACTTATTTATTCGTAAGAGAAAGAAAAAAATCGTGAAAATCACGATTTTTTTACCCTTGCCAATGTTTTGCTGGATCAAACGCAGTTCCGACGACTTCAGAGTCGGCTAATTCGATAATGCCACGTTTTTGAGGAGCGTTTGGTAATTGCAATTCACGTGGACTGCACATCATACCAAAACTTTTCTCACCCCGTAGTTCACCAGGAAAGATAAGGTTTCCCTTAGGCATCATAGCGCCAGGAAGGGCAACGATAGTTTTGAGGCCTACTCGAGCATTGGGGGCACCGGCTACAATTTGAAGAGTCTTATCTGCTGCGACCTGGACTTGACAGATGTTGAGATGGTCACTATCTGGGTGAGCAATCATTTCGACGATTTCTCCGACGACAAATTTCGGTTGGAGATCATTGATCAGAGTTTCAGAAAAGCCTTCTTTAGCCAACTCTTGGTTGAGCAAGGCAACCTCTTCGTCAGTAAGAAAGATCTGGCCACTTTGTTGGATATTAAGAATATCTGATACTTGGAAAATGTTCCAAGCTACGGTTTCAGCTGTATCTTCTCGGAAAATACGAGCAATATTTCCTTTGCGTTCAACAGAAAGTTTTGCATCTTCGTTGTTGGCAACAATCACCATCAAAACATCGCCAACAAATTCTTTGTTATAAGTAAAAATCATTCTTTTCTCCATTTGATTAGTTTAATGACGCTAAAAAATCATTGATTTCAGACTTGGTTTTTCGATTGCGATTGACCAACCGACCTATTTCGTGTCCCTTTTCCAGTACAACCAAACTAGGAATCCCATAGACATCCCAGCGTTTAGCAAGGTCAAGATAAGCATCACGGTCTACTTGGATGAAGGTGAAATTTGGATTCCTTGCCTCAATCTCTGGTAGGGAGGGCTGGATGAAACGACAGTCTCCACACCAGTCTGCTGTGAAAAAGAAGACAGTCCTCCCCTCTGACTGAACGTAAGTTGCCAATTCTTCTATATTTTCAGGAATAATCATCATTTTTCCTCATAACTTAGCTGGCCGTTTTCGTAGACAAAGGTAAAGTGGCGGTCATCTTCAAGGACTACTCCACCAACCAGTGTATCTTCGCTGGACTCATAGAGTTGCACATAGACCGTGGCAATCTGTCCTTGACTAGCAAAGAAGCTACGGACCAGTTGAATAATCTCTTCTCTCTTTTTGGCTAGCTGTTGTTCTTTGACGACTTTTCGCGCGCCCAAGGCAAGACTTCCTGCTCCAAGAAGAGCAGCTGTTGTTAAAATGATTTTTTTAGCTTTCATGACAATATTTTAACACAAAAAAGAAGGGGGAACAATGGCCAAGATAGAAAAGGAGAAATTGACAAGCGAGAGGACTTAACTGAAATTTTTTTACTTGGATATTTCTCCTGTAGAGAGTTAGGCTTTTGCTACCTATCTTTCCCAAAAAGTGATAAAATAGGGGACAGAAAGAAGGTATATATGACAGACTTATTTTCAAAAATCAAAGAAGTAACTGAGATTTCTGCAATCTCAGCTCATGAAGGTCCTGTAAGGACTTATTTGCGGGAGAAAATGACTCCGCATGTGGATGAAATGGTGACGGATGGCTTGGGTGGCCTCTTTGGTATCAAGCATTCAAACTTAGCAGATGCGCCTCGAGTTTTAGTGGCCTCTCATATGGATGAAGTTGGTTTCTTGGTCAGTGAGATTAAAGCAGACGGTACTTTTCGTGTAGTTGAAATCGGTGGCTGGAATCCTCTTGTGGTCAGCAGTCAGCGCTTCAAATTGTTTACTAGAGAAGGTCGGGAAATTCCAGTGATTTCTGGCTCTGTTCCACCTCACTTCCTACGTGGAGCTGGTGGGACACCAACCCTGCCACAAGTAAGCGATATTGTTTTCGACGGTGGATTTGCCAATAAGGAAGAAGCAGAAAGTTTCGGAATTCGTCCAGGAGATGCTATTGTGCCAGATAGCTCAGCTATTTTAACAGCTAATGGTAAAAATGTTATTTCCAAATCTTGGGATAACCGTTACGGGGTTCTCATGGTCAGTGAATTGGCTCAGGCTTTATCAGGACAATCTTTAGGCAATGAGCTATATGTCGGTGCTAACGTCCAAGAAGAAGTTGGTTTGCGTGGAGCTCACGCCTCAACAACTAAATTTGAGCCCGAACTATTCTTTGCTGTAGACTGTTCTCCAGCTGGTGATGTATATGGTGGTCAAGGCGCTATTGGTGACGGAACACTGATTCGTTTCTTCGACCCTGGTCATCTCATGCTGCCTAATATGAAAGACTTCCTGCTTACTACAGCTGAAGAAGCTGGTATCAAGTACCAATACTATTGTGCAAAAGGTGGAACAGATGCTGGTGCAGCCCATCTCCAAAACGGTGGTGTGCCATCTACAACTATCGGAGTTTGCGCTCGGTATATCCACTCCCATCAGACACTTTATGCAATGGATGACTTCTTACAAGCTCAGGCATTCTTGCAAGTAATTGTGAAGAAGTTAGATCGTTCAACAGTCGATTTGATTAAAAATTACTAAACTGATAATTGTCTTTTGTGATACTGCAATCAGTCAATAAAACAACACCGCAGTTAGATGAAGCTCCATGGTTCTATTTGGTCATGGAGCTCTTTTAGTGGGGAAGGCTAGATTGGAAGTATAGAAAAAACTTTGATGTCAGCTATAAAGAAATAGTTAGCTTCTTAGAGCAGATTTTGATTTTTTCGTGCTTTGTAATATAATAATTCTGTATATAAGTGAAGCCTACTAGAAAGATTGGGGTATGGATGATGGCGAAAAAAGAAATGCAAAGAAGTCGTATGCATTATAAAAATACTTTGTGGCCCCTCTTAGTTCTACTTGTAATGGCTTTATCTTTTGTGTATTTTAAAGGGATTCTTCCGGATCCAAAACAGGTCAAGATTGGGGTGACCTACATGACCATGAATAACGACTTTTACAAGACCTTAAATGCGGAGTTGGAGAAGAAAACTAACCAGCAGGGCAGCCGACTTTACGTTAGGGATCCTGAATTGGATGAGGGCAAGCAGAGCCAACAGATTGATTTTTTCGTCAAAGAAAAGGTAAATGTCATTGTGATTAATCCAGTGAAAAGCAATAGTCCAAGTATCATTTCCTCTCTTCAGAAGGCCAAGAAAGCTGGGATTAAAATCATCGTAGTGGATACGCCAATCAGCAAGGAAGTGGCAGTCGATACGACAATTGTTTCAGATAATTACCAAGCTGGTGTTTTAATTGCTAAAGATATGATGAAACGTTTGCCAGCTGCGAATATCCTTCTGCTAGAACATCGAAATGCAGTTTCTGCTATGGACCGCATTCGAGGTTTTGTAGAGACAATAAAAAATCAGCCTCAGTACAAGATTATTTCCCAAAAAGAGACGCTTGGACAGACTGAAGAAGCAATGCCTCAAGTAAAAAGTGCCTTAGATGAAGGAATGGACTTTAATGTGGTCATGGCTCTCAATGATCGGGCAGCGATTGGTGCCCTAGCGGCTATTAAAAATAACGGCTTGAACCGAAAGCTTTCTATTTATGGCGTGGATGGCTCACCAGATATCAAAAACTTTTTGGCTACAACAAACGATATAGAGGGAACTGTAGCCCAATCGCCCATTCAGATGGGACGCAAGGTGGCGCAGGTAATTGAGCTGATGCAGGAAGGGAAATCCTACGACAGCCAATATCTGATTCCAGTTCATCTGGTTAATAGGGATAATATCAGTCAATACACAGTTACAGGGTGGCAATAATGAGACCTCAAAAAAGTATATTTTACAGCAAAATAGCGCTGATGATCATCAATCTGGTTGCCATTGTCTATAATGCGTCTATCTATCTCTTTGCGACCAACTATGTAGCTGCTAAGGGCTTCAGTCACTCGCTCTTGGAGCGTTTGGATGCCATTCCTGGCTCTCCCAGCTTGATTTTCTGGGTATCAATTAGCTTGTATGCCTGCCTGCTCTTGGTCATGTACTATCGCGAGCGCCACCCTAATCAGCTGTCTGTCTATGACAAGGTGACCATTATTGAAATCCTGCTTATGTTGGTCATCTTTTCTGTCTTGCACTCGTCCTACAATGGCTTGATTCTCCTGGTGTTTGCGGATATTTTCTATGGCTCTAAGGAGTTCAATTCTTCTAAAGACAAGAAGTACTGGTTTTCTTTCATTATTTTGAGCTTTGGCATGCTGCTTTTGTCCAATTATGATCTCATGTCGCTTTTTATCAAGCTGCCTTCTCTAGATACCTATATTCGGTTTTACCCAGAGTCCGTTCGGCTGTTACTGCTTTTTGGTAAGAATTTCCTCTACTCTCTCAATATCGTTGTCTTTATGATTTCCTTGCTCTTCTATATCTTGTCGGCTATTACAGAGCGTCATCGGATTGAGGAAGAGCTGCGTATGGCTTCTCAGGCTAATCGCGAGTTGAACTCTTATCTGGCCTTGTCCGAAAAGATAGCAGAAGACAGAGAGCGGAAGCGGATTGCCAGAGAGATTCATGATACATTGGGCCATGCCCTGACGGGAATTTCAGCGGGTATTGATGCGGTCAAGGTCTTGGTTGATATTGATACCAATCGGGCGAAGGAACAGCTCAATAATGTCTCTGTCGTCGTTCGAGATGGTATCCGTGATGTCCGAGGCTCGCTCAATAAGATGCGACCGGGAGCTCTGGAAAATAATACTTTGAAGGAAGCTCTGATTAAGATTATCCGTGAGTATGAAGCTATCTCCAACTTGGAGATTCATCTTCGTTACGAATGGGATAATATTGATTTGGATATTGCAAAGGAAGACATTGTCTTTCGGGTGATTCAGGAGTCTATTACTAACTCTGTCCGCCACGGGCATGCCAAGACTATCTGGATTGAGCTACTGGAGGAAGAAGAAGCTTATGTAATGACCATTCAGGATGATGGTGTTGGCTTTGATGAACTTCACTATGGCTATGGCCTCAAGCAGATGCAGGAGCGCCTAATGATTATTGGAGGAAGCGTCCGCTTTGAAAATAGGGACGGTTTCTACACGCATATCGAAATCCCCAAAATAGGAGGAAGACATGATTAAGGTTTTAATAGCAGATGATCAGGCCTTGATTCGCGAGTCTCTGCAAATCATCCTGTCAGCCCACGCAGATATTGAGGTGGTCGGGACGGTCGGAGACGGCAAGGAAGTGCTGGAAAAGCTTCATCGGGTACGCCCAGATGTGATTTTGATGGATATTCGCATGCCAGTCATGGACGGTGTTCTTTGTACCAAGGCTGTCAAAGAGCAGTATCCAGATGTTAAGATTATCATTCTGACGACCTTTGATGACGATGAATTTATCTTCTCCGCTCTCAAATACGGCGCGTCTGGTTATATTCTTAAAGGGGTTTCGACAGAAGAGCTTCACGAAGCCATTCAGACAGTCTATCGAGGCGGAGCCATGATCAATCCCAATATTGCCACCAAGGTCTTCAAAATCTTTTCACAGATGGCCCAGTCCAACTTTGCTATCACGGTGACGGAGGAAAATATAGAGGACATGAGCCGGACGGAGTGGAAGATTATCCAGCAGATTGGCTTTGGAATTTCGAATAAAGAAATTGCTGCCAAGCTTTTTCTATCAGAAGGGACAGTCCGAAATTATCTGTCAGGTATCTTAGCCAAGCTCAACTTGCGTGACCGCACCCAGCTGGCTATCTGGGCTGTTCAGACTGGGGTTACCCAGAGAGATTTTAGTAAGGAAAGCGACAAATGAAGTGGAGATTGAGACATTTGGCCCTGCTGGTTGTCCTGATCATATCTGTTGCCCTAGCTTTTGTCTTTTGGGCTTCAGCTCAGGAAAAAGTCCTGCGTATCGGCGTCTATGCTGGCTCCAGCTGGGATGTACCTAACAGTCGAGAAAACAAGGTCTTGGACAGCCTGATTAAGAAATTTGAAAAGACGCATCCTCATGTCAAGGTCGTCTATGAAAGCGGGATTCCCAAGGATGATTACGCTGACTGGCTGACAGAGCAAGTCTTGAAAGGCGAGCAACCGGATCTCTTTATGGTACCGGAAAACGACTTTAGCATGTTGGCTTCGACTGGCGCTCTCAAATCCTTGGACACCCTCCTAACGGATGATGAGCGAAAGGCCTTTTATCCGGTGGCTTATGAAGCTGGGCAATATCAGGGAGTCAGCTATGCTCTTCCAGTTGAGAGCAATCCTATCATGATGTGTGTCAATAAAGACTTGCTTGAAAAAGAAGGAATTAACATTCCTGAGTCAGGCTGGACTTTAGAAGATTTCTATGAGATTTGTAAGAAAGTAACCAAAGACACCAATGGCGATGGTGTGGTGGATCAGTACGGTATAACAGATTACACTTGGCAGCAGGCTCTGGTAGCTTACGGTGGCCATCTTACCGATAAATCCGGTATCAATGTAGACAGCTCAGAGATGCACCAAGCCCTGTCCTTTATGAGCAAATTAGATATGCTCAGTCGGCACTATAAGGTGACTTCTAATGACTTTGATGAGGGACGGGTGGCCTTCTATCCTATGAGTCTGGCCCAGTATCGGACCTACAAACCCTATCCTTATCATGTTTCCAAATATTCTAGCTTTTCTTGGACCTGTATCCCAATGCCTACAGCCAACAATCAGGTGATGGGAACTCAGGTCAAGACCTCGCTCTTTGCCATGTCTTCTAATACCAGTCAAGAAAAACTGGCATGGGAATTTATGCTTTTGTTGTCGCAGGATAAAGAAAGCCAACAGGCTCTATTTGAGAAATCTCAAGGGACTTCGGTCTTGCCATCTGTAGTGAAAAGTCAGCAGTCTAGAGCAATCCTACAAGCAGATGATTTTGGCTTGGATTCTTTGACTTCTGAGAGGTTGGATCGCATGATGAATCGCTCTATCATTGATATCAGCCTAGAAGTAGATCAACATACGATGGAGCGGATGGACTATCTGATTCAAAAAGCGATGCAGAATCAAGAGATTGATAGTTCCCTACCTAGTATTCAAAAGGAAATAGAAAGCGGAAAATAATCTGCTTTCTTTTTTTACATTTCAATCACAAAATAAACAAAGTTGACTAGACCAATATGACAATTGTCATATTCTTATTAACAAATGTCATCTGACTTACGTGACATTTGACAATATGAAACCGGTTCCATATCTTGTACAATAAAGTCATAAAGAAACCTTCATCATTTAAAGTCTGAATTGGCTAAGAAGTAGAAGGGTAAGGAGGCAGGAAAGATGAAATATCTTGTATTGGTCAGCCACGGTGGCTTGGCCGAAGGGGTGCAAAGTTCTTTGGGAATGTTTGCCGGCGACAAGACAGATCAAGTGATTGCTGTTGGTCTAAAAGCAGGTAAGTCAGTAGACGATTTTGCCTTGGAGTTTCGCCAAGCTTTAGCGGGCTTAGCTGAGGAAGATCAGGTTCTTGTGTTGGCAGATATTGTTGGGGGAAGCCCTCTTACTACTGCCTGCAATGTCTTGGCTGAACTTGGGAAACTAGACACAGCAGTTGTCCTAGGTGGTCTAAACCTGACTATGGCTTTAACAGGGCTAGTGATGAAAGATATGTTAGAAGGCAAAGAACTAGCTAGAACCATTCTTTCAGAAGCTTCAGCAGCTCTTCAAGAATTCGAAGTCGCAACCGATAGCGACGAAGAAGATGACGACGATATTTAAATACTTAAAGGAGATTTATCATGACAATTTCATTTGTACGGATTGATGACCGCATGATCCACGGTCAGACAGTTACTCGCTGGGCTAAGGAATATCCTTGTGATGGCTTAATTGCGGTCAATGATGCAGCTGCAGGGAATGCCGTGTTAAAACAGGCTTATAAAGCTGCTTCAGATAAGAAAACTTTTGTTTGGACTAAGGAAGCTTTCAAAGAAAAATCACAAAAGGTCTTGGATTCAGATAGTCGCTATTTCTTAATCACAAAGAATCCAATTGATATGAAAGAAATTTTAGTAGACCAAGGCTTTGTTCCAGCTGATGTCAAAGAAATTATCGTCGGCCCTGCTAATGATCGCCCAGGAGCAACGAAATTAGGAAATAATCAGTCCATTACTCAGGAAGAAGCAGAGGCAATTGAAGCAATTGAAAAGGCTGGTTATAAGGTGAAATTCCAATTGTTGCCAGATGTTTCCATCGGCTACTGGAGTGATTTCAAGTCTAAATTTGGTTTTTAATAATACTATAAGCGTTAAAGGAGGCTTATTATGACAATTTCTTGGTTACAGGCCGCTTTGCTAGGATTGTTTGCGTGTTTGTCATCCATGCCTGGTCTAGGTGGTACATCAATTGGTAACTATACTCTGGGACGCCCGCTTGTTGGTGGACTTGTTTCAGGGCTTATCTTAGGGGATATTAAACTAGGGATAGTCTGTGGGGTTGCCATGCAATTGGTTTATATTGCCCTGGTTACTCCTGGTGGTACTGTTTCAGCAGACGTTCGTGCGGTTTCTTATATCGGTATTCCGCTAGCGATGGTAGCTATTACGACACAAGGCTTAGCCCTCGATTCTTCAGATGCAGCAAACTTGGCTAAATCAATGGGAACTTTGGTAGGGACAGTTGGTACCGTTCTATTTTATGGTACAGCAACAATGAACTTGCTCTGGCAACATATTGGTTGGAAAGCTGTTGAAAAGGGAGAATTTAAACGTTTATACGCAGTAGACTGGGGCTTCCCATGGATTTCACACATTGTCTTCTCCTTCTTGCCAACTCTAATCATGTGTAAATTAGGGGCAGATGCAGTTACAGCTTTGAAATCAGCCCTTCCTTTGGATGGAATTCCAATGAAAACCCTCTTTACAGTGGGCTCACTCCTTCCATGTGTCGGAATCGCTATTTTGTTAAAACAAATTGTTGAAAAAGCTGTCGACTTTATTCCTTTCTTTGTCGGTTTTACTCTTGCAGCTTCTCTAGGATTAAATCTAGTCTCTTGTGCAGTCATTTCATTGATTTTCGCTGTTCTATTCTATGAAATTCAAATGGCTAAAAATGTCAGAGCTCAAGCAGTAGCAAGTACAGGCGTGATTGATGACGATGATGAGGAGGATATCTAAAATGGCAAAATTAACGAAAAAAACATTAGGAAAATCTTTCCATCATTGGTACTATGGTAACTTGACTTGCTTCTCACAAGAGCACATGCAGACTTTTGGTTATCTCGCGTCTATGCTACCAATTGTGGAAGAACTTTATTCGAAAAAAGAAGACCAAGCAAAGGCAATGCATACTTATACAGCCTTCTTCAATACTGAACCACAGCTAGGTGCCTTGATTGTCGGGATTACAGCAGGGCTCGAAGAAGCACGTGCAAATGGTGCTGACGGAGTGGATGATGAAACAATCAATGGACTTCGTGCTGGTTTGATGGGACCTGTTGCTGGTATAGGTGACTCACTGATTGTTGGGACCCTGATCCCGATTATCTTGGGGATAGCCCTTGGTTTGTCAAATGGAGGATCTCCACTAGGTGCTATCTTCTATATCGTTGTCTGGAACTTGCTAGCTTACTTCGGTATGAAATTTGCCTATTTTAAAGGATACGAACTGGGCGACAAAGCGGTTGAATTTCTTGTTGGTCCTCAAGGACAAGCTATCCGTAAATCTGTATCTATCATTGGTGGTATGGTTATTGGTGCGGTAGCAGCTACTTGGGTGCCTGTTAAAACAGCTTTCCAATTAAAAGACTCATCAGGAAAAGCATTCTTGGTTCTGCAAGATCAGTTAGACGGAGTTTATCCTGGACTTTTGACGGCATTATTTATCGTCTTTTGCTGGTGGTTAATGGCTAAGAAAAATCTGTCTCCAATCAAAGTGATGCTGCTTCTTGTAGTTGTTGCATTTATTGGTGTATTACTTGGCTTCTTTAATCCAGGTTTGAAATATTAAAAGGAGAAATCATGACAGAACAAGAATTGATTCAAGGCTATGAAACAGAAATTCACTATCAAAAACATATGATTGAAAATCTAGGACGTTGGTTTAGTCTCTTCTTTACCATTGCGAGTATCGGTCTTGTTCTGATTTATTTCTTCCGCCAAACCAATATGATTCTTTTCATTGTTGGAATTATCCTAGCAGTTTTAGGTATTCTTGCCATGTTAGTATTTGGTTATGGTATCTACAAAGGCCGACTCAATCTTCAAAAAGTCATTGATGATTTTGAAGCTAAAATTCAAATAAAATATTAAGCTAGATGCCCCTGATAAAAGATTATCGGGGGTTGATTATTAAAAATTTTCAGAAATTTTCTAAAAAAGTCTTGACATTGTCTGAAATTAAGGGTATAGTATTAAACAATAAAAACAAGGAGAAATAAAATGGTTAAACAAACGTCATCACAGACAATTAAATTAAATACCTACTTTTACTTTAGTTTCTTTAGATAGACGTTTGTAGCCGAAAGGATACAAACGTTCCCCGTTTGTATCTATGAAGCTAAAGCATTTTATGATGAATCCAGCTGATTAGATATCTTTTCTAACTGACTGGATAAAAGTGGATGATTGATCTCATCTATATCAGCACTTAAAAGCCAGTTAGAATAAAATCTAATTGGCTTTTTGTTTTTGAAAAAATTTAAGGAGCATGATATGAAAAAAACACTACTTTCCTTGGTTAGTTTGGCGATGGCCTTACTTCTTGTAGCAGGATGCAGTTCTTCAAAGAAGTCGGAAAAACAGGTCCACATTGGGATTCTTCAATATGTGGAGCATGAGTCCCTGACAGCTGCTCGAAAAGGCTTTGAGAATGAGTTGAAAGACCAAGGGTATATTGATGGTAAGAATATCAAGATTGACTACCAGAATGCCCAAGGGGACCAGTCCAATCTCCAGACGATTTCTACGAGCCTACTTTCTAAGAATGACTTGGTTCTAGGGATTGCAACGCCAGCAGCCCAATCATTAGTCAATCTATCGACTGATACCCCTATTCTCTTTACGGCGATTACAGATCCTGTCTCTGCAAAGCTCGTGAAGTCTATGGACAAGGTTGGCGGTCTGGCAACTGGTACCAGTGACCGAGTTTCTGCAAAGAAACAAGTGGCTCTACTGAAAAAAGTCATGCCTAATCTGAAAAAAGTTGGGATTATGTATACGACTAATGAACGAAATTCAGAGATTCAGGTGCAAGAGGCAGAAGCAGCGTTTAAAGAAGCTGGTATTGAGACAGTTGTCAAGGGGATTTCCTCCACTAATGATGTGCAAGATACTACAAAAAGCCTGATGAGTCAGACGGAAGCCCTCTTTATCCCTGCTGATAATACCATCGTTTCAGCGATCACCTTGGTGACAGACTTATCTAAAGAAATGAAGGTGCCCGTAGTGGGTGGTTCTGTTGACGTGGTAGATGATGGGGTGCTCTTTACCTACGGGGCTGATTTTGAAGCTTTGGGTCGCCAAACTGCTAAAATGGCTATTCGAATTATGAATGGAGAAAAGGTCGATGATATTTCAGCTGAAGATCCTGAGACGCTAAAGGCAGTCGCTAATAAAGAAATGGCTCAGCTTCTAGGAATCGACATCAGTGCCATTGAGCAAGAGGAGCAGGCAAATGCTCAAACGAAAAAAACAACTCAGAAAAGCTCTTCTACTAAAAACACTGCAAATCCGAAAGTGAATTCTCTTTCTAAATCCAAGTCGTCTGATTCATCTGGTGGTCTTCTAGATATTGTACTCTCTGCTCTATCTCAAGGTTTGCTCTGGTCCATTATGGCTATTGGAGTCTTCATTACCTTCCGGATTTTAGATATTGCAGACCTGACTGCAGAAGGATCCTTCCCACTTGGTGCAGCAACTACAGCCATTTTGATTATGAAAGGCCTGAATCCTCTTCTAGCCACCATTGGCGGTTTCATTGCTGGAATGCTGGCGGGGGCAGTGTCTGGTTTTCTACATACCAAGATGAAGATTCCAGCTCTTCTGACTGGGATTATCACCCTGACTGCCCTTTACTCTATTAACTTACTTGTACTAGGAAGTTCTAATCTTTCTCTTTCTGGGCAAAAGACCCTGGTAACTATGATGACAAGTTTACTTAGTCTATCCAAGACTGCTTCTGTCATTGTATTAGGGCTTGCTTTCGTTGCCTTTGTTATCTTACTTTTAATTGTCCTACTCAATACCCAGCTTGGCTTAGCTTTGCGGGCGACCGGAGATAATTTGACTATGGGGGCAGCCAATGGAATTAAAGTTGACCGAATTAAGATTTTAGGTTATATGCTTTCAAATGGGCTAATTGCCCTTGCTGGCTCCCTTTTAGCTCAAAATAATGGTTATGCGGATATGAATATGGGAACAGGAACCATTGTAAACGGCTTAGCATCGATTATCTTGGCCGAAGTCATTGTTAAATACCTTCCGCTTGGAAAACGTCTCTGGTCCATTGTGGTCGGATCCATCCTATATCGTTTAGTTCTAGTAGTTATTCTGGCTATGAATGTGGATGCTCAAATGCTTAAATTAGCCTCAGCTATTCTTCTTGCTCTCATTCTTTACGTTCCAGAAATTCGTCAAAAATTGCAGATTAAAGCAAACAAAACCTTAACACCAGGAGGTGACAGCTAATGCCTTTATTAACATTAACCAATATTCATAAGACCTTTGAAAAAGGAACAATCAATGAGAATCCTGTTCTCCGAGGCTTGGATCTCGAAATCGAACAGGGAGACTTTATTTCCGTAATTGGTGGGAATGGAGCAGGGAAATCAACCTTGATGAACTCTATCGCAGGTGTCGTAGAGATTGATGATGGAGATATCTTGCTTGATGGTCAGTCTATTAGAAAGTCTTCAGTAGCTGATCGATCGAAAAGTATTAGTCGAGTTTTTCAAGACCCGCGGATGGGGACAGCCACCAATTTAACGATAGAAGAAAACATGGCCATTGCCTACCGTCGTGGGAAGAAGCGGAGTTTTTTCAAACGCTCAATTACGGAAGAAGAACGCCAAATCTTTAAGGGTGCACTGGAACATCTCGGCCTAGGTCTCGAAAATAGGATGAAGACGGATGCTAATTTCTTGTCTGGTGGTCAAAGACAGGCTTTGACTCTTTCGATGGCGACCCTAGTTCGACCTAAGGTTCTCTTGCTGGACGAACATACCGCAGCTCTCGATCCTAAAACAAGTGATATGGTGATGAACTTAACGAAAAAAGTAGTAGAAGAGCAGAAACTAACAACCCTCATGGTCACTCATAACATGGAACACGCCATTGAGTATGGTAATCGCTTGATTATGCTCTATCATGGGAAGATTGTCGTGGATGTGAAGGGTGAAGAAAAGGAAAATCTAACGGTAGCTCAGCTCATGGATCTCTTCCATAAAAACAGTGGTCAAGTACTGAATGATGATGCTCTAGTCCTAGGGTAAGACAAAAAAACTGATTGGTTTTTCTGATCAGTTTTTTTAAGTTCTTTGAAGAAAAATAGTATTTTTTTCTTGACTATTTTTGACCAAGTGATAAAATAATAACTATAGATTAGCACTCGATAGACGAGAGTGCTAAAATTCAATCTCAGGAGGGATACTATGTTAAAACCATTAGGTGACCGAGTGGTCCTAAAAATAGAAGAAAAAGAAGAGAAAGTTGGCGGTTTTGTTATTGCAGGTAACAGTCATGCAGCGACTAAGACAGCCACAGTTGTAGCGGTTGGCCAAGGAGTTCGTACGCTGACTGGTGAATTGGTAGCACCATCTGTCAAAGCTGGAGACAAGGTTCTTGTTGAAAGCCACGCAGGAGTAGAAGTGAAAGACGGTGAAGAAACCCACCTTCTAGTCAGCGAAGCCAATATTCTAGCAATAGTTGAGTAAGATTAGAAAAGAGGGATAAAAAATGGCAAAAGACATTAAATTTTCAGCTGATGCAAGAAGTGCAATGGTACGCGGAGTCGATATTTTAGCAGATACAGTCAAAGTAACCTTGGGACCTAAAGGTCGCAATGTTGTTTTGGAAAAATCTTTTGGCTCTCCCCTTATCACCAATGACGGTGTGACCATCGCTAAAGAAATTGAATTGGAAGACCACTTTGAAAATATGGGTGCTAAGTTGGTGTCAGAAGTTGCTTCCAAAACCAACGATATCGCAGGTGACGGAACAACAACAGCAACTGTTTTAACGCAGGCTATCGTCCGCGAAGGAATCAAAAACGTAACTGCCGGAGCCAATCCAATCGGTATCCGTCGTGGGATTGAAGCAGCTGTTGCAACAGCTGTCAGCGCTCTGAAAGAAACTGCTATTCCAGTTTCTAACAAGGAAGCGATCGCTCAGGTTGCTGCCGTTTCTTCTCGTAGTGAGAAAGTCGGTGAATACATTTCTGAGGCTATGGAAAAAGTTGGCAACGACGGAGTTATCACTATCGAAGAGTCCAAAGGGATGGAAACTGAGCTGGATGTTGTAGAAGGAATGCAGTTTGACCGTGGCTACTTGTCTCAATACATGGTGACAGATAGTGAAAAAATGGTGGCTGATCTGGACAATCCTTATATTTTGATTACAGACAAGAAAATTTCTAACATTCAAGAAATCCTGCCATTGTTGGAAAGCATCTTGAAAACCAACCGTCCGCTTTTGATCATTGCAGATGATGTGGATGGCGAAGCCTTGCCAACACTGGTTCTTAACAAGATTCGTGGAACTTTCAACGTTGTTGCTGTTAAAGCACCAGGTTTTGGTGATCGTCGTAAGGCTATGTTGGAAGATATTGCCATCTTGACAGGTGGAACAGTCATTACAGAAGATCTTGGTTTGGACCTCAAGGATGCGACTATTGAAGCACTTGGACAAGCATCTAAAGTCACTGTTGACAAGGACAGCACCGTGATTGTCGAAGGTTCTGGCAATCCAGAAGCTATTGCTAACCGTGTAGCTGTTATTAAGTCTCAAATTGAAAGTGCAACTTCAGAATTTGACAAGGAAAAACTGCAAGAACGTTTGGCTAAATTGTCTGGTGGTGTAGCTGTGATTAAGGTTGGAGCTGCAACCGAAACAGAACTCAAGGAAATGAAACTCCGCATTGAAGATGCCCTTAACGCAACCCGTGCCGCTGTAGAAGAAGGAATTGTATCCGGTGGCGGTACAGCCTTTGTTAGCGTTTTAGATGCAGTTGCTGCTCTCGAATTAACAGGAGATGAAGCTACTGGTCGTAATATTGTACTTCGTGCCTTGGAAGAGCCAGTTCGCCAAATCGCTCTCAATGCAGGCTTTGAAGGTTCAATCGTCATTGACCGTTTGAAAAACTCTGAAGCTGGTACAGGTTTCAATGCAGCGACTGGTGAATGGGTTAACATGATTGAGGCTGGAATCATTGACCCAGTCAAGGTGACTCGTTCAGCCTTGCAAAATGCAGCTTCTGTTGCTAGCCTGATCTTGACTACCGAAGCAGTGGTAGCGAATCAGCCAGAGCCAGCTAGTCCAGCACCAGCCATGGATCCAAGCATGATGGGTGGCATGATGTAGTCATTAGCTAAAAGCTTAAATAACAAAAAGAGGAAAGATTTTTCCTCTTTTTTTACTGTTGAAACATAATTATTTCCTTGAAGATTTGAGCTCAGGCTTCCTATATGATAAAATAACGATAGAAAAAGGAGAAAATGATGATTGATGTAGAAGAAATTCTGAGCAAGATGAATCTCAACCAGAAAATCAATTATGACCGTGTCATGCAGAAAATGGTCCAGGTTTGGGAAAAGGATCAGAAACGTCCAACTATTCTTATGCATACGTGTTGCGCCCCTTGCTCGACCTATACCTTGGAATATCTCAGCCAATATGCGGATGTGACAATTTATTTTGCCAACTCCAATATTCATCCTAAGGCGGAGTATCAGAGGAGGGCTTATGTGACTCAAAAGTTTGTCAGCGACTTCAATGAGAAAACAGGCTATACAGTTCAGTATTTGGAAGCACCCTATGCACCTCAGGAATTTTTCCGAAAAGTTCATGGCCTGGAGGATGAACCTGAAGGGGGCGATCGTTGCAAGGTCTGTTATGACTATCGATTGGACCAGACGGCAGAAGTTGCGGTTGAACTTGGTTTTGATTATTTCGGTAGTGCCCTGACTATCAGCCCACATAAGAATTCACAAACCATCAACAGTGTTGGTATTGAGGTTCAAAAGGTCTATGCTACTCACTATTTACCGAGTGATTTCAAGAAAAATCAAGGCTACAAGCGCTCGGTGGAGATGTGCGAGGAATATGATATTTATCGTCAGTGTTATTGTGGCTGTATTTTTGGTGCCCAAGACCAGGGAATCGACTTAGTAAAAGTAAAGAAAGAAGCTACAGCCTTTATGGCGGGCAAGGATTTAGAAAAGGACCACTCTCATATCAAGTTCACAGTGATAGATTAGTTCTTGATAGACTCATAGTCTGTGGACAATAAAAAGAACTGCTCTAAGATAGATTGTTCTGTCTTGGGGCAGTTCTTTTTATTATATAAGTGTTTAAAAATGTAAACTTGGCTGATCATTATCCAATCGCGCAGCTGTTTGGTAGGCTAGGAAGAAGGTAAAAATAGCTAGGGCAGATAGGATGGGTCTTACAAGCGGTATTTCGGTTTCAATAGCTGAAAGCGGTGAGTTCCAGATGAAATGTAGGATGAAAGCCGCTAGGAAGTAGATAAGTCCTGTTTTGAAGTTGCTAGCATTCTTTTTGCGATAGCGAATCATGAGGGTCAAACCGAAAGCAGTCAAGCCTGTGTAGAGCCAATGTGAGGCGATTGAGCCAACCACGCGTCCCAAAATTCCTGAGATAGCGAAAGAGAAGCCTTCTGACATATCAGATAAGATATAAGAGAAGTCCTCACTGATTTGGAAACCAAATCCCGCTACAATTCCTAGAAGTAAGATAGACTTCAAGTTTTTTACAGGAACTAAGTAGAGAGCAAAGGCTACACCGATCAATTTGAGAGGCTCTTCGACAAGTGGCGCTACGATAGCACTTTCTAAATCATTAATAAAAGAAATAGATAAAGTAGAAACACCGTCATGGATATAAGTGTTGGCAAGACCAGAAGTCCATCCCGCGATGAATAGCCCGCCCAAGAAGGCGATGATTAAGCTGGCAAGTGGAGTCTTCCATTTTTTTTGAACGTGTAAAATGATTAAGCTAGCTGGAACGATATAAAGCAAGGCTAATAAGGCAGCCAGTCCAATAATGCCGTAGGCTTTGCCGGATAATTCGCCTAGAGTATAGGTCTTTGTTTCGTACTCGATTCCAATACAGATTAGAGCCAGAAATAGGAGAAATACTAATTTTTTCTTCATAAACTTCTTTCTAAGGTGAGCATAATGTGTTGAGTGATAAGAGGGAATTAGTCGTGATGAATCATGGACAAAATTTCCTGTCTCTGATGAACATTTTCTTTGTAAATTCCTTTTGCAACAGTCGTGACAGTCTTACTACCAGGTTTTTTGATTCCTCGCATAGTCATGCACATATGTTCGGCTTCAACCATGACAAATACACCCTCGGGTGACAAAGCTTCATCTAAGGCTGTCGCAATTTGGGCAGTAAGGCGTTCTTGTAGTTGAGGACGTTTGCTAGCCACTTCAACTGCACGGGCTAATTTGCTCAGCCCGGTGACTTTGCCATTGCTTGGTAGGTAGGCGACATGAGCAACACCATAAAAAGGTAAGAGATGATGTTCACACATGGAATGAAATGGAATATCTTTTACAAGAACGACTTCTTCATGACCTTCCGAAAATACAGCAGTAAATTCATCCTTAGGATCTCGACCAAGTCCAGAAAATACTTCCTGATACATTTTAGCTACTCGCTTTGGTGTGTCGAGCAACCCCTCACGGTCAGGATTTTCCCCAACCAATTTTAATAGTTGGTAAACAGTCTCTTGCAATTTTTCAAAATCAGACATAAAAAACTCCTCATCAGTCAAACTAGTCCTATTATATCGGAAAGGAACAGGGCCGTCAAATACTTGAGCAGTATCAGAATATCTCGTTCATGAAGTTTTAAAGGTAAGTGTCTAGAGTTTTGAGAAAGTGAAAAATTGAATAAGAAATTGACGAGGAAATGAGAAATCATTTCCTCGTTTTTTGTTTGTTTAAGATAACTAAGGAGGGGCTAATATGTCACCTAAAGAAAAAGAATCCAGAGAGGCTATTATTTCATTCTTGATGAAAGAGACTGGTTTTACACGAAAAGAAACGCTAGAAAATTTGAAAGAACTAGAAGCGTTTGGATTGATTAGATTTAACTCAAAAGGTGCTTTTAGACTGAGGGAGGTTTAATCAATGCGAGATATAAAATTTATTAGTGCAAGTCATTATCAAACATCAGAACGATTTTATGCATTACCCAAAATTCTGTTTGAAAGCCCTTTGTACGAGAACATGAGATTAGACTCCAAAGTAGCTTATTCTATGCTGAAAGACAGATTGGATTTATCTTTCAAGAACAATTGGATTGATGAAGATGGAAATATCTATTTGGTATATTCTAACTCTAATCTAATGAAGATCCTAAATTGTTCAAAATCTACTCTTTTAAGAATTAAGAAGCAGCTTACAGAATATGGTTTAATTCGTGAAATTCAACAATCTACTAGTAAATCAGGAAACCTTGCTAACCGGATTTACCTTGGTCTACTACAAGATGATACACTTGCTAGAAATACTGATAAACCAGTTGATTTCAAATCTGACACTAGGGGGGTGTCAAATTTAGACCAGGGGGGTGTCAAAAAAACACCAGGGGGGTGTCAAATTGATACTACCCCGGTATCAGATTTATCCCCTAACGATACTGATATTAGTGATACTGATATTAATGATACTGAATTAATTATTTCTGAGGAGGACGAGGAAAAGGCTACTCAAAATTCAAAAAAGAAAGATCCAAATTCTCTTTTCCGGAAAGTTGATAAAGCTACCCAGTATGATAAAGATTATATCTGTGATTTGGTCTATGCTCAGCTTTTGGAAGATAACTACTCAGAAACAGTAATTAGTGCTATCATGCTGCCATTTGAGGACCGTTACAAGTATGCTCTAGAGAACATGCGCTTTGCACGTTCATCTGAAATGGTTGCTGAGTACGTCTACAATGGCCTCCTGGCTACCTTCAATAGCAATACTAGAAAGCAACTGGAATAAGGTTTTGTTCCTAGTTTAGAAGTTGTTTGAAAAAATCGTAAGGGGTTTTTGGTATGAAAGAAAATGAAGAACAAGTGAAGTACGAAGGCCGAGTTTATTTGTTTAATTGCATTCCTCTTTGGAAAGTAAGTTTTACTAAAAAGCAATGGCAAAAAATAGCTTTTGAGCAATCATCGAAATCAAAGATATACGAACTGATATTCATAGATGATAAAAACAAAGAACGCTGAACATATGGAGGATACAGTAATGGTATTTGAAAGAAGAAACGCAGGTATGGCAGCAATGAAGTCTGAACCAAAGCCTGCTCAACCGTTGAGCATTTATATCGAGTATCATGATTCAACTATAGAGAATATTGACATTAATTATAACCTTGAAGAGATTCAGCAACTATTTAGCACAGCATTCTCTGATGGCGGTGCTTTAAATTTCACGTCTGCAACTCCCCCTTTTAGTATTAATACAAGGTACATCAAGAAAGTGACATTTGTTCCAAAAGAGAACTGAGTCATGATTTAGACTGCGATACTAATATTCTTATAGTTTAACACTTGACCTCAGCAAGTCAATAAACTGCTGCCAGATCTTTGACAACTGAATACCCCCGCTGTCCTGATTAGCGTGACCTAGACATAAAAGAGAAATAGGGGCGGCGAGTAACTAGAAAAGGATATCTAGTGTTGGTCACATGACGTAAAGCCACGGTTGACTTGTCCCGTAAGGCAAAGGAGTTTTAGGGTTTACTAGACTAAAATAACCCTGCGTAAGAAACACGGAAGGCAGTTACGCACTGCCTCGGCAAGCTGTAAATCAGCAACTTTTCAGAAGGGGGATTAACCATGACTGAAAAAAATGATATAAAGTCAGTTACTATCTCTGACCTCAAAAAGATGGGTAAACACGGCAGTGCAACAGCTCGCCTGGACTCAGGAGAAGAGATTAACTTGGGTCCAAAATATGCAACTCAGAGAAGGTCAGGCATTATCGCTGGTCAAGTGCAGGAAGTAGATCTAATCATCCCCTACACTACCCAGCTGATCAGTCAGATACGGACTATTAAAGTCGGTCCAGTACTGGTTGCTAGAAAATTGAAACAACAACGTAAAACCTCCCTGCAGCTGACAGGGCAGGGCTATAAGAAATAATACAAGGAGAATAAAAACATGGAAATTTTTACAACAATCATTCGTTTTTTGGGTATTGGAATTAACATTGGCGGAGCTTTGTTTATTGCAGAGGGATGGCAAACATACGCTGCAGGTAAAAGTTCTAACAGTCCTAATGAACGACTTCAAGGACAAAATAGCATGATTTATGGTGGCATGATGATTGCTGGAGGAACAATCGTAATGACTTATGTAGCTAATCAAATTGCTGCTCTTGGATAAAACCAAAGGAGGCAGATATGGACGTTGATCAAGTTAAAGAATTGACCCAGAGCCTCGCTGAATATGCACCTAAAGTTAATGAGATGTCAACTCTTATTAACTCTTCTAGTATGAAAGCTGCACAATTAATTATTGCTGTAATGTTTCTAATTGAGCTGGATTCTTGGTATCGATATTTGAAACGGGAGGGAGGCGGCTTGAATAGTGGCCTCTTTGCAGAATTAGCTGTGAAGTTTTTATTTGCTTTTATTCTTGTCACTTATTCTGCGACTATTTTTGATGGTATTGCAGAACTCTTTAGTTATATATTAAGTGGTTTAAGCAAGATAATATCAATTATTGCTTTTAAAGGGTCTGTAAAAACAGATGGAGTAGATGGTTGGATTTTAAAGAATTTCTTGGGGCTAATAAGTTGGCTATCGGAAGCTGTTTCTAGTGTCTCTATAAAAATGATTATTTTTATGAGAGCCTTTGAAATGTATATACTCAAAGCAATTGCCCCACTAATCATTGCTTTCTGGATGGCTGATAGCACTAGAGATATGGCCAAGAATCTACTGAAGCAATTTGCAGCTGCAGCTTTTCAAGGAATTGTATTATTCATTGTAGTTGCTATTTATGCTGCTTTTGTAACAGATGATCTCTTTAAGGTTTCAACTGGCAAAGCTGGTGCGGATATTGCTTTTGCTGGGATTTTTAAATTACTTGTTTTTATATTTACACTTTGGAAAACCCAGCAACAGTCTAAAAAATTATTCGGAACTTCCTAGTAAATTGTGCTATAATAATAAAAAGGGGAAGGGGTGAGAAGATGGCAACAGAATTAGAAAAAGCAGTTAAAAAGCTTAATCAGGCGTTAAGTCAAGCTTCGGAAGAAGAGCGTACAGAGTTTCTGGAACAGAATTTTCAGCCGGATCAATTTGAACTGACTTCTAAAGCAGCTGTTCCTAACTGGAAAAAGTTTGTTTCCCAGTTAGGTCGGTTGCTAGCTAGGGCAGGATTTATTGTGCTTCGGGTATTGCTTTGGATTCTCAAAGCTCCTTTTTTCATTCTTTCCTTCCTGAAAAATTGGTTTTTTATGGGCTTAGGATTGTGGGTGATGTGTTGGTTTCTTGATGGGGTTTATCGGGTTGTTATATTAGATCAGTATAGACCTTTCCAATCAACTCCAACATCGATTAATGACAACATCACTACAATAATAGTGATTATAGCAGGGATTTTATCCCTGATTGGAACGGCTTTACAATATAAAGGCGAGATTGACTAGAATTGACAGAAAACACTTTGCAGACAGTAAGGTGTTTTTATTGTGCTAAAAAACAGAATGAGAGGTTTTGGTTTGGAAAAATTAGGCAGTGAATTTCTTAAGGAATTTGGGGACTATGAGCGCCCTGTTTTTCTAAGACGAACTCTAAGACAGCTAGTTATGACTGGTGGGATTGTCTTAGGTGTAGCTCTGGGAGTTTTGTTGAATTGGCTAGGCTTCCCAGATGTATTTAACTATTTAGTAACTGGAATTATTATTGGTCCTTGTTTTTTGTATGGAACTAAGAAAAACAAAATTCTGAAAGAGCGTTTAATCTTTCAGTTAATCAATCAAAAACGGTCTTATATGACTGAATATGGAGGAGAGGAGACAAGACACTATGAGTTTACTCAATCAGCTTCCGTTCAGGAAGCGGACGGTCCAGACGGCTACTGAACGTAGCCGTCAAATTCGTTTGCGGAAGGAATTTAAAAGGAAGCCTTCAACACAGAACAGCATTTACTTTACCAGTCAGTTTGAGACTGGAATCATGCACATTGCAGAAAACTGGTATTCCCGAACATACCGGCTGGGAGATGTTGCCTATACAACGGCTAGCACAGAGGACAAGTTGGATATTATTGACAGCTATGGAGAGGCACTGAACTCTCTGGATGCTGGAGATAATTTTCAGCTCCTGGTGATCAATCGACGGGTGGACAATCAGACAGTCCGCAAGGTTCTCTATGAGCCTGCAGGAGATTGTAACGATATCTACCGAGATGAATATAATGATATTATTCAGGAACGATTTTCTTTGGATGCCAAAAACTTCAAGGTGGAGAAGTATATCACCTTGGCCACAGAGGCCTATGAGAAGAACCTCGCAGACACTCAACTTCAGGAAATGGGAACCCTGGTAGAAAATGAATTGCAGGCGATGAATATTAGCCTGAAGAAGCTCTCAGGTATAGAGCGGCTGGGGATCTTTAACTTCCTACTCAGACAACAGCCTTATTTTGCTTACACCTACAAAGACATTGCCTTGTCTGGTTTAGCAGCTAAAAACTTTATTGTTCCCAATCGGATTGAGTTTCATGAAAACTTTATGAAGATTGATGGACAATTCGCTAAGGTCCTCTATGTCCGAGATTATCCGAACTTCTTATCCGATAAGCTTATCAAGAGTTTTTGTGATATTGGTATAGAGCTGGCTGTCTCAATTCATGTTGCTCCTCGAGAATTAGGGGAAGTAGGAAAAGAACTATCTAATGAGCAGTCAGTGGCTCAAGAGGAAATGGTCCGTAGTCAGAAGGAAGGATTCCAGGTTGGAATTGACCCAGGGTTAGCTGTTTCTGGAAGAGCTGTGGAAGCTAGTGAGACGACTCAGAAGTGGAAAGATAAGGTCAATGAGGATCAGAAAATTTTCAATGGGGTTATCACGGTTTACTTTGTGGCAGACAGCCTGGAAGAGCTGCAGCAAAGCACCAAGAAAGTACAGGCAGCTGGCCGCAAGCTTGGTGTGGACTTGGAAGAAACCTATTATCATCAAGAAAATGGTCTCAATACCATTCTTCCGATCGGCAAGCCCTTCCTGGAAGTCAAAAAGGAGTTTATGCGCCCTTTTACGACATCCAACGTAGTGACGCAGGTTCCGTTTACTAATGTGGATCTGCAGTCTGACAGTCAAAGAGCTCTTTATTATGGGCAAAACCAGTTGTCAAAAAATTTGATTACTTTGGACCGTCAGAGAGACCTCAACGCTGCGAATGGATTGATTATCGGAACGACGGGGTCAGGGAAAGGTATGACAACTAAAACAACTGAAGTCATTCCGGCTTATTTAAAGTATCTTAAGGATCGCTTTATCATAGTGGATCCGGAAAATGAATACACAGATATTGCAGAGGCTTTTGGAGGTCAGGTGATTAACCTATCTCCAAAGTCAGATAGCCATATCAACCTGATGGGCTTGACCCAGACAGATCAGGTCTTATTTAACGAGAATGATGAAGAAATTGACAGTGTGGCCGATAAGGCCAATCTTCTTATGGCTCTCTTTGAGTCTATTCTTAAAGAGGTTACTGATGAAGATATTGGAATTATTGACCGGGTTACAAAGTTGGTCTATGAGCGCTACTCAGAACCGACTCTAGCGGATTGGCATGATATTCTTTTAGAACAGCCTGAGGATGCTGCTCAGCAGCTGGCTACACGATCAGAACCGTATGCCAAAGGGAGCTTGAACTTATTTTCTTATAAAACGAATGTCAATTTGGATAATCGGCTTGTTGTTTTCAATCTAAAGGGACTAGATAAGAAACTCAAACCTTTTGCCCTCTTAGTACTGCAGGACTTCATCTGGCAACAGGTGATTAAGTACCAAGGAAAGGAAACTATCCGGCTCTATTGGGACGAATTGCATCTAACCTTCCGTAACCAGACAGATGCTGCTTTCTTTGCTGAGCTATGGGCACGGATCCGGAAGTACGGTGCTATTCCAACTGGCATTACCCAAAACCCAGGAACTATCCTAGCCTGGGAGGAAGGAAGAAATCTTATGTCCAATACAGAGTTTTTCATCTTACTTAAGATGAGAGAACAGGACATCGAGGCTCTGCGAGACGTGGTAGATATTCCTGATGCAATGCTACGCTATATCAAGAGACCAAAAGAAAAAGGTAGTGGCTTAATTTTAGCTGGAGAAACTGTCGTCCCGTTTGAAAACAAGATACCTAAAGAGACTAAGCTTTATGAACTGACACAGACAGATGCAGTAGTGGTATAAATTAGAAAGGAGCTAGAGAATGGCAGAAAAAGAACCCTGGTCAGAAAGGGGGAAAATCAAACGAGAAGCCAGCCAGAAGATTTCGGAGCATAATGAACTGAGTAAGCGCCAGGGTTTGAAACAAGCCAAGAGCGCTGTTCAGGAAAGTAAACAGAGCCTGAAAGAAGCTAAGACGGAGCATAAAGCAACGGTCAAAGCTAAGCAAAGCACAGCTGAGAGTAGAGAAAAACTTCATCAAGCCAAACACAACTTGAAGGTAGATAAGCAGGCTCAAAGAGCGGCTTATAACCGAGTAGGTGGCACGAAAAAGGAAAAGCTAGCTCGAGGTGGACACCGAGTTCTCGGTAGGATGGGGGAGGCGGCCTGGCAAGGGAATGATACTTTAGAAGATATCGCAGATGCTCGTCAAAAAATCAGGGGCATCCATGCAAGCCTTCAGCAAAGAAAGCAGCTCGCCAAGGCAAGCAAGACTGTTTCAAAGGGGCTAGTGAAAGGATCTTATGGCCTCGTAAACCGAGGTTATAACCTATTGCGGGGTCGAGGATTTACTCGAACAGTTGTTGGGGAACGATGGGAAGTCAAAGCAGCCAAACGGCTCAGGGCTTTTCGTCACCGACTTAAATTTTCTAAAGCCGGTAAATCTGTGCGAGGAACAGGAAAAGTTTTGAATTTCCTAACAAAGCCCCTGCAGGTGATTTTGAAAAATCCGTTGTCACTTAAAGCCTATATCGTAGGCTTTTTTCTTATCCTCTTTTTCGCTATCTTTTTAGGAAATCCAAGTCCAGTCCAGCAGGATGAATGGGAATTAAATCAATCATGGATCTATCTGACAGAATTGGATCGGAACGCTTCTAACGACAAAGTGGACTACTGGTCCAATATTGATGATGTGGTCTTTTACATGAATTACCGTTATAAGAACTATAAGCTGTCAGATATTTATGATGACGGCAGTAATAGCTTGAAAAACAGGACTAATCCATTGGCCACTCGGAAAGATACCAGCGAACAACGCACCTACAAAGATTTGCTGCGCCAGATCTGGCATGGTCTCAATGATGATCCTCAGAAACTGGAGACTATGAAAGATTTGTATACCAATGAGCAAGCTACTACCTACTATCTTGGGGAAAAAGCCTTGAAAGAGTATGAAGAGCTTCTGAAAAAATCGGACGAGTTGGGTCGCTATATGGCTTATCAGGAATTAGAGAACCCTTTCTATAGTTCTTCAGATGCCGGACATGATAGCCCGCTCCTTATTACTCGACGCTTTGGATATGATCCTAAGGATAGAATGTATAACGGAACGGTGATACAGATCAGTCAAGGGCAATCTTTAAGAGCGGCCTTTGGAGGCAAAATTAAAATAAAGGGTAGTGATGTGCTGATTACTAGCTCTAACAGAGAACTGACTTATAAAAAAG
This sequence comes from Streptococcus sp. 2_1_36FAA, assembly GCF_000161955.2. Taxonomy (NCBI): domain Bacteria; kingdom Bacillati; phylum Bacillota; class Bacilli; order Lactobacillales; family Streptococcaceae; genus Streptococcus; species Streptococcus sp. 2_1_36FAA. The sequence goes on from NZ_KI391975.1 coordinate 68,877, forward strand.
TAGATGGTATTCGAGTTCAGGATGGCGAACAGGTCTCGGCTGGTCAGGAATTGGGAACAGTATCCGGTCAGGGTGGTCAGGAGTTCTATTATCGCAAATATCGTCAGTACGATGATAAAGATAAAAAGGATGAATGGGTCTGGGTCAATCCTGGCTTTTACTTTGAAAAAGTTAAATACAATCAAACCACGTCGGTTATCTCTGATTTAGAACTTTCAGGAGACTTGGCTATTCGAAGCAAACAAACGTATGATTATATCAAGAAAAAAGAACCTAAAGCGACCGATAACGGTATAGCAGCCATGTTTGGAAATTTTGGAGTAGAGAGCAATATGACCGCTAAACGAGCTGAAGGAGATTATCTAGCCCAGCCGGTCGGTGCAACTGACAGCTCCTGGGATGATGAAGCATGGCTCTCAATGAGCGGACCAACCATTTATGGTGGCGGCTATGACAATATCCTACGTCGAGGTTTGGGTCTTGGTATGTGGACGGATACGAAAGATGGTAGTACTCGTCATAGTCTCCTTTTGGCCTTTGCTCAGGAGCATGGCAAGAAGTGGTACGATCTGCAGCTGCAGATTGACTTCATCCTGGATGGAGATGCTCCTTATTACAGAGAAATTGCCCGGCAAATCCTGACCAGCAATGAAGATGTTGAAACGCTGACCAAGCGCTTTCTTAATAACTGGGAAGGTAATGCAGGGGATAAGCTGGCCGAGCGGCAGCATGCGGCCCAGCAGATGCTAGGTTACTTCAAACGTCAGACAACTGGAGGCGGAAGCGGAACACTAGCCAACAGTGTTAATTTACCTGCTGAATACGAAGGAAAGCTGCAGTACGGAAGACCTTCTACAGCAGCTATGACTACGCAGCCAGGTAGTGGGTATCCGGTAGGTCAATGTACCTGGTATGTCTATAATAGACTAGTTGAAACAGGAATTCTGACGGATACTTCAGGCGGCTATGGGTATCTAGGAAATGGACAAAACTGGGTGCAATCTTTGGCTGCTAAAGGATGGAAAACAAGTTCAACTCCAAGCGTTGGAGCAGTTGTTTCAACACTTGGCGGCTTCGATGGAACTTATGCCATTTATGGACATGTAGCCTTTGTAGAAGCTGTAAACCCTGATGGCACATTCTTAGTTTCAGAATGTAATTATTTAGGTATTCAGGATAGGGTGCATTACCGAGTTTTGCAAAATGCATCCTACTATACCTTTGCGACAAAATAAGAGAGAGAAAGGAAATAAGATGATTGATAAGATTGAGGTCGGAAAAATGAAAAATCTTCTCCTGCTTGGCCTGGCAGTGATTATCTTTTTAATCGGCTATGGCATCGGCGGGTTTGGAAAGGCGGGCAGCAGTTCTAATAAAACTAAAACGACGACCAACCAACAGGAACAGATTAAAACAAATCAAAAGGCGGAATTGAGCCAGAAGCAAGTAAAGGATTTTTTGGTGGCTTACTTTACCAAAAAGGATCTAGAGGAAAACCGAGAACGTTATCGTCCTTTTATGACGAAAGGGCTCTATACTTCTGAGGTCAATCAGGAAGACAAGGCCGTCAATCAAGCCTATAAGGGCTATGTTGTGGACTATGTTTTCCAGAGCGCTCAGATTTATATTGATCAGGAGAACCTAACGGCTATTGCTCAGGTGAGATATAGCAATACGCTCTTATCTAAGAAAAATAATTATGATAAAGCTCAAACCAATGTAGCTAACGAAACGACACTAAAACTAACCTACAGTAAACAAGATGGTAAGCTCTTGCTCAACAGCAAGGAGCAGTTGCTTCTCACGTCCAATACAGGAACATCTAGCAGCTATCCAGATTATGGAGCTTTGAAAGAGGACTCAGAAAACTCCTCTAGCTCCTCAGAAGAAGCGACCGAGTCAAGCAGTAGCCAAGAATAGAAAGGAACATACATAACATGGTGAAAAAGAAATCTACTCAGGATCTGGAGAAGAAACTCCAGCGCCTGGAGCAAGAGAAAATCAAGGTACAGGAGCAGCAAGTTCAGCTCAAGAAGAAAGAAAAGGATATAGAGCAGGCTATTACTCAGGCCAAGGCAGAGTACGTGACTGCCCTGCTCAGTCAGTCCAATACTTCTCTGGACGATTTGAAAGGCCTCCTGCTGGAGGAAAGCGAACAGACAGAGGAAGGTGGTGAGAGCTGATGTTTTTAGCTCAGAATGTAGCAGGAGGAAGCCAGCAGCAATTTCCTAGCAGAGATCAGCTGTTGGGCTTTCTTGAGCAGGAAAATGCAAAAGTGAAGAGTTTGGAACAGGAAACGGATCTGACCTTGATGCAGGTAACGGAAGCAGGAGAAATCCTGCAGAAGAAGCGGATTAGCTTGCCATTTGTAGAAACAGTAGAAGAATTGCTGCAGGAGTTTGGCTTCGTTCAGACAGCTCAAAAAAATAAGTTTCCTTCTTTCCTTAAACTGGGAAAATCCGCTTCTCAGTCAGATGCAGAGCAGCAGGCTACTTCAAAGGCTGCTTCAGCAGCTCCTAGCAGCCCTCTCAGTACTCTTAAAGTCTTAGCGCCGGTTCTTCTCCTAGTTCTTCTGTTAGGTGGCTATACAACTGTTTTAGGCGGCCAAAACAAGCAGATGAAAAATCAGATTGCAGACCTAAAGAACCAGGTTGGAACTCTATCTAATCTGCAAGAAGCAGGCTCTAAGGTAGATGTCTTTGGCCGTTATTTTGTGGCCACTCTCTTTGCCAATGATAAGGAGCAGATCCAGCAATACCTCAATACGAATATGCAGAAGAAAATTGAGGTCAAAGATGGTCAGCTTCAGTCTACTGTCTTTGAGTCCATCAAACCTAAAGGCAAGGGCTACGAGGTGACCTATGTTCTCTATGTCAATCAAGAAAACAGCATCCGTCTAGTCCGCTTGACATTTGATGTTGTGGCGGACAAAGACAGTCGCTTTGGTTGGCTCGTTACTAGCCAGCCGACTGAAAGTCTCTATCCAGGATAGAGACACGGTATCTAACTATCAACAATAGAAAAGGAAAATCAATCATGAAAAAAACAACTATTTACTCTTTATTACTCACTTCATTAACTTTAAATCAGGCTGTTTTAGCAGATGAAATCATCGCTCCAGCTGGAGATCAGCCAGGTATTGTGTCTCCAATTGAACCCAGTCAGCCAGTCATTCCAGCTGCCCCTATAACAGTTGACCCTGTGGAGCCAACAACATCTGATACAGCTACTCCAAAGGAAGCAGAAGAAACCAAACCAGAGCAGCCGATGGAGCCTGTGACTCCAGTCCAGCCTGGCCAGCCTACTGATCCGGTGCGTCCACTTCCTGATCAGCCAACGCAGCCAAAGACTCCAGAACCCTCAACAGAACCCAGTCGGCCTAAAGAAGTTGAGCAATCAAGCCAAACTGGGCAAACTCCTGCAGCAACCAATCCTAGCGCTCCTGTGACTCCTATTGTTCGCTCTAGTGCTTCGACAGAGCCTGCAGAGGATCAGCCAATTATTGATGTTCCCGCATCTTCTGAAAAGCCTGCAGAGGAAGTGGTTATCACTCCAAAAAGCCAAACTCAGTCCTCAAAAACGGCAGAGAAAACAACTGAACTAAAGGAGAGCAGGGAAACTCTGGATCGCCTACCAGATACCGGAACAGATGACAGCTCGCTTCTGAGCTTTCTGGGAGCGGCAGCCCTGGGCTTGGTTGGTCTTGTTCTTCACAAGAAGCAGAACAAAAACGGCAGCATCTAAGAGGATGCTGCTGTTTCTATTTACAAAGAAAGGAGCTATAACGGATGGAGCAAGAAAGAACCATCTTTCAGGTTAAAGATGTGTCAAAACTAACCGGAGAGATGCTGCTGAAGATGCTGGCTTATATGGTTGAGTACATGACAGACCAGGGGTATAAGTACATGAGACGGCAACGATACGGTGCGGAAACCCGATGGAACCAGTTTATGGCCAGCGATAGTGCCAAGGAAGTGAAAACTTTCTTGAGCAATGAGGTCAACTTGGATAAGCTCAAGGCTTATCTGGAAGAGTATAAAATAGGTTTTGCCACTCAGGCTCTAAAGGATAACCGAGTTATGCTGGCCTTTGAGGTCAAGAATAAGGAACTAGTCAAAAAAGCCTATGAACAGTTCCTGACCGACTTGACCAGTCCTCAGGAGACTAAGAAGCTCAATCAGGAATTGCTGAAGAGTCCTAAAAACATGAACCTTGAGGAAAAAATCACTCATTTCAAGGTCCAAGAGCAAGTGAAAATTCAAGCAGTTGCAGAGAAGGCTCCAAAGATTACCAAACCAAGTCCAAGTAAGGAGGTCACAAAATGACAGAACGAAAACCATTGCCGTATGTCATAACAGCAGGGATTTTATTTTATTGTCTGCATTGGTTGGCCAAACTTTTTGAAATGTCTCCAGATACGGCCATTAACGATGATTTTGGTTTGGCTCGTTTGGAGTGGATGGCGGAACATTGGACAGAGAAATTTCCTATCGATGTCGAGTTTACCTCTTCCTCATTGATGGCTGGTCTTGTCGGTGTCATGGCTGTTCTTTTCTTTTTTGCCCGACGTCAAGATCGGGGGATTTACCGAACTGGAGAAGAACACGGAACAGCTCGTTTTGCAACCGTAGAGGAGCTGGCCAGCTTTCAGGATCAGGATCCAGAGAAAAACATGATTTTTACACAGCGAGCTCAGATGGGCCTCTTTAATCAACGCTTGCCCTACAACAAGCATATCAACAAGAATGTTCTGGTTATCGGGGGAACTGGTGACTGGAAAACCCGGTCTTTTGTGAAACCTAATATTATGCAGCTAAACTCGAGCTATGTTATCACAGATACTAAAGGGCTTATCATACATGAAGTTGGCACTATTTTGAAAAAGGCTGGTTATAAAATTAAAATCTTGGACTTGATTCAACTGGCCAATTCGGATGGTTTCAATGTCTTTCACTATATGCAGAAGGAAACAGATATTGATAAGGTTTCAGAAGCCATTATCACAGCTACTAAGCGCTCAGATAATAAAGGGGAGGACTTCTGGGCTCAGGCAGAGGCCTTTCTGACCAGAGCTTTGATTGGGTATCTATACTTTGATGGAAAAGTTCTAGGCAAGTATGAGCCAAACCTTGCTCAAGTAGCCGATCTGTTACGCTTCCTGAAGCGGACTGATCCGGAGATTGAAAGTCCGGTTGAGGAAATGTTTAAGCAGCTCGAAGAGGAGTTGCCAGGTAATTATGCTAATAAGCAGTTCCAGCTCTTTATGAAGAACTTTGGCGGTCAGACTTTGATGTCTGTCCTAGCTATTATCTCCAGCCGGTTTTCTGTTTTTGACCATGATGATGTGAGAAAGATGGTGCAGCGGGATACAATGGAAATTGAAAAATGGCAGCTGGAGAAAACAGCTGTCTTTATTCATATGCCCGAAACGGATAAGTCTTATCAATTCCTGTCAGCCCTGTTTTTCCATACCATTTTTGAAGTATCTAACAAGACTGCAGACTCTATCATCCAAGGAACGCATCCAACAGCAACGATTGAGGCTTTACTGCATTTGCAGATTTATGCAGATGAAACGGGTCAAATTGGGCAAATCCCTTATCTTCCTGAAGAAATTGCTGTTGTCCGGAGCCGGGAAATTTCAATCAAGCTGATGATCCAATCTATGAGTCAGCTTCAGCAGCTGTACGGAGATAAGAATACTACCACCATTTTGAACAACTGCGGGGCAGTTCTTTATTTGGGTTCTAATGACCCAGACACACTGAAAAGTATGGCAGACCGAACAGGACCGCAGACCATTCAGCAGACTAAGACTTCCAAAAGCTATGGTCAACATGGCTCTTCAAGCGAGTCCACAGATAGCCTCAAGCGGGAACTGCTCAATTATCATGAAGTAGCCACTGTAGCCATTGATGAAGCTTTGCTCTATCTCAATCGCCAAAATGTGTTCAAAGATAAGAAATACCGCTTAGAGACACATCCACAATATGAAAATCATGCAGATGGGCCATTCAGTCCTAATTGGTTTACATACAGACGCTATATGTCAGATATAGATGAGTGGCTAGAAAATGTCGAGCTAGGTAACCAGGTTGAGATCAGCATGGAAGAACTGGAAGAAATCGCTCTGCCTTGGGACTTGAGCGCATAGAAAGGAAATGATATGTACGATTTTATGTTTAAGAGCGACAAACAACCTCAAAAACCAACTTATGGAGTTGGTTTTTTTGAGGGCATTGAGGAGCAAATACCCGGAGGGGTATTATTGAGAGCTGCGGTATCTGCTACAAAAGAAGGAACTGCAGATCAATCTCAGGAAGAGTTTTTGCTGCAGGTGCTTGTGAAAGCTATTCAGGAATTGACTTATCAAGAATTCCAAGAGCTGCAGCCTTATCTATTTTGTTATGATGCAGAACAAACAGCAAAAGTCCCAATAGTTCGACCGCTGGAGGCAACTCAGGAAGAGTTTGAATTAATCCGAGCTACTCCAGAAGATTTCTTCCTAAAGTTGCCTAGCCGTTCAGAATAGAAAGGAGGCTGCTTATGGCACGAGTAGAAGAATTGAAAAAGCTATCCATTCTGGATGTCGCAGAGGCTTTAGGAATGGAGCTGAAGCGCCAAGGAACGGACAGATATGTCTGGGTTGAGCATGAAAGTTTTGTAATCAGCCCACGTCGCAATATCTTTTCATGGTTTTCTCGTGATGTGAAAGGAGATGTAATTAAGCTTGTCCAGACTATTCGGGAAGAGCAGACAGGAAGCCGGCCATCTTTTAAAACGGCCAAGCACTTCCTGGAGGTAGGAGAGTTTCCAGAAGTGGATATGACCGCTGCACCAGCGCCTAAACTGGCCTTTGAATACAGGCATGAAAGCTATGAGCATGCCAACACCAGCTGGACCAGAGACTATCTGAGAAGGGAGCGGAAGCTATCTGAGGATACAATTACTTTTTTCTTCCAGCAAGGGAGTATAGCTGAAATATCTCATAAAATGAACGATTACTCTGAGCCAGCTATTGTTTTTAAATTCAAAAACAGCCAGGGAAAGGTGATGGGAGCCAGCCTGCAGGGAATTGTCGAAAATCGGGAGAAATACCCTGATAGGGGCTATCTAAAGCGGATATTGAAAAATTCTGATGGTCTTACTGGTTTTTACGCAGACGTTGGCCGACCTAAGCGACTTATATTTGCAGAGTCTCCCATCGATGTCATGAGTTATTATCAACTCCATCCTCAGCTGCAAGATGTCCGTTTAGTGGCCATGGATGGACTTAAGGAAGGTCTTATGAGTTTTCGATTTGCGGAGCTAGTCAGTGAGCTGCAAGGCAAGACTTATGAGCCAGGGGAGCGAACAGCTAGAGTACTTGAAGCTACAGCTAAAACTTCCACGTTCTTTCAGAGTAATGAGGATTTTATCACTTTGGCCGTAGATAACGACTCTGCAGGGTGGAATTTTATCAGCAAGCTGCAGGAAAAGGGAATCCCTTTTAAGTTAGATATTCCGCCTATTGCTGAAAAAGGGGTTGAAAAAGCTGATTGGAACAGCTTTTTGAAAGAACCGCTCCAGGGGCAAGCAGAGCTAGTTCATATCTACAGCTACGATAAAAAGAAAAAAATTACAGCCTATCAAGGTTACTTTTCAAAAGAGTTGGCTACAGCAAAAGTTGCCCAGTTGACTGTAGGTGATGTGGTCGCTTTCAGTGCCTCTGAAACGCTCTCTAGGGACGAGATAGAGGAATTAGCGGCCAATCAATCACAGACATACCCGCAGCTTTCAGAAGCCAAAGAGGGGCTTAGAGAGGAAGTTCCGCAGACACTGAACATCTGGGCTGGAACGAATGAAAATACATTACTATCTAATCTAGCACCTTCCCTACTAGTCATTGATGGTTTCAGTTATGAGAGTGTAGAACATGCTTATCAGACTCTGAAATCAGGAAAGATGAATGCAAAAGCTTATTCCTGGGCTGAAAAAAATAGAGCAGCCTTTAAGGCAGGTCAAAAAGTCCAATCAGATCGAGTTTTAGGGCCTGCTGATATCAGTAAGAATATTTTGTTAATGGAGAAACTTTTGAAAGAACGTTATCAGCAAGATACGTCCTTTCGTCAAGCATTGGATGCAACAAGAGGAAAAGTTTTAACCCATGAACAAGATCAAGGAATATGGAAAGTAGAATTTCCAAAAATTTTAACGAGGATAAGAGATAAAGAAAATTTCAAGAAGGAGAACCGAATGACAGAAGTAAATAAACCAAGCATTGACCAGCTCATTCAAGACAGAGATCTGAAAGGTTTGTCTGCTCACCTGAAGGAAGGTGTCAAAGATTATTTTAACTCTGATACCTATAAAATTTTCTTGCAAACCATGAGCAAATTCAACAATTACTCTCTGAATAATTTGTTTTTAATCGTCGCTCAAAAGAAAGATGCGTCTGCGGTTGCTTCCTTTAATGCATGGAAAAAATTAGGAAGACATGTCCAAAAAGGGCAGAAGGCGCTCAAGATTTGGGCACCCTATCAAGTGACTAGAAAGGACGAAAAAGGCCAGCCTGTTTTAGATAAAAAAGGTCAAGAAGTAAAGGACACACGCTTCCGTTTAGTTCCTGTCTTTGATGTCAGTCAAACGGAAGGCAAGGAGCTTCCTAAGCCTGTTTATGAATTAGAAGGAACTCACCAAGACTATGCGAACCTCTATCGTGCAGCTAAAGAAACTGCAGCCGCTAAAGGAGTCCTTCTAGAAATTTCTAAGGAACCGAAGGAAGAACATGGCTATTACTCTCCAGCAGAAAATAAGATTGTCATTCGGGCTGGCATGAGTGAACGTGAGACACTGAGTACCATTTTTCACGAGATGGCGCATGCAGACTTACACAACCCTAAAGCACTTGAAGGGCAGAAGCTGACACGAACTAATAAGGAGCTGCAAGCTGAGTCTGTAGCTTACGTTGTGGCTAATCATTATGGTTTAGATACCAGCTCATACAGTTTCGGTTACCTTGCTAATTGGAGTAAGGAACCGGATAGTCTAGCCGATCTTGAAGCTCAGCTATCCATCGTCCAAAAGGAAGCTGCTGACCTCATTCATCGGTTAGATACAGCATTTGAAAAATATCAAAACAAGGAAGTGTCCAAGGATCCGCTCTCTCAAAAATTGGAACAGTTCAACGAAAAATGTCATCAGAAGATGGCAGAAAAGGCGGCATCAGAACCCGAAAAAAAATCTCATCCCCAGAAAGGGGACGAGGAGAAGGACAACCAAGCGAGCAAGTAAAAGAACTGCTCAGTTCACTTAACCGAAAACGAAAGGATAACCAAGATGAAAGAAATAGTTGAAGAAACTTTAGCAACCTATTTTACAAAATTTGCACCAGATGGTGTGCTAAAACCAGATGAAGAATTTTTCAAACTATCTCGTAAAGCAGCAATCCACGAACTCCAAAAGGACCTGAAAGAACAGGAAGAGTTGGAGCTGGAGCTTGCAGAAGATACAACAGAAACAATCGCCTATCTGCAGTCTATTAACGACGCAGAATATGAGCAGTTGAAGGATAACTACCGCTAGGTAGGTATTCAAAATAGGCGAGGCCATTTGAAAAATGGTCCGCTTGTTAAGGTGCGCAGCACCTCACCAGGGGCTTGGGGATTTCCCCAAAATTTTGAAAGATAGGTTCTCTTATTTGGGCAGGGAAAGCCCAAAGAGAAGAGAGCCTATTCTTTTAAATTTCGCATTTGTATATACAAATGCTATGCTTGCCAGAGCAAAGTATATCAAGATGGCAGGTTGCAATCAAGCAGAGAGGAACAAAATTAGGTATGAAAGAACAAGGACACAGAGAACGACCAATACAAAAGCTATTTTGGATAAACGAAAGCGAAAATCAGGCCATCCGTCGCAAAATGGGAGAGGCCGGCATCCGAAACTTTTCGACATTTGCCCGCTACATGCTGCTCACTGGCCGAGTTCAAGTTATCAACTTTGAGGAACTGTCCAAACTGCGCCAGGAAATCAACCGAGTCGGAGTCAACATCAACCAAATTGCTCGGCAGGTGAACACGAACGAAGAAGCCAGCAGAGAGGAATTGGTTGCTGTTTTGGAGAAGCTGCAGGAGATTGAGGAGCTGATTGAGGGGAAGATTGAAGAAGCAGAGAAAGGAGAATAGATGGTTGTTACAAAAGCTATTCAGATCAAAAACACTGGTAACTTAAAGAGGGCTGTTAAATATATTTTGGATGAAGCTAAGACAGTAGAACTGGTCACTAACAGCAACCAATCTTTTCCAGTTGTTCTCAAAGATGGGAAATTGCAGACGCAGTTAGTCTCTGGTCATTTGATTGGACAAGAGAGGAAAGCTGCAGAGGAATTCATCCTGACAAAGAAGTTAGCTGACTCTCGCTTTGGGCGAAAAGAAACCTCTGATTTGGTGACAGAAAAAGGAGTCCTAGCCCATCACCTGATCCAGTCTTTTGATCCGTCGGACAATCTGACAGCAGAGGAAATTCATGAGATAGGGCGCAAGACTGTTTTAGAACTGACGAAGGGAAAACATGAGTTTGTGATTGCAACTCATGTAGACAAAAATCACATTCACAACCATATCATTTTCAATACAACGGATAATAGCACCTTGAAAAAATTCCGTTGGCAAAAGGGAACTAAGCGGAGCCTGGAGAAAATCTCAGACCGCTATGCGGAATTGGCTGGAGCTAAAATTATTGATCGGAGCGCTCCAAGATTTTCTCATACAAAGTACGCAGCCTATCAGAAAAAGAATGTATTTAAACTTGAGATTAAGTCCCGTTTGAATTTCTTGATTAAGCACTCAACATCCATCGAGGACTTTTTAAAGAAAGCAAAGGCGCTGAATTTAGCAGTCAATTTCTCTGGCAAGCATGCCACTTATCGGTTGCTGGACAGTGAGCAGCAGCGCAATACTCGTGATAGTACTCTATCTAAAAAAGGTGCTTACACTTTGGCCACGATTGAGAAGCGAGTCAGCCAAAACAAGGCGACCTATTCTCTAGAGGATATCAAGCCAGAGTATGACAAACTGCAGCAAGAGAAGGCAGAAGATTTTGAACAACGTCTCATGATTGAACCTTGGCAAGTTCAAGAGGTTACAGCTGACGGCATCTACCTTGAGATAGACTTTGGGATCCGTAATCATGGTTTGATTAAGGTCCCACATCGGCAAGTAGATCAGCTGGAAGATGGACGTTTTGAACTCTTTGTCCGAAGAAATGATTTCTTTTATTTTCTTAATCCAGATCACTCAGAGAATAACCGTTACATCAAAGGAAATACCCTTATGAAGCAGCTTGCTTATAATAATGGTGAGGTTGTTCTGACTAAAAATCGAAACATCTCTAATCTAGATCAGTTGATTAAAGAGTTTGAATTCCTGGCTGCCCATAACGTGACCAGTGGCCAACAATTTGAAGAACTCGAGGAACGCTTTATTGAGCAGCTGGACCAAACAGAGGAGACGCTGCAGCAGATTGACCAACGACTGATGAAACTCAACAAGGCTGCAGCTGCTTTGTCTGATCTGCAGTCTGACAATCCAGAATACCAGGCGCTAGGTCAGGAAATTCTGGAAAGCTTGGGCTTCCCTTTGACCATTCGAACGGAGGAACTGGAGAAAGAGATTACTGAAATCAGTGTCGAGCAAGCAGGTCTGCAGCAGAAATATGATGGCATTGTTGGTAGCTTTGAAGAGTACCGATCTGTTAAGGATAATAACCAGGTCCGGAGGGAGAAAGAGCAGGAAAGCTCATTATAAATATAAACATAATTATAAGTATATAGAACGTGTAAATCAGGTATAAACAAGCAGATGCAGCAGGCCAATAAGGTATGCCCTATTGGCCTTATATGTGCAACTTGATTCTATTGGTTTTATGATACGGCCATTAGAGTTCGGCAAAAAGGAGGTAAGAAAATGTCGAAAATCGGTTATGCCAGAATCAGCTCGGCCGATCAAAATCTATCTCGGCAACTGGAGCAGCTGAAGGGATGTGAGAAGATTTTCCAAGAAGCAGCCAGTGGAGCCAGCAAGGAGCGGCCTCAGCTGCAGGCTCTCTTGGAATATGTCCGTGAGGGGGATATAGTGGTCGTCAGTGAGCTGGAGCGCCTGGGGCGGAACAATCAGGAGCTGACAGAGGTCATGAATCAGATACAGGCTCAGGGGGCTACTTTGGAGGTTCTTAATCTTCCAACCCTGCGAGGTATCGAGGATGACAATCTCAGACGGTTGCTTAATAACTTGATTTTAGAGCTGTATAAGTATCAAGCCCAGGCAGAGCGGGAGCGCATTAAGGAGCGCCAGCGCCAGGGAATAGAAATTGCCAAAGCTCAAGGGAAGTACCAGGGCAGGAAAGCACTCTATACAGAAAATGACGAACGCTTGCAGCATGCCTTTGATTTGTACCGAAAGGGCTATACCGATAAAGACGTAGCCCGATTGACAGGGATCCCTGAGAGGACTTTTAGGAGGTATCGGGAGAAATACCAAATAAGGCGAACCAATTAGCTACTGTATTCGCAGGATATTGCAAAATAATTTAAATCATTCTCCCTAGACTGTCCTAGGGCTTTTTTATTCCTATGTATCGTTATAAATATAATCATAATTATATTTATAAACATATTGACAAATATAATTATAGTGATATAATAGAAGTATAGAAAAGTGACGAAAGGACAGCAAAGAAAATGAAATTTCTTGATCTATTCTCTGGAATTGGCGGTTTTCGTTTCGGGATGGAAGCAGCTGGCCATGAATGCATTGGTTTTTGTGAAGTTGATGTCTTTGCAAGAAAATCTTATAAAGCTATTTTTAATACAGAAAAGGAGGTAGAGCTTCATGACATCAGAAGCGTACCAGATGAATCTATTCGAGGACTTGGACAAGTGGACATTCTCTGCGGAGGATTTCCGTGCCAGAGTTTCTCGCTTGCTGGAAGCAGAAGAGGTTTCAGAGATGAACGAGGCAATCTCTTCTTTGAAGTTACACGCTTCGCAAAGCTTCTTAGACCCTCTTATATTTTCCTTGAAAACGTCCCAGGACTCCTTAGTCATGGAGGAGGTGATACCTTTGAGACCATCCTCAGCACGCTTGATGCCTTGGGGTATAATGTGGAATGGCAAGTGCTTAACAGCTCGCACTTCGGAGTTCCACAGAACAGACAAAGAGTCTTCCTTGTTGGACATTCTCGAAGACGAGGTACCCGACCAATATTTCCTCTCGGAAGCTACAACAGGGAAGTTGCTGAATTATCAGAAATCAGAACAAATTCCCTTACCGCGCAATACCCAGGGGGACAAGGGAACGGATCGTACATTATTGAAAGTAAACCGAAGAGAGTAGGGAATATTCATCCTTCGGGTAAGGGAATGAATGGAGATGTTTACTCAGCTGAAGGGCCTGCTCCTACTCTTACAACAAATAAAGGCGAGGGGATGAAGATTGTACTATCAGGTATTGCTCCCACACTTTCCACAATACAAGGAGGAGGCCAAGAGCCAAAGATAATTCAGCGCTCTCATGGTTTTAATAAAGGTGGGGAACATAAAATAGCACCAACCTTAACCGGTCATAGTTATCAGGAGAATAACGTTTTGAAAATTAAAGAAGCAACATCTGTTGGTTATACAAAAGCTGCAGTTGGTGACAGTGTAAATTTAGCTCATCCTAATTCTGCAACACGCTGGGGCAGAGTTGGAAAGAATAAAGCAAACACGTTAGTGACTGATGACAGCCAAGGAGTTGTTATGTCAGATTTTCGTATCCGTAAACTCACTCCTCGTGAGTGTTGGAGGCTTCAGGGCTTCCCAGATTGGGCTTTTGATAGAGCTGAGAAAGTAAACAGTAATAGCCAGCTTTATAAGCAGGCAGGTAACAGTGTAACGGTTCCTGTAATTGCTGCTATTGCCAGACAGTTACAATAACTAAATTTATTTTATAGGGGTAATCAAATGAAAATTATTACATTTGCCGCTATTAAGGGCGGTGTTGGAAAAACAACTTTAACTTTTAATTATGCTGAATGGCTTGCCAAGAAAGGTCAGAAAGTGCTTTTGATTGATCTGGATCATCAGTGTAATTTGACGCAGTGTTACAATATCTACGAGAGCAAGAATACCATTGCTAATGCTTTCAAAGGCGGTGACGTGGATATTAAGCAGGTCAAAGAAAATATCAGTCTTATTCCTGGTTCCGTTCAGCTAGACACTGTGGAGCGGGATCTGGAGAACAGCGACAAGAAAAATATGCTTCTCTATCTCTGGTTAGAAGATAACTATGAGAAGAAAGACTTGGAACGGTTTGATTATATATTGATTGACTGTAGGCCGGACTTTGCAACCGCAACTAAAAATGCAGTTGCAGTTAGTCATGCCATTGTCAGTCCGCTGACTCCGTCTGAGTTTGGCTACAATGCCAAATTCAACCTTTCCAGTCGTCTAGAGGCTTTCCGAAAGGATGTGATTGATTATCGTACTAGAGAGTCTTATATAACGGCTGAACTGTATTTTTTGGCTAATATGATTCGTCCAAACTACGGATCTTCCAGAGAGCTTTTAGAAGCTTTAGGGCTGGAGGCTAAAGAAAAGGGAACTGATAACCTTTTGGGAATTATTCCAGCAAAAGAGTTGTTCAATCACTCAACAATCGATAAAGTCTCTATTGCGGATATGAAAGAAAATCCGGAACTCTATAAAAAACATAAAAAATTCTTTGACGAGCTAGAGAAGACTTTTTCGAAGATTTATGATACAATATAATTATATTTATAAGTATAAATACAAACACAATTATAAATATAATTAATAAAGGAGATATAGATGGCATTTGAACGTAAAGAAAAGGAAATTTCGCAGCTAATTGAGAAAACCACTCAGCCAACTCCTCAGCCGGTTTTTGCTCCTGATATGAGTAATTTTGAACGGAAGAAGCAATATCAGTTCACCTTAAAGCCAAGCAATAGAGAGAAACTGGATCAGCTTTCTAAAGCTGCAGGGGCTCGATCAGCATCCGACTATTTAGATAAGCTAATAGAAAGCTTGAGTTGATTTATATTTATAATTATATTTATAAACATGATTATAAATATAATTATATAAGTGACAAAAGGAGAGCTAAAAGATGAACAATCCTCAACGCACTGTAAGACTGATTGATATTACAAATAACGTAAGTTTAAGCTACAAGATTGTAGCCGAAGCAAACGAACTAGAATTAGAGATTCTGGATCAGGCTCTGGACCAGGATCTGGAAGGCCCTTTGAATAGCTTCCTCTTCGTTGGTTCAATTGATTACTACAGCCTATGCCAAATCAAAAAAGAAACCTACCAATCCTCTCAGGTGATTGTTTTGGAATGTGTATCAGGCCTGAGTCCGATGAACTGGAATAAAGATTTATACAAAGAAGCAGATCAAAAATATGGTCTGAGTGGTCACACTATCTACGTGAGAACTCCTGTAACAGGACGTGACCAAGCAATTCCTTTAGACTTTTAACTATGACTTATATAACAATATTCCAGCCATAGTTGACAATCACTTTCTGACCTTTCTAACTGAAAGGTCTTTTTTTGTCATTTCCGGGATAAAAAATGACATTTCAGAGGAGAGCTACTACAAAATATCTAGTACATGTTAAACTTTTCTTATCACTTGAAGGAGGAAAGAGATGCTGAGAAAATTGAAAAGCTGGCATAAAAAATATTTTGGAGTTGGCAGCAACTTTTATCGTAAAATAGCCCACTTTGAAAGCTGGCTATATGATGCGATTGTTTCCAAACTATTCTAAAATTTGTGTTATACTGGTTGTGAGGTGGTAACCCTAACAGCTATCTCATAGCCTGGCCTGTTGGTCAGGCTCTTTTTTTATCATGGACTTGAAAATTTTACCAAAAAACAATAATATAATACCTAAGTTTTAGAAAGGGGTTAGCTTATGGGTGTGACTGTCCTGGATGAAAAAAAATTTTTAGCAGATTTGAGAAAGCAGAATGAAGAAGCCTTCCTGAAGGCTGTAACTCGATATGATGATCAGGTAGCCCCGTCTATGCGTGCCAGGGGCTATAAATTGAAAAATAGATCAGCTCGTACAGTTGCTTTTATCTTTGGGGAAATTTGCTTTGAAAGAAACCGCTGGTACAAAAAGGGAACCTGCAAGGTGCCGGTGGATGAATGGCTTGGGCTGGAGAAACACAGCCGTTTCAGCATGGAGCTGATTTATCAAATTAACCAGATTTCAACGTGTACCACTTACCGCAAAACAGCGGATCTGATAGAGTTCATGACTGGTATCAATCTAACAAAAGATACTGTCCTGAAAGCTGTTAAGCGAGCTGCAGCACTCAAGAAGGAGCAAGAAGAATATGACCTCTTGTCTCTTCCGGAAGTTACAGAGGAAAACAAAAAAAGCCCTGAGAGGCTTTACATTGAAGGTGATGGAGTCTGGGTCAAAACACGATCTAAACAAGGAGAGGAAGCCAAATATAGCAATATCTCTCATTATGTCGTACATACAGGAAGCGAGCAGATCGGCCAGTCCAAACGCAGGCAGTTAAAAAATAAAAAGAACGTGCTTTCTTTATCTGGTAGCAAAGCCAAAGATCAGGTATTAGATTATGTTCATCAGACCTATAAAACAGGAAAGGGAACAACCCTGATTACTAACTCTGATGGCGGTCCGGGTTATGGAGGCAGAGTTTTCAAGGATTTTGCGGCCGCTTTTAAAGTTCAAAGACATGAGCATTTCTGGGATCCGTACCATTTGCAGCAAGAGATAGAAAAGAATTATAAAGCGCAGCCAGAAGAGCTAAAAGAACTCTTGAAACAGGCTATTTATCAGCATGACTTTGACCTTCTTCAAACAACCCTCGACACGACAGAAAGTCTCATTGAGGACGAGGAAGAAACGGCTACTTTCCAGGACTTTGCCAGAAGACTAAAGCAAAATTTTAGTTATACTAAGCCAGCATCACTTCGCAATCTCCCAAAGAAAGGAATTGGGGTGATGGAGTCACAGCACAGGCGCCTTACTTACAGAATGAAGAACCAGGGAATGATTTGGAGTTTAGAAGGAGCTGAGATTATGGCAAATATGATATTAGCTGTAGAAGAAGGAACCCTGAGAGAGTTGTTTTTCGGGGACTGGCGGAAAGCATCCCAAAAAATAAAAGGGTTAGATAAGGTTTCTGGAGGAAAAATAAGAAAATACATGAATCATTTGGATAGTCTAAAGCGGAATTTCCAGATTGGAGAGGGAAGAAAGGCGCATAAAGCTCGACGTCAAAGTCATAAAAAAGGTGCTACTATCCTAAGATAATCAAATAGTCCTGTATAGTTCTTCTGGGGTTGAAAACTCTAGGGTTTATTTGACATGCCGTCATCATTTTTCTGTTGACATCGCTTGAAATTAGTTGTATAATTATAGCAATAAGAAACAAAAAAAGAGGCAGGTGCGCTAACACCTACCTCCACCGAGTAAACAAGTACAGTTGTGTTACTCAGTCTTTAATCTAGTTTACAGCATAAAGTAGAGAATGTCAAGGCTGAAGTGAACGATTGTATACGTTTGCATCTCATTTCCTTGAATTTCTGCTATTTTTTTATCTTCTCAAAAATTGAGACACATACGTTTTAAAGAATTCTCTTGCTATTTCATGGAGAATCTAGTATAATAGTTATTCGTGAGAAAACCTCACTTACCCCTTGCAAAGTCTTGGGGTCATTAGACCAAAAGGAGGAAAAATCAATGGCTAAATACGAAATTCTTTATATTATTCGTCCAAACATTGAAGAAGAAGCTAAAAACGCTTTGGTAGCACGCTTTGACTCTATCTTGACTGACAACGGTGCAACTGTTGTTGAATCAAAAGATTGGGAAAAACGTCGTCTTGCATACGAAATCCAAGATTTCCGTGAAGGACTTTACCACATCGTTAACGTTGAAGCAAACGACGATGCAGCTCTTAAAGAGTTTGACCGTCTTTCAAAAATCAACGCTGACATTCTTCGTCACATGATCGTCAAACTTGACGCTTAATTAAGAAGGTAGATTCATGATAAATAACGTTGTACTTGTAGGTCGCATGACCCGCGATGCTGAACTACGCTATACACCGCAAAACCAAGCGGTTGCAACATTTACATTAGCTGTTAATCGTAATTTTAAAAACCATAATGGTGAAAGAGAAGCAGACTTTATCAATGTTGTCATCTGGCGTCAGCAGGCAGAAAATCTTGCAAACTGGGCTAAAAAAGGTGCTCTAGTCGGAATTACAGGTCGTATTCAGACTCGTAATTATGAAAATCAGCAAGGTCAACGTGTCTACGTCACTGAGGTCGTTGCAGATAACTTCCAACTATTGGAAAGTCGTACAAGCCGTGAAGGACAGTCTGGAGGCTATGCTCCAAATAACTTTGGCGGTAATGCAGCACCAAGCTTCGGAGGCGCTGACTCGTCTCACCAAGTACCGAATTTTTCTCGTGATGAGAATCCATTTGGTAACTCAAATCCAATGGATATCTCAGATGATGATCTGCCATTCTAATTGGACAAACTAGAACTATAATATAAAGGAGAAAACACATGGCTCAACAACGTCGTGGCGGATTCAAACGCCGTAAAAAAGTTGATTATATCGCAGCGAACAAAATTGAATATGTTGATTACAAAGATACTGAGCTTCTTAGCCGTTTCGTTTCAGAACGTGGGAAAATCCTTCCTCGTCGTGTAACAGGAACTTCAGCTAAAAACCAACGTAAAGTAACAACAGCTATCAAACGCGCTCGCGTAATGGCTTTGATGCCTTTCGTAAATGAAGACTAATTTGATTAATAGCAGGCTCTGACCTGCTGTTTTTTTATTATATCATTGACAAAATGTCAGTTAGGTGCTATACTGACCACAAGGAGGCAGAAATCATGCGTGATGTCAAGGAAGTAGAGGTACGGAGAGCAGAGATTATGTCTGCAGCCTTACAGCTCTTTGCCCAAAAAGGCTATCTAAAGACTAGAACTCAAGATATTATTGATAAGCTTGGAATCTCACGAGGTCTGCTTTACTATCATTTTAAGGATAAGGAAGACATTCTCTATTGTCTGATTGAAAAGAATTCTGAGCCCTTGCTGAGAAAGCTAGAAAAGATTAGCTATCAGCCAAATGTTGGGGCCAAGGAAAAAATCAGAGCCTTTATTGAGGCGACCCTTATCCCAGAGGAAAGCAGAACACAGGAAAATCAGGTCTTGCAGGAAACCGTCAATTTGGAGACCAATCGCTATGTTTTAGATCGCTTTTATCATAGACTCTGTGAACGGATGATTGTTTTCTTCACTCATATCTTGGAGGAAGGACAGAAATCCGGAGATTTTCATTTAAAATATCCACATGAAACGGCTTCTTTTCTCATGACTGCCTACGTCTTTGTGTCAAATGATATTAAGATGAGTAATGAAAAACCAGAGACTTTGCAGGATTATCTCACCAGTTTCCAGGTAATCCTAGAAAAAACCTTAGGATTAGAAGAATCTATTTTTTAGAATAATCGGCAGTTTTCTGCCTTTTATTTAGAAATTGCACTGACAAAATGTCAGTTTGAGCCTTCAATCTCTTAATCTAAATTATAAAAAATTTTACGCCAAAACTGACAAAATGTCAGTTTAAATAAAAGGAGAAATTCATGTTAAAAATAGAACATTTAACAAAAGTATATAGCAACGGTAAAAAGGCTGTGGATGATCTTAGTCTGATGGTGGAGCCTGGGGATATTTATGGATTCATCGGTGCCAATGGAGCAGGTAAAACATCCACCATTAAGGCGATTGTGGGGATTCATGATTTTGATAAAGGAGATATTTATATCTGCGGGCACTCTATCAGGAAGGAGTCCTTGCTTTGTAAGAAAAAGATGGCGTTTTTGCCGGATAATCCAGACCTCTATAAAAATCTAGTAGCAAGGCAGTTTTTGGACTTTGTAGCAGACATTTATAGGGTTTCTTTGGAAAAAAGGCAAGCGGCTATAGAAAAGTATTCTAAAATGTTTGAGCTGGATACGTCTTTGGATCAGTTGATATCAGCTTATTCACATGGAATGAAGCAACGATTGGCACTAATAGCGGCCCTTTTGCATGAGCCAGAATTGTTGATTTTAGATGAACCTTTTGTCGGTTTGGATCCGAAAGGCGCATATTATTTTAAGCAGATCATGAGAGAGCTAGCCAGTCAAGGGCATGCGATTTTCTTTTCTACTCACGTTTTAGAGGTTGCGGAAGAACTCTGCAATAAGGTAGCAATTCTGCAGAAGGGTCGTTTGGTGGCTAATGGAAGGGCCTCTGAAGTTAAGGGGGCATCCAGTTTGGAACAAGTATTTATGGAGTTACAGGATGATGACTAATATTCTTTTGCTTTTAAAAGTACAATTATACAGCACATTTTCGCTTAATGATTTAAGGAAAGGACGAGGGTTGGGCAGGTATTTTAAGCTTGGTCTGCTCTTCTTGCTTGTTTTGCTATTTTCAGGCTATAACTTTTTGACGGCTTTGAGTTTGGTCAAGTTGGGGCAGGCAAATTTGATTCCAGCCTATATGATTGCCTTGGTTAGTTTTATTATTTTCTTTTTCAGTCTGATGCAATCAAATGGCATCTTGTTTGACCAAGAGGAACTTGACAGGCTCATCGTATTGCCGCTCAGTATTAGAGAGATTGTCTGTGAGAAATATGCTTTTCTTTATCTTTTGAACAGTGTGTTTGCCGTCCTTCTCATGCTCCCAGCAGGCCTCGTTTGTTTTAGATATGGTGCGTCCTTGTTGGAGTTGATTCTTTATCTGCTTTTAATGGGATTTGTTCCTCTTTTACCTCTCTGTTTAGCATCTTTACTTGGCTTGTGCGTTGCCTACATAGCCTCAAAGGCCCCTCATAAAAATCCAGTTGCCTTCCTTTTTTCTATTCTCTTGCTTTTGGGCCTAGCAACAGGCAGTATGTGGGCTATGAGAGCCGGATTATCAGTAGAAAATGTTGGTCTCTTGCTTACCAAGCAGCTGACTTCTCTTTATCCTCCGGCAAGCTTGTTTTTTAACCCTCAGCATTTTTGGTGGGCTAGCCTTTTGTTGATGTTTGTCTCGTTTGCGCTGACAGGACTTTTTCTAAGGTATTTAAGTAGAAATTATTTAAAAATGAATCAGATGATAACAGGAGTGAAGTCAGAAAGCAAAGTCTATAGAAGCTGGCAGAAGTCTCCCTTTATGGCTCTTTATAGGAGAGAATTTGCGAATTTTGTGAGTTCCTATCTTTATATGCTCAATAGTGGACTAGGAACCATTTTAATCATCGTTTTAGCCATCTCGCTTTGTTTTATGGGTCCTGATGTCCTCTTTTCTTCGATTGGACTCAGAGATAGCCGAGAATTTTTACCCCTATTACTGGCTGGCTGTCTCAGTATTTCCAATCCTGCAGCTGTCAGTATTTCCTTAGAGGGGGAAGAGATTTGGCTGCTTCAGACGCTCCCGGTTTCTATGAGGCAGATAATGATGGCAAAGCTGGCCTTGACGGTGTCTTTACATTTCGTGGCCTTGCTGCTGGGCTTGCCTGTTCTGACTTGGCGTTTCTCGCTAGGAGGATTGCAAGTAGTGGATTTGGTCCTTATTTCACTGGCTTATTCACTGTTTACAGCTCTTCAGGGACTTGTGGTCAATTTTCATTATCCTAAGTTCATCTGGGACAATGAAATGATTGTTATTAAGCAAAGTTTTTCGGCTATCTTGTCTGGAGGAATTGGCATCTTGGTTCTTGTGTTCCCTCTTTGCTTATCCTTACTATTTGGTATGGACTTGGAGATGTCGCTGCGAATCTCAGCTCTTGGACTTTTGCTTTTGGCTGCCGTCCTTTATAGGCATTTAATAAAACAAGGATATTTTAAGGAGGTCCATGGCTAATGAAAAAGAAAGATTTATTCGTTTTGTTTATCTTAGCAGTAATCATATTTTTGCTTATCTGCCTGATACCAGAGCAGGTTCTCATTCATTTTAACAGCGCAGGAAAGGCGGACATTGTTGTCAACCGCTTTTGGTTGATTCTCAGTTTGCCCATTCCCTGCTCTCTTTATTGGAAATATTTTCGAAGCAAATAAAAAAGAGGTCAGTGAACAATTTCTAAGAGAAGCTAGGTGTGACCATCAAAAAACCACTTATGAACTGAATATAGCTTTCTATACGGTTCATAAATGGTTCTTTTTCTTTTATTCTTTGCAATTAAGGTGATGGTATCTTTTTTATCCATGCTCTTAGAAAGCTTAGATCATTAAAGATAAAAATTAGAAAAATTATTTGGCAGAAGTAATATCCCCAATCAAGCTTATAAATGTCTCTTTGGATGGTGATGGAGAACATTGTGTAAACCATTAAGACAAAACTAGCTATAAAAAATAGAAAAGATTGTAAACTTGCTAGAAAAGGATAGCCTTTGTTTTTTAAAATGAATTTCAATAAAACGGCTAGGGCAGGAAGAACAGATAGAAAAATAAAGGAATTCTTAAAATAGGAATTGTTCAGATCTGCAAATTCTTTTCCACCAAAAATAGGATTATTATTTTGGAATAGATAAATTTGTGATGTTTTATCGTGTAAAAAAGGCATACTAGCAATAACTAAGTAAAGTGCAACTAATAATCCGATTTGCCAAGGGAAACTTACTTTAACCTTTTCTTTATTCTCTGACATCCCTATCTCCTTTCTCTAATTTTTCCTTGCTCAACGACGACAAAATCACCTTCTGCTTCATCAATCGTCCCTAGGACGTAGGCTCCATCTGGCAGGCTTAATTGTTCTAACAACTGTTGGATTTGGTCTCTTAGGTGGATATCTTCTCTGTCGACTCCTTTGGGCAAGATAATTTGGACATAGACAGCTCCTTGTGACAAGGCATGATTTAATGAAAAATCGTACAATTCCTCAAGGATAGAATGTTTATTTTTAGTAGCATCTTCAATGCGATCGCTATACCAAGTTTCACCTCTAACAAAATTAGCTTGATCAGATAGGGTGCTTCTTAACTTAGCTGATGCTCCACTTAGATCTGGAGTTTGATTTAATTTTCTTGTTAAAGACTCTTCTAACTTGGTCCGTTCGGGATTGATTTCCAGCATTTTTTCAATCATTGGTAAATAAACTCTGATAGATTCATCATAAGTCGTCCCTAACTCAGATATAGGGTTGTATCTATCAGATAAATCTATTTTGTCATAATAAGGCATGACTAATTGTTTAAAGCGTACGGATTTTTTCAAGGGCAGAGAAATATTCTTGCCGTTAATTTTTTCAGTATAAGTAAAATTAACATCAATGCCCGTTCTTTTTTCAGCCCAGGAAAAGCCTGTAATCTTAATCTCTCCAGGGAAATTCCGATTAGCATAAAAACCCTTGAGATTGGCCTCTAGATTCTTATAGAAAAACAGGAACAAGAGTGCTAGAAAGCACACGAGGACAAGCATACTTTTCCACTTGTCAGAATTAATCTTCAATATCTTTTTCAATAGCATCCTCCTTAATTACTTGCTTGAACTCTTGATCTGTTTCTACATACTCTTCCCGGCCAGTTTTTGTATATCTGCTCCTAATGGTCCAGTGAAAATAGGAGGCATCAGGATATAAAATCTTTGTCAGAGTTTCACTATCATCTAAGGTCATATTTTCTTTTAAAACTAATAAATAACCATACTTCTTAAGTGTTGCAAGTGTTACGTTATCCTCAGTTTTAACATTACTGCTACTATGATTCTTGTCGGAAGAATTGCCAGTTGAAATTGAGTCTTTATCGTCTTTTTTGTACTCAAACCAAGGTCCGTAACTATGTATATTACTCTCGTCATCACTATATGCCTCAGTAATAAATGATGGATCTGAGAGTGCACGATAGATTCCTCCATAGCCGAATTGGATCGTCTCTTTGGGGCGTTTTTTTGTTGCCTTTTTATTAGTCAGATTGATATAAATTTCGTTATTGTAGTCTATCTGGATTTTTACATAGTCATTTTTTCCATCAGAATACATCTGATTATCTAATTCGCCATTTATAGATACATATCCCATATCTTGAACAATCTTTAAGGCATCAATCGTTTGACCTTCTCCTTTTTCTTGTCCTAGTTGGTAATAACGAATTCGGAAGTATTCTTCCTTATCCTTCTTTTTCAGTGTGCCATCATATTGCTTGGAATCTTGAACTGCTAGATATTTCCGACCTACGGCAAAAATAGATGAGCCCCGTTCATTATCGTCTTCCTTAAAAGAGAGGGCTATCATAGGAAATTCAGGCTCATTCTCTCCAATTGTTACATAATTCGTTAAACGCAAATTCTTCCCTTTATAAACATAATTTCGTTCTTTAACTACATAAGTAGCTTCTTTTACAAAAAAGAAAGAACAAGCACCACCAACAATAAAAACGACCAGCGCTGCTAAAGCATAAATTTGCCACATTTGCCAAGAGAAATTCTCTAGCTTCTTCATCCTACACTCCTTTAAGATAGATTATGCACTATTATATCATTTTTGGGTAAGATTTCTGCTAAAAGTGGCAGAAAAGTATGATAGAATGGTATTATTATATTTTTATTAGGGAAGCGAATATGGATCAAACACCTTTCAAAAAAATCATTAAAATATCTAGTTTCTTTTTTCTAGCGCTAGTAACCTATCTGATCTATTACCCAACGATTAGTCCTGAACCTGCAAAAAGGGAAGGGATTAGCAAGAATCATAGTCGGACTGAGTCAGAAGAACGGTATCGAATAGGTGTTAGTCAGGTAAATGACTTTCAGAAAATCGGAAATATTGCCCTGGCTATCGATAAATTTGGAAAAGTCCAGGAGAAAGATGGCTATCTAGTTGCACAGAATTACAAACTCCCCGAGGATCCGTATCCTGACGAGGGGAAGGCTTTTTATGACAAAAAGAACACGGAATATTTTTATCAGATTGATATTTACAAAGAAGATGAAGGGATTCAGTCATTAAAGAAGGTCGATGTACGAGCCCTCCTTCTTAAAGAAAAGAAAAAATATAACATTAAGAGTACCGCGAAATTAGATGTGCTTGACTCGTCTCCAGATGCTCCTTATATAGAAATAGAGCTGGAAGAGATTGATGGCGACTCTAAAAAAGCATCTTTGATTATTGACTTAAAGACGGCAAAGAGCCGGATTGCTCACTACATAGGAGCTGCACAAGAAGAAGTCTTAACTGCTAGCGATAATAGTGAATTTAAAATTGCTCAAAGTAATCCTATTTTTGCTGACCGTTTAAAGAGCCTAAGCTTTATTGTTGATGCTAAAAAAGACACAAATTCCTATGATAACCAAGAAAAGCAAAATCAAGACAAAGTTATCATGATGAGACCATATCAGGGTGGAGACCTGATCAATCTCTATCAAGAATATCCTCATGTCCTCGAAATGGCTAAGAAAGCTAGTTTCGCTATCTATCCACTGTTTAAATACACTAAGGATTCCACTCAACAAGCCTCTGATTTTGCTAGACTATTTAATTATCCAGGAGAAGCTCCTTTTTGGTCTGCTCAAAAGAAACAAGAGTATGAAGCGGAACAAATCGTAAAACAGAAGAAAAGTCCTGAAACTCCACTTCCTTATGACTTGTTTATAAAGAAGGTACAGGAGGAAGGCAAAATCAATTGGGCGGAAGGGATTGTCCCAATTGGACTTGATATCGATAGTGAAGAAGTAGTTACCGTTGACTTCAAAAAAGGTCCGGTTTACACGCAGCATTTCGATCTATATGACCACATAAGTGCCTTAGGAAGCCTGACTGATCTTAGCTCTACCAATACGATGCTAAATCAAGTTAGTTTCGATAAAACCAGACGCTATGGAATAAAAACTGTAAAAGACGTCAGCACTCTTATTGATGAATCTAAGCGGTCTAATCCAGCCGGCCCGCAATATATTAATTGGCTTCAATATAACCCTGGTAGCCCTTTGTCTGAAACGTATATGAATACCGTTAAGGAGATTGTGGAGCAGGGACCTCTGTATAGAATTTTCTCCATATTTAGTCTTGAGGTAGGACAGATGACGGTTAGTCAAGCTGAAACTAATGACAATCTTGTGGCAGGATCAATTTCTGTAATGGTTCAAAACGGCAACCAGGCTTTAGTTCCTCTGCAGTTTAAGATAAATAATTTTCATGATTTAACCCCTGATAAAATGATAAAATCGGGACGAATTATCTATGTCCTTATAGATGGTCAGCTTCGTCGAGTAAAAGTTCCGGAGGAAAGATAAGTGAGTCAGATCCTTATAAAGATAAAAAAACTATTTCAAAATAAAATCTTTTTGAATATTGGTGGCTATACTTTAGCATTTGCAATTGGTTTATTTTTGGCTTCTTACGTTGCTGAAAAACAAAAAAATACTATACACTCTGAGCAAAATCAGACTGAGCAGCAAGAGGTTGGTAAAAATAGACCTGATAAGGATGCGACTTTTAAGATAGAAAAGCTGGGTGATAATCTCTATATGGTCGAGAATCCTAATTTGGCCATCTTGTCTGACAAGTATATCTTGCAGCAAGAGATGAATTACCCCAACAAAACTTTTTACTACGATAGTTACCAGCAATTTAGTAGAGATAAGAATAAGAATAACCACCTGAAAATTAGACTTCTAAACCAAGCTGAAGGGACTTACAAAGATTATGACCTACTCCAGTTGGCTCAAAAACTACATCCTCAAGCTATTCCGGGGAAAGTGAGTCACCAACTGTATCAAGATCCTCAAGACAGTCAACTCTATTTTTCTTTTGAGGTATATCTACCAGGTGGATCAAATGCAAGCTACTATTCTAGTTCAAGTAGTGGCTCCTTTACCCAGACTCTTTATACGAATATTGAAAATGGTCAGACTTTTTCTCTGGATCGCTATTTCGAACCTCTAACAGCCCATTCGAAGCAACCAATCTATTCAGCTACTGACCTGGATGATAAATTGAATCGTTATGGACTAGTCTTGGCCAATAAAACACAGAATATTACTCTCATTGAGGGAGGAGAGGATTTAAATATCAAGAGTTTGAAATTAAGTAAAGAATTGCCTGGTATAGAAAAGAAATTTAGTGCCGGATGGAGCTTATTGATAACTGGCGATGATTCTTATGAAAAAAGTCTAAAGCTTCTAGCTGCTGAAGGGGAAATCGATCTCTATACTAACATCAAACTAGATGGTTGGTATTCGTCTGATAAGAAGGATCATCTCTTAAAA
This sequence comes from Streptococcus sp. 2_1_36FAA, assembly GCF_000161955.2. Classification (NCBI taxonomy): domain Bacteria; kingdom Bacillati; phylum Bacillota; class Bacilli; order Lactobacillales; family Streptococcaceae; genus Streptococcus; species Streptococcus sp. 2_1_36FAA. Next base: position 96,160 of record NZ_KI391975.1, read on the forward strand.
TCTTATCAAGATTTTCTAAACCTATACCAAAAAGATAAAAACTAGCTTGTTTCTTTTCTAGCAAAGTTGGTCGGACATGGTTGAGAGAAGCTTATACACTTGTTAAAAGTTAAAGAATGTATTCATAGCGATCAAGGATGACTTTCGTAAAAGAGGATTAAGTAAATCCCTGCTTTTGCAGGGTTTTTTATTTCTCTTTAAAGTGTTAAAATGAGATAAGAATCTGTTATAAGGAGTATGATATGGGTGAAGAGCGAATCGTCAGAAAGATGCTTTTTGAGGATATTGAAGGATTATCAAATGCTTTTGTTGAGCAGGGATGGCCTGAGCGAAAAGATATTCTGCACAAATATTTTCTTGAGCAAGAGGAGGGAGAACGCCAAGTTTTGGTGGCTCTTGTTGGCAGATTTTTGGCAGGTTATATAACAGTCATTCCATCAGCAAATCACGGTCCTTTTGCAGGTCTTTATCCGGAGTTAACTGATTTTAATGTTTTTGAAAGCTTTCAAAGGCAGGGGATTGGCACGGCTCTAATCGAAAAAGCAGAGCAAGAAGCCTTGAAATATTCAGATGTGGTTACCTTGGGAGTGGGATTACATAAGGGATATGGGCCGGCACAGCGCTTATATATTAAAAGAGGATATATTCCAGATGGTTCTGGACTTTGGTTTAACAATGAAGCCCTTGCCCCATATGCTCCTTGTGAAAATAGTGATGACCTAGTACTTTATTTTTCGAAAAAAAGAAAATAAAAAAATTCCTAAGCTGGTTTGCTTAGGAATCAAAAAATTAGTAGCGTCTCGGGTTAGCTGTGGCGCTTTTAATGTTGAATTTTTTCTTGAGGTACCAGCGTCCTACTAGGGCAAGACCACCAATCATTATGACAAGGAGGTTTGGCAATTGCGGATTAAGGAAGCTTGGTAGGAAAGCACTAAGAGTGAAGGCTACCAACCAAAGTAGGACAGCACCACTCATAACAATAGCTGATTTCCAAAAAGGTGGTTTAGTACCGTATTCTTGGTCCGGTTCATAGTAGCGATAAATGAAATGGTAGAGTGAATAGAAAACCAAACCTCCTGTTAAACTACCCAGAACTAGGGTAGTAAATCCGTAAGGATTCGGTGTTTTTGCAAAATAGTTAACTGCTCCTTGGAAAATAGATAAAAGCCCGAAAATTAAAAGAGCAGAATCCAAAATCATGAGGCGCGGATCGTCATTTTGTGCAGGATTTTCAGCTGCTTTTTTCTCTGCAGCGGTTAATTGCTGAACCCAGGCAGTTGGGGAACCGTAGAGACCACGGGCAGTGATTCCTTTGGATTGGTTTTCAAGGATGGTAGGAATAATCTCTTCTAGGAGGACTTTGATTTCCTCATCGGTTTTCCCAGCTTCAATCAACTGGTGAGTTGCAATGCGAATAAATTCTTGGTTTTTCTTGCTAAGTTTGTCTATAGATACTTGTGACATAGGCTTTCCTTCTATCAATTAAAATAGTTTTTTGTGCATGAGGTAAACGGTGAGAGAACCGCTGATAGCAAAGGCGATAAACATGATGATCCAAAAGGCATGAGGTTCGCCATTGAGTGGGATATCGTTATTTTTAAAGTTCATACCATAGGCAGAAAAAATCATAGTTGGAATGGACATAACGACCGTTACCAAGGCCAGAGTTTTCATAATGTTGTTCTGGTTATTGGAAATAATGGACGCAAAGGTGTCTGTCATCCCACGCAGGATATTTCCATAAATGTCTGCCATCTCAATGGCCTGCTGGGTCTCAATCAAGGTGTCTTCTAGCAAGTCTTCATCCTCTAGGTATTTTTTGATATTGCTAGTGGCGCTGGTCAGCTTTTTAATCACGCGCTCATTGGTTTTGAGAGAGGCCTTGAAGTAGACAATGGTTTTTTCCAACTCCATGAGTTCAATCAATTCTTCGTTTCGCGTAGACTGGTGTAGCTGGCTTTCAATCTGCTCACTCTTGCGGTCAATAGAACGTAGGGCTGTCAGATATAGCTCGGCATTACGATAGAGAATCTGAAAGATAAAGCGTGACTTCATAAAGGTGTAAAAGTTGCGCAGGCGACGGTGGATGAAGATATCCAACAAGGGGAGCTTTTCCAAACAGGTGGTGATAATGGCATCCTCCGTCAGAATGATACCAAGCGGAATAGTGACATAATAGGTCTTGTTGTTTCTTTCTTCAGTGATGGGAACGTCCACGATAATCAAAGTATAGTCATCTTCGATCGTTACCCGGGACATTTCTTCCGCATCGAGTGGCGCCCGTAAGTCGGTGATATCAATACCGAAAGCATTGGCAATTTCAACTGATTCGCTCTGGGAAGGATTGACAAGATTGATCCAAGTACCCGATTCGAGGGAGTCAATCTCTTTGAATTCGGTCGTAGTAGATAAAAAGACTTGTTTCATGCTCTTTTTCCTTTCCAGATTGTTTTTTTAGACACCGTACTATTATACTATAAATTCACGATTTTTGGAGCAAAAGAATAGAGAAAATTTTGATATAATAGAGAATGTTCAAAGTGAAATGAGGTTAAGATGCAAGATAAAATTGTGATCCATGGAGCGCGAGCTCATAATCTAAAAAATATTGATGTAGAAATTCCTAGAGATAAGCTGGTTGTGGTGACAGGATTATCCGGTTCAGGTAAGTCTAGTCTGGCTTTCGACACTCTCTATGCTGAGGGGCAACGTCGCTATGTTGAGAGTTTGTCGGCCTATGCTCGGCAGTTCTTAGGTAATATGGAAAAGCCGGATGTGGACTCAATTGATGGTCTTAGCCCGGCTATTTCCATCGATCAAAAGACGACGAGTAAAAACCCCCGTTCAACTGTAGGAACTGTTACTGAGATCAATGACTACTTGCGCTTGCTCTATGCCCGTGTTGGAACACCATACTGTGTCAACGGCCACGGAGCTATTACGGCTTCCTCTGTTGAGCAGATTGTAGACCAAGTCTTGGAGCTTCCAGAGCGCCAGCGCTTGCAGATTTTGGCGCCAGTTATCCGCAAGAAAAAGGGCCAGCATAAGACTGTCTTTGATAAGATTCAGAAAGATGGCTACGTCCGAGTGCGCGTGGATGGTGAAATTTACGATGTGACAGAAGTTCCTGACTTATCAAAAAGCAAGCAACATGACATTGAGGTTGTGGTAGACCGAATTGTCATCAAAGAGGGAGTGAGAAGTCGTCTTTTTGATTCGGTCGAAGCTGCTTTAAGGATTGCAGAGGGCTATGTAGTTATCGATACCATGGATGGGAAAGAACTACTCTTCTCTGAACACTATGCCTGTCCGGTTTGTGGCTTTACAGTGCCCGAGCTTGAGCCACGTCTTTTCTCTTTCAATGCGCCTTTTGGCTCTTGTCCGGACTGTGATGGCTTGGGCGTAAAACTAGAAGTAGACCTAGATCTTGTGGTGCCAGATTCTAGTATGACTTTACGAGAAGGTGCACTGGCGCCCTGGAATCCTATCTCTTCCAACTACTACCCGCAGATGCTAGAACAGGCGATGACCTCCTTTGGCATTGATATGGACAAGCCTTTTGAAGAGCTAAGTGAAGAAGAAAAGCAATTGATTTTCTTTGGCTCAGATGGACGAGAATTCCATTTCCACTATGAGAATGAATTCGGAGGTGTGCGAGATATTGACATTCCTTTTGAGGGAGTAGTTACCAATATCAACCGTCGCTACCATGAGACCAATAGTGACTATACTCGGACCCAGATGCGAACCTATATGAATGAGTTATCCTGCGTAGCTTGTCATGGCTATCGTCTTAGTCCTCAGGCCTTATCAGTCAGGGTTGGGGGTGAAGCTGGTTTGCATATTGGTGAGATTTCGGACTTGTCCATTGCGGATCATTTGCTTCAGTTGGACAAGCTTAGCTTGACAGACAACGAAGCTACGATTGCTCGGCCTATTCTCAAAGAAATTCATGATCGGCTAACCTTCCTCAATAACGTTGGTCTTAATTACTTGACCCTATCTCGTTCTGCTGGTACATTATCAGGAGGCGAAAGCCAGCGGATTCGCTTGGCGACCCAGATTGGTTCTAATTTGAGTGGCGTTCTTTATATTCTTGATGAACCATCGATTGGCTTGCACCAGCGTGACAATGACCGCCTGATTGCCAGCCTTAAGAAGATGCGTGACCTAGGAAATACCCTCATCGTGGTTGAGCACGATGAGGACACCATGCGGGAGGCTGACTGGCTGATTGATGTCGGGCCAGGAGCAGGAGTCTTTGGTGGTGAAATAGTTGCAGCTGGTACTCCTGCACAAGTGGCTAAGAATAAGAAGTCTATCACTGGACAGTACCTATCAGGCAAGCGTGAAATTCCAGTACCACTGGAACGTCGTGTAGGAAATGGGCGTTTTATCGAAATTACAGGTGCGACTGAAAATAATTTACAGAACATTACAGCTCGTTTCCCACTTGGGAAGTTTATCGCTGTGACGGGAGTTTCGGGATCCGGCAAATCGACCTTGGTCAACTCTATTCTAAAAAAGACCTTGGCTCAAAGACTCAATCGTAATTCGGATAAGCCTGGAAAATTTAAAACGATCTCTGGAGTAGATTATATAGATCGTTTAATCGATATTGATCAAAGTCCAATTGGTCGGACACCGCGCTCCAACCCTGCCACCTACACTGGAGTTTTTGATGATATTCGGGATCTTTTTGCTCAAACCAATGAAGCCAAGATTCGTGGCTATAAGAAGGGTCGTTTTAGTTTTAACGTGAAGGGTGGCCGTTGTGAGGCTTGCTCGGGTGACGGTATCATCAAAATCGAAATGCATTTCTTACCGGATGTTTATGTTCCTTGCGAAGTTTGTCATGGAAGACGCTACAACAGTGAGACCTTAGAAGTACACTACAAGGAAAAGAATATCTCACAAATCTTAGATATGACAGTTAATGATGCAGTTGATTTCTTCAAACATATTCCAAAGATCAATCGGAAGTTACAAACAATTAAAGATGTGGGCTTGGGGTATGTTACTTTAGGACAGCCAGCGACTACTTTATCGGGTGGTGAAGCCCAGCGGATGAAGTTGGCTAGTGAGCTCCACAAGAGATCGACCGGCAAGTCTCTCTACATCTTGGATGAACCGACGACCGGACTTCATACAGAAGACATTTCTCGTCTGCTAAAAGTTCTAGATCGTTTCGTTGATGATGGAAATACCGTCTTAGTTATTGAGCACAATCTAGATGTGATTAAGACAGCTGACCATATTATTGATTTAGGCCCAGAAGGTGGTGTCGGTGGTGGTACGATTATTGCAACTGGTACACCAGAAGAAGTAGCGGCCAATGAAGCCAGCTACACAGGACACTATTTGAAAGGAAAATTAAAATAAGATTTTAAAAACTCTGCTTTTTTAGGCAGAGTCTTTTTTATAATAAATTACGAATTTTTTCTTTTATAAATGGGTTAAGAGAATAGTGTTTATCAAGATATTCTAGGAGTGCCTGAGCAGATTCAGAGATTCGTTCGTAACCTTGCAAAAAGTAGGGTAATTGTTTGGCCTCATTTGGATAACCTTTTTCAAATCGTCTGTTGCTGTTAAAAATATCTATAAAATCAGATTTAGAAATTTTTTCCAAATTGATTAATTCAGTCCAAAGCTTGACGGATCTGTTTTGGATGAAATCATAAGCAGCCAATTTTTCGCCTCGTTGATAGCGACCTAGTCCTATATATAGATTGCATAAAATTTCTCCCAACAGCCATTCACGGTCTCTATTTTCTTTTGATGGCAATCTTTGTGGCTGGCAGATTGTTCCATCAAAACCGACTTCCTTCCAGATAATCTTGCCTTCAGCGAAGGGAATGTTTGCTAGTTCATGAGCTTCAAAGACAGCAAATTCACAAAAAACATCATCTTCAAATAGAACTTTATGTCCGTCCACTGTATTTTGGTAGTGAAATGCAATTGGTTCTAGCTTACTTAACCAGGTTAGGTCCTGGATATAGGCCTGCTTGTAGCCATCTTTTACAATAACAAAGAAATCCAAATCGGAGTACTGATCCAATCGTTCTCTTTCTGCTCCGCAAGAACCAAGTGCCAGCATAGCTAGTGCTTGTCTAGAATCTTTTAGAGACTGAGCAATATCATCTAGCCTTTGTAATAGTAATTCTGTTTTATTCATATCGTTACCTCATTCTTTCTTGTTTACAGACATTATATATTTAGCGCTTTCAAATGTCAATTTTATCTAATCCTAACTATATAGATTGTATTATTTTCGTTTTTTTTTGCTATAATAAATTGAATCATTTTACGGAGGTTTTCTCATGTTATCAAGAGTTGAAAAATTTGAAGTAGCATTGGCTCAGACAGAATGTGATGCTGTCTTAGTAACCAATTTAAAAAATATATACTATCTGACTGGCTTTAGCGGAACAGAGGCGACAGTTTTCATCAGTAAGACACGTCGTATTTTCCTGACGGATGCCCGTTATACACTGATTGCCAAGGGAGTAGTTCAAGGATTTGACATTGTTGAAACGCGAGACGCACTTGGTGAGATTGCTAAAATCATAGCGGACAACAAGCTGCAAAAAATCGGTTTTGATGACGAGATTTCCTATGCTTATTTCAAGATGCTAGAAAGTCTTTTCTCAGGATATGAGCTGGTGCCAATGACCGGTTTTATCGAGAATCTCCGCATGATTAAAGATGAGCAAGAAATCGCGACCATTCGCAAGGCCTGCCAAATTTCAGATCAAGCCTTCCTAGATGTACTGGACTTTATCAAGCCAGGTGAGACGACAGAGCTAGCGGTTATGAACTTTTTAGATGCCCGGATGCGTCAGCTAGGTGCTTCAGGTGCCTCTTTTGACTTTATCATCGCTTCAGGCTACCGCTCTGCTATGCCGCACGGTGTGGCTAGTGATAAGGTCATTCAAAATGGCGAAACCCTGACCATGGACTTTGGCTGCTACTACAACCACTATGTCAGTGATATGACGCGGACTGTTCATGTGGGACAGGTGACAGACGAAGAGCGGGAAATCTATGATATTGTCCTGCGTAGCAATCAAGCTCTGATAGAAGCTGCTAAGGCTGGGCTTAGTCGGATTGATTTTGACCGAATTCCGCGGCAGATTATTAACGATGCTGGCTATGGTCCTTACTTTAGCCACGGGATTGGCCACGGTATCGGTCTGGATATCCATGAGATTCCTTACTTTGGCAAGTCAGAAGAGCCGATTGAGGCAGGCATGGTCCTGACCGATGAGCCAGGTATTTATCTGGACGGCAAATACGGCGTCCGCATCGAAGACGATCTCCTCATTACAGAAACAGGCTGTGAAGTCCTAACCCTTGCGCCAAAAGAATTGATTGTTATTTAGATTAAAGAATCTTTTCTTACCCTGTTAATTTAAAGGATAAAAAGAGGCTTATGAAAAAAGGTATTTTAGTATTTGCGACCATCTTTCTTGTTCTACTCTTCTTTTTAGCCCCTGCCGTTGATGCTGGTGTGGGAAATTCTGAAAGTGGTGGTAGCAGCTTGATTGATTCGGGTGGCGGAAGCAGTTGGTCTGGAGGTGACAGTTGGTCTGGAGGTTCGAGCAGTTATAGCTCAGGCTCTGGTTCGGGTTCTTCGGGAAGTTTTGCCGTTGTTGTCATCGGTGGTGTTATCGGTTTACTATATAACTTAGTAAAAGGTACAGATGACACTAGTTCTTCAAATAATGAATTAAAAAGAACGACTGAGGAAAGAGCCGGCAAGCCGATTCAGAATAATCTCGAAGCGATTAGACAACTGAAACAACAGGATCCAAACTTTGATGAAGAGCGTTTCTTGTCACAGGTGAAGGTAATCTACCTTCGACTTCAATCTGCCTGGACCGAGAAAGATTGGGCTTCGGTTCGTGGCTTAGAAAGTCCGAGTCTCTATGACCAGCACAGCACTCAGCTACAGGAGCATATTCGAGCGAAAACGACCAATGTCTTGGAACGTGTACGAGTAGAAAATTCTAAGATTAAGGACTTCTATCCAAATCCGCAAGGTCATGATAGACTGGAAGTGATCCTGTCATCGACTATGAGGGATTATATCAGGGACGATGAAACAGGACGGATTATCGAAGGTGATCCAACCAAGGACTTATTTACAGTTTATCGCTTAAACTTCATTCGTCTGCATGATGCTAAAACTGAAGAAGTCACGAAGACTGATATTCTTAGTGACCACTGTCCAAACTGTGGGGCTCCTCTGACGATTGACTCTGTTTCCAAGTGTGAATACTGTCAGGCTTCCTTGGTACGAACAGCTCAAGATTGGCTCTTGGACACCTATGATGTTGTCGATGAAATTGAATTTTATAAATAGGAGATAGTATGGGATTTATTAAAGCAGCCCTTTCTGGGGGCATCAGTAGCTTTCGTGATAGCAAGTTTAAAGAAGCGGTTGTTCTGCCTGAGTCAGTTCCGTCAGAAGCCTTGGCAGTTAAAGGTGTTCTTTTGACAAAAGACCCAGACGGTCAATCTCGACACGGCAATCAAAATACCGGTCTTTTAACGGATGGCTCTTTGGTAATTGTTCCTCAAGGCTATGTAGCTTTATTGGTCAACAATGGAACTTTTCTGGGAGAACTTTTGGAAGCTGGTAGCCACGAATGGCAAGCTGGCGATAATGCTTGGTTACTAGAAAAAGGTGGGATCAAAGGAACTTGGGAAAACTTTAAGAATCGCTTCTCATTTGGTGGACAAGTTGTGACCCAACAAGAAATTATTTATTTCAAGATCCAGCCTTTCACAGGCAATAAATTTGGAACTCAAAACCCTGTTGAATACTTTAGTGAACGCTATCAACAACTGCTTAGTATCAGATTTTACGGGCTGTATGATGTCAAAATTGCGGATCCAGTTCTCTTTTATATTAGTTCTGTAAGTCGTCAGATTACGGTGGATCAACCATTTACCTTGCAAGATGTAGCACAAGGGACTCTACGCCAAAATCTGCCACCAAAGATTGCGGTTGCCATCGCAAAGTATACTGCTGACAATCAAGTGGACATCTATAGCCTCAATGCTAATCAAGAAGTCTTTAATGAACTTGCAAAACAAGAGGTCAATCAAACTTGGACAAGCTTATATGGTTTGGAAGTAACTAATGTCCTCCTTGAAGACATAAGCTATGATGAAGATAGCATGGCGACTGTTCGCAAGCTTGATAGTGAGTTGGCGGCTATGAAATACAACACGATCGAAATTGAAGAACGCAGGGCGCGTAATGAGGCTTTGATTGCTGCAGCCAAAAACGAAGGTGGAAACGGCATGAATCTTTTGATGGGGATGAACCTTGGCCAAGCTCTAGGTGGAGAACTTCAGCAACAAGTTTCATCTTCTCAAGGCAAGGAAAAAACATTTTATATTGAGGTGGATGGGAAATATGTCCATGTCAAGAAAGATGAAGAGGGAAATATCGTTCCTGTCGACTGAGGCAAGTCTACAGATTGATATGATGATTAAGCCTGAAAATTTAGAAGCTACAACCATTTGGAGTTGATTGTTATTTGAGAATTATCAGGCTTTATGGTACAATAAAGAGTAAATTATTTATTAAAGAGGTAAAAATCACATGATTGAAGCAAGTAAATTGAAAGCTGGTATGACTTTTGAAACAGCTGATGGCAAATTGATCCGCGTTTTGGAAGCAAGCCACCATAAACCAGGTAAAGGAAATACGATCATGCGTATGAAATTGCGTGACGTCCGTACTGGTTCAACTTTTGATACAAGCTACCGTCCAGAAGAAAAATTTGAGCAAGCTATTATTGAAACTGTGCCTGCTCAATACTTGTACCAAATGGATGACACTGCTTACTTCATGAATACTGAAACCTATGACCAATATGAAATTCCAGTAGTCAATGTTGAAGATGAATTGAAATACATCCTTGAAAACTCTGACGTAAAAATCCAGTTCTATGGAAATGAAGTGATTGGTGTGACAGTGCCAACAACCGTTGAATTAGTTGTAACTGAAACTCAACCATCAATCAAGGGTGCTACTGTAACTGGTTCTGGTAAACCAGCTACTCTTGAAACTGGTCTTGTTGTTAACGTTCCAGACTTTATTGAAGTTGGACAAAAATTGATCATCAACACTGCAGAAGGAACATACGTTTCTCGCGCATAATATAGAAGAGGTAATCACTATGGCAACTGAACAATTAGGTGAAATTGTTATTGCGCCACGCGTTTTGGAAAAAATCATTGCGATTGCAACTGCAAAGGTAGATGGAGTTCACTCTTTTGCAAACAAGAGTATGTCAGATAGCTTAGCTAAGCGTTCTTTGAGTCGTGGGGTCTATCTTCATACTGCGGATAATGGCGATGTAACAGTGGATATTTATCTGTACTTGGAGTATGGTGTAGGGGTTCCTACCGTTGCTATGGCTATTCAAAAGGCTGTGAAAAGTGCTGTCCATGATATGGCAGATGTAAGTTTGTCAGCTGTTAATGTCCATGTTGCAGGTATTGTTCCTGAAAAATCTCCAAAACCGGATATGGCTGATTTATTTGATGAGGATTTCCTCAATGAGTAAGGTAATGGTAGACTCAAGACGTGATTTACGTGAGCGCGCATTTCAGGCATTGATGAGTCTGGAGTATGATGAGGATATAGTTGAAGCCTGTCGCTTTGCTTATCTACATGATAAGGAAGAAGAGGAACAAGTTGAACTTCCGATCTTCTTGCTCAATCTAGTTAATGGCGTAATGCAATCCAAAAGTGTGCTCGATGATAAGATTACTCAGTATTTGAAGGCTGGTTGGACCTTAGATCGTTTGACTCTGGTAGAGAAAAATATTCTACGTTTAGGTTTGTATGAGCTACTAGAATATGACGAGACACCACAGCTTGTTGCAGTTAACGAGGCTATTGAGCTGGCGAAAAAATTCTCAGATGAAAAATCAAGTAAGTTTATCAATGGGATTTTGAGTCAATTTGTTACAGAAGAATAAAAAAGCTGAGATTCTTATCTCGGCTTTTTTGCGGTAAGGAATCTAAAAAGAATGCAGATGGAGCTAGTGGTGAAGTAATACAAAAGATCAAAACCCTTACGTGAAGCTAGTCCTTCAAAAAATAGCAAATTATTAGATGCTAAGCTAGGAGTCTTTCTTGACAATCATTATGAAAACGTTATAATTTTATTAGATTAATATTAGGAGGATGTTTTTTTATGAAAGCAACGAAAGCTACCGTAACCATTTTTTCTGCATTGGCATCAGTTATTATTCTGACGAGCTGTGCTCCGAAACCAACAGAAAATAAGACAACAGAGAGCAGTACATCGGATAATAAGATTTCGATGACCTATGAACAGCTTCGTTCGAGAGAAAATACCATGTCTACTCTTTGGTATCAAAAGGCGGCTGAAACCAAGGCTTTGTATTTACAAGGCTATAACGTTGCAACGAATCGTCTGAAAGAATTATTAAAAACACCGACAGAAAAACCTTATTCCATCGTCTTAGACTTGGATGAGACTGTACTGGATAACAGCCCTTACCAAGTGAAAAATGTAAAAGATGGCACAGCATTTACACCTGAAAATTGGGATGTTTGGGTCCAAAAGGCGGAGGCTAAAGCCGTTCCAGGAGCAAAGGAATTCCTCCAATTTGCCAATGAAAATGGTGTACAAATTTACTATGTTTCTGACCGTGCGGCTAGTCAGGTAGATGCAACCATTAAGAACCTCGAAAAAGAAGGCATTCCTGTTCAGGGACGTGACCATTTGATGTTCTTGGAAGAAGGCGTCAAGTCAAAAGAAGGACGTCGCCAAAAGGTTCAAGAAACGACAAATTTAGTTATGCTATTTGGGGATAATTTAGTTGACTTTGCAGACTTCTCCAAAAAATCTTCTGAAGAGCGTGACAAAAAATTGGACGAACTTCAAAAAGAATTTGGTGAAAAATTCATCATCTTCCCTAACCCAATGTATGGATCATGGGAATCCACAGTTTACAAGGGCGAAAAATTAGACGCTAAGGGTCAAGTTGAAGAACGTGAAAAAGCCTTAGAAAGCTTTGATAAATAGTCTGAGAGTTTTTTGAAAGATTAGACATAAAAAAGACAACCTTCATTTTTGAGGTTGTCTTTTTAGTAAAAATCAGATACTTTTTCCTGGCAAGAGACTGACCGGCAGGAAATAGCCTGTTGTTTGAACTTCTTGACCAGCAATCTTTTTGAGGAGTAGGTCTACAGATAGATGAGCAATATCTTTCAGTGGTTGCTTGATAGTTGCCAGCTGTGGGTAGTAGTTCTCCACAAAGTAGGTGCCATCGTAGCCGATGATTTTCAAATCTTCGGGAATCTGGATATCTAGTTCCTGAGCGACTTTCATGATTAAGATAGCTGTCAAATCATCTGAAGTAAAAATAGCATCGGGTTTAATTTGATTAAGGATTTGCTTGATTTCCATTTCCTTTCGGACGGGAGAAAAATCACTGGAAACATTGATAATAGGTGCATCAGGTAGGACGGAAGCAAAGCCAGCATGGCGCAGGCCTGTTGGTGAGTTGGAATTGTCATTGCCAGTAATCATGATGATATTTTGAGCACCAGCCTTGACCAAGGTCTGAGCCGCCAGCACTCCGCCTCCGTAGTTGTCTGAAGAGACGACAGGAATATCCGGCGAAAGATTACGGTCGAAGGCAATAATTGGCGCAGTCACGCGATTGTAGTCCTCGATGCCCAAATTGTGGCTACCAGAGATGATACCATCCACCTGGTTGGCTTCTAACATCTCAAGGTATTCACGCTCCTTGTCTGAGTCATGCTCACTATTGCAGATGATGGTTTTATAGCCCTGTTTAAAGAGCTCGTGCTCTAGCTTGTCAATCAATTCTGCATAAAAAACATTGCTGATATTAGGGAAAATAAGCCCGATTAGCTTAGCTGATTTTCCTTGGAGGCTACGCGCTAGATTGTTAGGCTTGTAGGCCAACTCTCGCATGGCTGCCTCAACCTTAGAAATCGTTTTGTCGGATAAATAGCCTTTTCTGTTGATGACGCGAGAAACAGTTGTGGGGCTGACTCCTGCAAGTTTTGCTACATCAGTTAGCTTTGCGACCATAATCTAATTCATAGTAAGTACCGGTTGGATTGCCCTTGGTAATAGCAATGCCTGTCTGGTCTTCTTTCGGGAAGACACGGCCGGAAAATACTTTCTCTCCTTCATTGATGAAAATTTCAAAAATCGATTTATCTATAAATATACTAGCATTTGTTGCTTCTTTGTCAATATTACAGCTTCGGCTGGTTCGAAAGTCTAGAGCAAATGACTTACCCGCCTGACTACGATCAACCGTTACTAGACCTGCTTTGAGGTCAAAATTGATGCGTAACCCCTTTCCATCCTTGTCTGCAAAGAGAACGATTTCGTGTTCGGTATCCGCAGCGAGATTCAGTTCTAGTTCGTAGCTGTTCTTGCTTTCTGACAGAGAAGTGAAAGGCTGAGATGCTGCTTGTAAATCCTTGATAGCAGGCACTGGGTATTGGTAGAGCTTGCCGTCTTTCAGAGTTAATTCCTTGACGAGAGAGAAAACACCTTGATGGTCGAATCGGTCAGAAGGGTACTCCACATCAGGCAAGCCCAGCCAGCTGACAGCGAGTGCACGACCGTCAGGTGCATTGAAGGCTTGGGTGGCATAGCAGTCGAAACCAAAGTCCAGATTTTGAATAGGGCTAGGATTAATCAAAGCAGCGTTATTTATGTCAAACGATTGACCTATTTTATACATGTTTGGATAAATGTTGCCATAGTCCAGTACGTCTTTAGACAAGCCTTGAGGGCAATAGAGTAGGACTGGCTGGTCATTGATGAAGACAAGGTTTGGACACTCCATCATATAGGCCGTTTTGTCATTGGCGAAGTCTAAATCGCCGACGACTTCCCAGTTGGTATAGTCGTTATCAACAGCCTTGTAAAGCTTGACATAGCCTTGCTTGTCTAGATTTTGTCCTCCGACAATGGCATAGAACTGCCCTTTGTAGTTGAAAATCTGAGGATCGCGGAAGTGGTCAGTGGCTTCAGCAGGTTGCTCAATCAAGACCTTATTAATTTTTTCCAGCTTGCCTGATTTATCTAACAAGGCGCCAATCTGATAGGGGTGACGTACCCAATTCTCATCACGAACATTTCCGGTGTAGAAGAGAAAGAGCTTGTCGTCAAACTGCATGGCAGAGCCAGAGTAAGCGCCGTGGCTGTCTAGTGCGGTGTCTGGCAGTACACGGAGCCCGGTTTCAGTAAAGTGAACTAAGTCATCGCTCTCCAGCTGAACCCAGCATTTGAGACCGTGAGCTGCTCCGAAAGGAAAGTTTTGGTAGAAAACGACCCATTTGCCATCAAAATAGGAAAAACCGTTGGGATCATTGAGTAGTCCAGTCTGAGGTTCCACATGGTAGCTGGCCCTCCAAGGGGATTTTGCAATATTTTCTTTAATCTGCTGTACTTCATCTTGAGTCCAGTCTTCGTAGCGTCTGTAGCGTTTTTCAGTCGTCCAAGCCAAACTTCATTCCTCCGTCATGTGTTTTTTCTTACTACTATAGTAAACGTTTTCCGCCTAAAAATCAACTTTAAACATATAAAAAATAAAATTTCTGCAAAACGCTTGACATATTTTTGGATCATGGTAAAATAATATTCGTAAAGGTGATTAAATCGCTTTCAAAAAAGTTTAACAAATTTAATAAGGAGATTTTTGCAAATGGATTATTCAAAAGTTGCAAAACAGGTTATTGATGCTGTTGGAAAAGATAATCTTGTGGCAGCAGCACATTGTGCAACTAGATTGCGCCTTGTGTTGAAAGATGACAGTATTATTAATCAAAAAGCATTGGATGATAATGCTGATGTTAAAGGGACTTTTAAAACAGATGGTCAATATCAGGTTATCATTGGTCCTGGTGATGTAAACTTTGTTTACGCTGAGATTATAAAAGAAACTGGTCTTAAAGAAGTTTCAACTGATGATTTGAAGCAGATTGCTGCTAGTGGGAAGAAGTTTAATCCTATTATGGCTTTGATTAAACTCTTGTCCGATATTTTTGTACCAATTATTCCAGCCTTAGTTGCAGGCGGTCTTTTGATGGCTTTAGGTAATTTCCTTACCTCTAAGGGATTGTTTGGATCTCAATCGCTGGTCCAAATGTATCCAGCTATTAAGGGCCTTTCTGATATGATTCAGCTCATGTCTGCAGCCCCATTTTGGTTTTTACCAATTCTGGTAGGTATTTCAGCAGCAAAACGCTTTGGTGCTAACCAGTTCCTAGGTGCATCTATTGGTATGATTATGGTTGCGCCTGGTGCAGCAAATATCATTGGTTTGACGGCAAAAGATCTTATTGGTAAAGCATCCACCATTGGTGCCTATACGGAATTTTGGGATATTTTTGGAATGCACGTTAAGCAAACAAGCTATATTTACCAGGTTATTCCAGTTCTAGCTGCTGTGTGGATTCTATCTTACCTTGAAAAATTCTTCCACAAGAAGTTACCGTCCGCTGTAGATTTCACCTTCACTCCATTGCTATCTGTTATGATTACTGGGTTCCTGACATTTACAGTCGTAGGTCCAGTAATGCTATTGGTATCTAATGGTATTACAGATGCAATTGTTTGGCTCTACAACACAACAAGCTTTATTGGCATGAGTATCTTTGGTGGAACTTATTCATTAATTGTAATGACTGGACTTCACCAATCTTTCCCAGCCATCGAAACGCAATTGCTTTCTGCTTGGCGAAATGGTAGTGGACATGGTGACTTTATCTTTGTTGTTGCATCTATGGCCAACGTTGCTCAAGGTGCAGCTACATTTGCAATTTTGTTCTTAACTAAGAATGCTAAAACCAAAGGTCTTGCATCATCTGCAGGTGTCTCTGCCCTCTTGGGTATTACAGAGCCGGCTCTCTTTGGTGTAAACTTGAAATATAAATTCCCATTCTTCTGTGCCCTTATCGGATCAGCAGTAGGAGCTCTCTTTGCAGGTCTTTTCCAAGTTGTTGCGGTGTCTCTTGGTTCAGCTGGTTTCCTTGGATTCCTTTCAATTGATGCTAAGTCAATTCCGTTCTATTTCTTATGTGAAGTTATTGCTTTTGCGATTGCCTTTGCTTTGACTTATTTCTACGGTAAGACAAAGGCAGCAGATGTTTTTGCTGCAGAAGCTACTGTTGAGGTAGCTGTTGAAACAGTAGAAAAAGAGGTTGTTGAAGAGCAAGTAGTTGAAAATGAAAATTCTCTCCAAAACGAAACAATTCTTGCTCCAGTTGCTGGGGAAGTTGTTCCTCTTGCAGATGTTAATGATCCAGTATTTTCAAGCGGAGCTATGGGGCAAGGTTTGGCAATCAAGCCAAGCGAGGGAGTTGTCTATGCTCCGGCTGATGCAGAGGTTACGATTGCTTTTGCGACTGGACATGCATATGGTCTTAAAACTTCTAATGGTGCAGAAATCTTGATTCACGTTGGTATTGATACGGTATCAATGAATGGTGAAGGTTTCAATCACACTGTAGCACAAGGTGATAAAGTCAAAGCAGGTGATGTTCTAGGAACATTTGATTCAGCTAAGATTGCTGCAGCTGGTCTCGAAGATACAACTATGGTTATCGTGACGAATACTGCGGACTATGCTTCTGTAACTCCAGTAGGTCAAGGGACAGTAAGCAAAGGTGATGCTGTTATTGAAGTAAAAGCATAAAAATTTAAGTACAATATAGAAAAACAGATATCCAAATTTGGACGTCTGTTTTTTTGTATTTTTATTTATAAAATGTAATCTTATAGAGAGAAAATAATTGTAAAAGCACGATTGATTACATTTGTAAATTTTTTTAAAAATTTGAGCATAATTTATTGACAATCCTTTTGTGTCATGATACAATTACAAATGTAAACGAAAATGCAAAACAAAATATCGTTTGCAATTCTTGAAAATGAAGAGGTATAAATATGAATAACAATTACAACAATTTTAATAATATGGATGACTTATTTAATCAATTAATGGCTGGAATGCGTGGTTACAATAGTGAAAACCGTCGTTACCTAATTAACGGCCGTGAAGTGACGCCAGAGGAATTTGCACAATATCGTGCTACTGGTAAACTACCTGGTCAAGGAACGGGTGAACAGGATTTACAAACTGCTGGTCATGGACCTAAGCAAGATGGCATCCTGGCTAAGCTGGGTCGCAATCTGACTCAAGAAGCTCGTGATGGTAAATTAGATCCAGTCATTGGGCGTAATAAGGAAATCCAAGAAACAGCTGAAATCCTTTCTCGTCGGACTAAGAACAATCCAGTTCTGGTCGGAGATGCAGGTGTCGGAAAGACCGCTGTAGTGGAAGGTTTGGCTCAGGCTATCGTCAATGGTGATGTACCAGCGGCTATCAAGAACAAGGAAATTATTTCTGTTGATATTTCTGGTCTGGAAGCTGGTACCCAGTATCGTGGTAGCTTTGAAGAAAATATCCAAAACTTAGTCAATGAAGTCAAGGAAGCTGGCAACATCATCCTATTCTTTGACGAAATTCATCAAATTCTAGGAGCAGGATCTACCGGTGGAGATAGTGGCTCTAAGGGACTAGCGGATATTCTCAAACCAGCGCTTTCTCGTGGTGAGTTGACAGTTATCGGGGCTACTACTCAGGATGAGTACCGTAACACTATTCTCAAAAATGCGGCTCTAGCTCGTCGTTTCAATGAGGTTAAAGTCAATGCACCATCTGCAGAAGATACCTATAAGATTCTCCAAGGTATTCGTGACTTGTACGAAAAACACCACAATGTCATCCTGCCAGATGAAGTGCTGAAGGCTGCTGTGGACTACTCTGTTCAGTATATTCCACAAAGGAGCTTGCCAGATAAGGCGATTGACCTGGTTGATGTAACGGCAGCCCACTTGGCGGCTCAACATCCAGTGACTGATGTCCATGCGGTCGAGCATGAAATCGCTGAGCAAAAAGACAAGCAGGAAGCCGCTGTTGAAAAAGAAGATTTCGAAGCAGCCCTCAATGCTAAGACTCGCATTGAAGAGCTTGAAAAGAAAATTCAAAACCACACTGAGGATATGAAGGTGACAGCTACAGTCAACGACGTGGCAGAATCTGTTGAACGTATGACGGGCGTACCAGTATCTCAAATGGGTGCTAGCGACATTGAGCGCCTCAAGGGCATGAATGACCGTCTCAAAGCTAAAGTAATCGGCCAAGACAAGGCTGTAGAAGCTGTGGCTAGAGCTATCCGACGTAACCGTGCAGGCTTTGATGAAGGGAATCGCCCAATTGGTAGCTTCCTCTTTGTTGGTCCGACAGGTGTTGGTAAGACGGAGCTTGCTAAGCAACTAGCTTTGGATATGTTCGGTACTAAAGAGGCCATCATTCGTCTGGATATGTCTGAATACTCTGATCGGACTGCTGTGTCTAAGCTGATTGGTACGACTGCAGGATATGTTGGTTATGATGACAATAACAATACTCTGACAGAGCGGGTACGTCGCAATCCATACTCTATCATTCTCTTGGATGAGATTGAAAAGGCTGATCCACAAGTGATTACCCTTCTCCTTCAAGTTCTGGATGACGGTCGTTTGACAGATGGTCAAGGGAATACAGTTAACTTCAAGAACACGGTTATCATTGCAACTTCCAATGCTGGATTTGGCTACGAAGCTGGCTTAGAAGAAGATGCAGAAAAACCTGATCTGATGGACCGCCTCAGAGCTTACTTCCGTCCAGAATTCCTCAATCGTTTCAATGCGGTTATTGAGTTCTCTCATCTCAAGAAAGAAGATTTGATGGAGATTGTCAATCTCATGCTGATTGAAGTAAATCAAACCTTGAGCAAAAAAGAAATTGATCTTGCAGTATCTGATGCAGCTAAGGAATTCCTACGTGACGCTGGTTATGACCAAGTCATGGGTGTTCGTCCACTCCGTAGAGTTATCGAACAACAAATCCGTGACAAGGTGACTGACTTCCACTTGGATAATCTAGATGCTAAGCATTTGACAGCTGATTTAGAAGATGGTGTCTTGGTTATTAAGGAAAAGGAGGGGGCCGAGTAAGTCCCTTTCTCTTGAACTTTTAAAAGATAGACCAGCTATTAGTGGTGTTAAAAAAGTCTTTTAAAATCGTCTTTAAAGCCTTTTGTAGTCAGGTCGAAAGAACAGTCCTCTCTTGTAAAAAAAAGAGAAATTTGTTATAGTAATGAAGACATGAAAAACGAAAGGAGACGACTATGGGATACCAAATGATTATCATGTTTGTGGTCATGGCTGGATTGATTTTCTACATGAACCGCACACAGAAAAAACAAGCGGAAAAACGCATGGAAAGCTTGAATAAGCTCCAAAAGGGTTATGAGGTTATCACAATTGGCGGTTTGTATGGAACTGTTGATGAAGTGGATACTGAAAAACGGACCGTTGTTTTGGATGTTGATGGCGTTTATTTGACTTTTGAATTAACAGCGATCAAGACAGTCTTACCACAAGCTGAAGCAGAAGTTGATCCTGAAGCAAAGGTAGCGATTGAGGCTGCTGGTGTGGAAGAATCTGCTATCGAAGAATAAGAAAAAGAATCTGAGGATCTCGGATTCTTTTTTTACCTTTTTATAGAGTCTGTAGTTTGGGGACATTTCTTGAAAATTAAAAGAGGAAAGCCTATAATATAAGAAGGTAAGGCCTTTCAAAGGGGTAAGAGGTTAGAATGAGGAGTTTTACGAAGCTTCTTAGCCTAGTTTTGGGCGCTCAGTGTCAAAAAACTTGCTAAAACAACACTTTTGTTAGATTTATGATATAATAAAATGATTAAAATTTAGGATAAAGCTATGTTTCATTTAAAAAAGAAAGAAAAAGTAACCATCCCCCTACAGGTGCCAAAGCATATTGGGATTATTATGGATGGAAATGGCCGTTGGGCTAAGAAGAGACTGCAACCACGCGTGTTTGGACACAAGGCGGGTATGGAGGCTTTGCAGAATGTCACCATTGCAGCCAAAGAGATGGGCGTCCAGGTTTTGACGGTCTATGCTTTTTCAACAGAAAACTGGTCTCGACCAGAAAAAGAAGTCAAGTTTATCATGAACCTGCCTGTTGAGTTTTATGAGCGTTATGTGCCAGAATTGCACAAAAATAATGTGAAGATTCAAATGATTGGTGATGTGGCTAGATTACCTAAGGCTACATATGATGCTTTGGTTAAAGCAGAAGAGCTGACCAAGCTCAATACTGGCTTGATTTTGAACTTTGCCTTAAACTATGGCGGACGGGCAGAATTAACTCAAGCCATTCGAAATATTGCTCAAGAAGTTTTGGATGCCAAGTTTAACCCAGGTGATATTAGCGAGGAAATGATTGGGGATTATTTACAGACTAGTACCCTGCCTCGCATTTTGCGGGACCCAGATTTGATCATCAGGACTAGCGGGGAATTACGTCTCAGTAATTTCCTTCCTTGGCAAAGTGCCTATAGCGAATTGTACTTTACAAAGACCTTGTGGCCGGATTTTAATGAAAAATCTTTAAAAGAAGCTATCGAAGAATATAGTAAGCGCCAGAGACGCTTTGGTGGTGTTTAGGAGAATATATGGATAAGGATTTACAGACGAGATTGATTTTTGCGGGAGTGGCTCTTGCAATTTTCCTTCCTTTGGTCGTATTAGGAGGAGTCGCTTTTCAGATTGTTGTAGGCATTTTAGCCATGTTGGCAGTACATGAATTGCTCCGAATGAAGGGCCTAGCGACGACAACTCTTGAAGGTATGTTGGCCATGCTGGCTGCCTTTGTCTTAGCAGTTCCGATTGAGTATTATTTTACCTTTTTGCCAATTGATGGCAATGTAATAGCCTATACTCTGGTCGTCTTTTGCTTATTGGGTTCTATTGTCGTTGGTAGCAATTATACCTTTGATGATGTGGTCTATCCGATTGCAGTTAGTTTCTATGTGGGATCAGGTTTTAATGCCCTTTTAGATGCTCGAGTTGCAGGCCTAAACAAGGTGCTTTTGGCTCTTCTAATTGTTTGGGCAACAGATAGTGGTGCTTATCTCTTTGGCCGCCGTTTTGGTATGAAAAAGCTAGCTCCAACAATTTCACCCAATAAAACTGTTGCAGGTGCCCTCGGTGGTATCGCGTCTGCGATGGTAGTCACCTTCGTTTTTGTTTTGATTGATGGAAGTGTGGCAGCTCCGCATAATCGCTGGCTTTTGGTTTTATATGCGATTTTCTTTAGTATAGCTGGACAGTTTGGAGACTTGGTGGAAAGCGCCATTAAACGTCATTATGGTGTCAAAGATTCTGGTAAGTTTATACCTGGCCATGGTGGTGTTTTGGATCGCTTTGACAGTTTGCTCTTTGTCTTCCCTCTGATGCGGATTTTAGGTTTATTCTAATTTGTTTAAGATGTGCAGAGTTGGAGATAAGCGGCTTCTTCTGCCTGGAACAAAATTTAATGAAAAACAGAGTACTGGGAGACACTCCCAGCCTCTTTGATTTAGACTCCAGAAGTCAAGATTTAGAAAGGAATGTGTGGTAAGGAAAGTATGGGAATTATGGGACTCCTCACCTTCATCATTGTTTTTGGTATTATTGTAGTGGTTCATGAGTATGGGCATTTCTACTTTGCCAAAAAGTCAGGCATTCTCGTTCGAGAGTTTGCCATTGGAATGGGACCGAAAATCTTTTCTCATATTGGAAAAGATGGAACAGCCTATACCATTCGGATTCTTCCTCTAGGTGGCTATGTGCGCATGGCTGGCTGGAGTGACGATGCAACTGAAATCAAAACTGGAACACCTGTCAGTCTGACTCTGAATGAAGAAGGCAAGGTTATTCGAGTAAATCTATCTGGCAAGAAAATTGATCAGACAGCCCTGCCAATGAATGTGACAAGTTTTGATTTTGAAGATAAATTAGAAATCACTGGTTTGGTTCTTGAAGAAAGTAGAACCTACTCAGTTGATCACGATGCAACTATCGTTGAAGCAGATGGAACAGAAGTTCGGATTGCGCCTTTGGATGTTCAGTACCAAAATGCAACAATCTGGGGCCGTTTAATCACAAACTTTGCTGGCCCTATGAATAACTTTATTTTGGGTATCGTGGCTTTTTGGATTCTAATTGCTCTGCAAGGTGGGGTTCAAAATCTGGACACAAATCATGTACAGGTTGCTCCAAACGGCGCCTTAGCTCAAGCTGGTGTGAAAAATAACGACCAGATTCTAAAGGTTGGTCAGACAGAAATTTCAAACTGGGATGATTTGACTCAGGCAGTTGAAAAGGAAACGAAAGGTCAAAAGAATCCCAAACTTAACTTGACGGTTAAAAGCGGAAACGAGACCAAAGAAGTAACAGTCAGTCCTAAAAAAGAAGGGGACCGTTACTTATTAGGTGTCACGCCAGGTATGAAGTCGGATCTGATGTCCATGATGGTAGGTGGTCTGACCATGGCTTGGGATGCGGCCTTCCGTATTTTAAATGCTTTGAAAAACTTGATTTTCCATCCTAGTCTTAATCAACTGGGAGGACCAGTTGCTATCTTCCGTGTCAGCAGTCAAGCGGCACAAGCTGGTCTGAATCAGGTGATTAGTCTATTGGCTCTGCTATCAATCAATATTGGTATTTTCAATTTGATTCCGATTCCAGCTCTTGACGGTGGAAAGATTGTTCTCAACATAATTGAAGCAATTCGCAGAAAACCGCTCAAGCGCGAAACAGAGACTTATGTAACCTTAGCAGGTGTAGCGATTATGGTTGTGCTGATGATTGCTGTTACCTGGAATGATATTATGCGTACATTCTTTTAAGTAAGGGCAAGTGAAGATAAAACGTAGATTGCTAAAGGGCCTTCACTGCCTTCAAATGTAATTAAAGGAGTTTTTATGAAACAAAGTAAAATGCTAATTCCAACCTTGCGTGAAATGCCAAGTGATGCGCAGGTTATCAGTCATGCCTTGCTTTTGCGGGCGGGCTATGTTCGCCAAGTGTCAGCGGGGGTTTATTCTTACCTGCCATTGGCCAACCGAGTTATTGAAAAAGCTAAAAATATCATGCGCCAAGAATTTGAAAAAATTGGTGCAGTAGAAATGTTGGCGCCAGCTTTGCTAAGTGCAGATCTTTGGCGTGAATCAGGTCGCTACGAGACCTATGGTGATGACCTTTTCAAGTTAAAGAACCGTGAGGGATCAGACTTCATTTTGGGACCAACCCATGAAGAAACCTTTACTGCCTTAGTGCGTGATTCAGTGAAATCTTACAAACAATTACCGCTGAATCTTTATCAAATCCAGCCAAAATATCGTGATGAAAAACGTCCTCGTAACGGTCTTTTGCGGACGCGGGAGTTCATCATGAAAGATGCTTATAGCTTCCATGCGAACTATGATAGTTTGGATGTGACGTATGATGAATACAAGTCTGCCTATGAAAAGATCTTCACTCGTAGTGAGATTGACTTTAAAGCTATCATTGGAGATGGCGGAGCTATGGGAGGAAAGGATAGCCAAGAATTTATGGCGATTACTCCTGATCGGACAGACTTGGATCGTTGGTTGGTATTGGATAAATCCGTTGCAAGCTTGGACGAAATCCCTGCAGGTGTTTTGGAAGCCATTAAGGCTGAGCTAAGCAACTGGATGGTTTCTGGTGAGGATACTATCGCTTACTCTAGTGAGTCAAGCTATGCAGCTAACCTTGAGATGGCAACAAATGAATACAAGCCGAGCAATTGTGTAGTAGCTGAAACCGAACTAGTTCGTGTGGAAACACCAAACTGTAAGACTATTGATGAAGTTGCAGCCTTCCTACAAGTTTCTGAGGAGCAAACCATCAAGACCTTGGTATACATTGCAGATGAAAAGCCTGTAGTGGCTTTGCTTGTAGGAAACGACCAGCTCAATGAAGTCAAATTGAAAAACCACTTAGGGGCTGACTTCTTTGAAGCAGCAACAGAAGCAGAAGTCCAAGAATTGTTCGGAGCAAACTTTGGCTCTCTTGGTCCAGTTAATCTGCCAGAAGAAGTGACCATCATCGCTGACCGTAAAGTTCAAGACTTGTCCAACGCTGTTGCTGGAGCTAATGAAGATGGCTATCACTTGACAGGGGTAAATCCTGGTCGTGACTTTACTGCTGAATATGTCGATATCCGTGAAGTTCGCGAAGGAGAAATTTCTCCAGATGGTAATGGTGTTCTGAAGTTTGCTCGCGGAATTGAGATTGGGCACATCTTTAAACTAGGGACTCGTTACTCTGACAGTATGAATGCGACAGTTCTAGATGAAAATGGCCGAGCAGTTCCCCTTGTGATGGGTTGCTATGGTATCGGTGTTAGTCGTCTGCTCTCAGCTGTCATGGAACAGCATGCCCGCCTCTTTGTTAATAAAACTCCTAAAGGTGAGTATCGTTATGCTTGGGGAATTAACTTCCCTAAAGAATTGGCACCATTTGACGTTCATTTGATCCCGGTCAATGTCAAAGATGAAGAAAGCTTGGCTTTGACAGACAAGATTGAAGAAAGTTTAGTTGGAGCTGGCTATGAAGTTTTGGTCGATGACCGTAATGAGCGGGTCGGTGTTAAGTTTAGCGATAGCGACTTGATTGGTCTGCCAATCCGAGTAACCGTTGGTAAGAAAGCTGCTGAAGGCATTGTAGAAGTCAAAATTAAAGCAAGTGGCGATACCATTGAGGTCCATGCAGATAACTTGATCGAAACCTTGTCTATTTTAACGAAATAAGATAAACTGCCAGTTTTACCTGGCAGTTTTCTTTTTGAAAATTTCCTTTTTGGTAAAGGGGAAAAAAGGAAGTTAGGCACTATGAAGATACAACAAAAAATATACCGTTATTTTATTTTATTTAAAAAAATAAAAAAATGGTATATTTTGTTATTGACGTACTAGATGAGCAGTGCTACAATGTAAACATTAGGAGTAAAAGTGAGTAAATATTTTATTTAGATAAGGAACTTTCAATCTTTAAGGAGACAACTGTAAATGAAGATTTTGTCAATTTTGAATAAAAAAAATGTAATATTAGCTATTCTGTTCAGTTTGTTAACGGGATTGGATACTTTAGTTGTTCCAGTTATTGTTAATGGGATTATTGATAGTGTTCAATCAAAAGATATTAGTAACTTATTTTATATTACTTTATATGGTATTGTGGGGTATATACTTTTGCAATTGTGCTTGTTTTTGTGGAAAAAGTACGTTGCAAAAGTTAATTGTAACTTTAGTCAATTAGCTAAATACAGGATATTTACTTATGCTGTTCATAAAAATTTGCCAAGTGAGGACACAGAAAATATAATTTATAACGATATTCCTTTACTTGAGAAGCAGTATGTAGAGGCATTATTAAATTTCCTTTACTGTATTTGGTTTTCCATGATTTCCTTAATATATGTTTTAACAATTTCATGGCAAGTTTCACTTATTTTTATTTTATTTTCAGTTATTCCTTTAATATTGCCAAAGTTTTTTGAAAAGCAATTAAAAAATAGTAGTGTTGAATGGAGTAAAGCTAATGAAGCATTAATAAAAGAAATAAATGAAAATTTACATGCAGTTAGTGTGATGAAGCATTATAGACGAGCATCGTATTTTATTAATCGCTTTCTTTTAAAACTGAACACAAGGGAAAAGAGTACTTATAAAAAAAACAAATTGTCCTATAGGGTCACTTTTATAATTAATTCTTTTGCAGTCATTTCTGGAATATTACCTTTTGGTTTAGGCGGTTATTTAGCTATCAAAGGGTACTTATCAATTGGTGAATTGGTTGCTGTGTTTCTTGCTAGTGATAGAGTTTTAAGTCCGCTTGAAAACGCAATTAATCACTGGAATGATATGCGTATAAGCGTCCCAATAAGAGAAAAGTTAGAAGCAATATTGTTTGATTCTGCTATTGAGGAGCTAGTTGACGAAGAAAATAGTCGTTCTATCGAAGATGTTGAAATTATATTTAATAATGTAAACTTTGGATATACATTTCCACTTTTCAATCTCACTGATAATCTAGCGAAAGGCGATAAGGTATTAATTATCGGACCATCGGGAGCTGGCAAAACGACAATTTACAAGACTATATTTAAAGAAATTGATAAATTATCAGGTGATATTTTTATTAATAGTCAAAAAATAGAAGATGTTAAGCAATCTTATATCTATGCTAATGTTGGTTATATACCACAAGAACTTGTTATTTTTGATGATACTTTGCTTTTCAATTTAACATTAGGTGAAAAGTTTTCATCTGAAGAAATAAGTAATGCTATCCAACAATCAGGGTTGCAAAATCTGATATTGAGAAAAGGGGTAGAATATAAAGTTGGAAATAATGGTGAAAAATTATCGGGTGGCGAGAAAGCGAGATTGATTGTTGCGCGAGCATTATTAAGACAGTATTCGCTTATTTTAGTGGATGAATTTTCCTCTTCTCTCGATAATAAAACCGCATCAAAAATTAGAGACGTTTTATTAAATACAAATGCAACTGTGATTGAAATTGCTCATCACTATACAGAAGATGATAAATGTAAATATAGCAAGATTTGGGAGCTTGCCCAATAGGTTGTAAAATATAGAAAGGACATGTTAAAATAATAGATAATATATATACCAATACAAGAGGAAAAATATGAGTACGCTGTTAGCTTCGCGCTTGAAACAAAGAAGAAAAGAATTAAAGTTATCGCAAAAAGAACTGGCTGATGGGATATGTAAGCAAGGACAAATTAGTCGTTTAGAAAACGGAGAATATACTCCGGGATCAGATTTGTTACACGAATTAGCTAAAAGGTTGAAAGTCAGTATGGATTATTTTTTTGATGAAGAAAATAATTCTAGTAGAAATAGTGAGTTGTTGGACTTTAAAAACTTATCTAAAAAATTCATACATTATAGAAATTATGAATCTTTAAGATATATTTATGAGCTTGAAAATGCAAAAAAACATCAATTATCTCTATCCGGTAAAATGTATATGGAGTGGATACACTCTCTCATACAATTTTATTACTATGAGAAGAAAGATAAAGCTATAGATCAATTAGAAGAAACGCTAAGTCAATTTAAGAAAATAGATATAAATTACCTCCGATTAGCAAATACCTTATCGAATTATTATTATGAAGTCAACGAATTAGAAAAGTTTGAAGTTATTAATAAGGATTTAATACTTAAGGTAAGTAGTATACAAATTGTTACAGTAGAGGAGTTAGAACTTGTTTTAAAAATTAAATATAATTTTTGCCGTCATCTATGGTTAAAAAAAGATATTGAATCTGCTATTAAGGAAACTACTGAGACGATAGAACAGTGTAAAAAATATAGTTCAACGTACCATCTTGCTGATTTATACTGCTTGCTTGGAAATATTAGTGAAAGCCTTTCTAATAAAAAATTAACAAAAGAGTATTTTGAAACAGCCAAGTTTTTATATGACTTAGATAACAATCAACAAATGGTTTTAAATATAGAACATTATATAATGGACAATTATTAGAAATCATTTATTTTAGTTTAAAGAAAATGAAATGATGAATCTACAAGTATTATATGTTAAATTAACTTGATTTTAAGAGCATCATTCCCAAAGGGAGGAATTGAAATGAAAAATAGAAAAGTAATTTTAGCAATTCTATTATTTTTGACGTTGTTTTTCTTATTTTTGTCTACTAAAAATATAGATTCTTCTACCTCAAAAATGACGTGTGGAATAGATCCGGGGCCTGCGAACGGTATTATTAAATAATAAATAAGTTATAATGATTTTAATTTTGTTAATTTTAATATAGATAAACTGCCAGTTTTACCTGGCAGTTTTCTTTTGCTTATTAGACTTGAAAATGCTATAGTAAGAAAAAATGAATCGGAGGACGAAATCATGGGATTATTTAGTGGTTTGCTGGGCAACGCTTCTCAAAAAGATATTGATAAAGTTGAAAGAGAACTAGAGAATATTCTAACACCAACTGAAAATGTGGAACTGGCCTTCAGTCTTATTCGAGATTTGATTGTGTTTACAGATGGGCGCTTGATTTTGGTTGATAAGCAAGGGGTGACGGGCAAGAAAACGGCTTATAAGTCTTATCCTTATCGCTCTATCAGTCGATTTTCAGTGGAAACGGCTGGCCACTTTGACCTTGACGCTGAGTTGAAAATCTGGGTATCCAGTGCTGAAGAACCAGCCGAAACCCTGACTTTCCGAAGTGATAAGAGTTTTATTGCCATTCAAAAAGCGTTGGCAGAAGCAGTATTAAGATAAATAAAGGCGGTTTCAACCGCTTTTTTTGCAAATAAAAACTAACCATAACGTATTAGTTTGGTTAGTCCATATATACAGATTGCCGATCTGGAATACTTCCTATCTAGTTGTCTTCACTAGGGAAAGATTCACCAAAATGTAGCTCAGAGTATGGAGTTTCAAAATTACCTCCGTCATAAGTTACCCTTACTGAAGTCATTCCGAAGTCAACGATTATTGGTTTTGCAGCTGTTATGAAGACGTAGCGATTACCGTTTTGTTTTATATCATAGAGATTTACTGCTCCGTAAATGGAATCGGCAGAATAGCTATCTCCATTTTTAGTCGATTTGGTTATTTCAATGGTCTTCTTAGAAGGAGAGTAGGATAAATTATAGACTTCTTTTTTTCCGATGCCTTGAGTAATAAAAGTTTCGTGATCGTCACTTTTCGCTTGATAGTGAATAAAATTTTTATCAAAACTTTGCTGAGCGTTGTGCTTAACGAGAAATAAATTTACTCCCCATGCAGCTAAGCCTAAAATAAGAAGAGAAGCGACACCAATAAGAACAGTTTTTTTAGTTAAGCGCATAAAAACTCCTTGAAATTTATATCAAAATAAAACAAAAGTTAATAACTTGTATTAGAAAATATACTAAAATTTATGAACAGGTATAAGTTTAAAAATTAATCAGAAAGCTTTTTTATTTTTCTTCGAGTCCTTGCCCCTTCAAATAATCAAAGACAACTTCTGGTTTATCTTGAAGTTTCCTGAAGAAAGTTTGACTACTTTCAGAGTCACTTGCTGACTGAATCAGTTGTTCTTGATCTATTTTGCTGAGGTCAAAGTCAAAAATGGCTATAGCGTTTTTCTTGTCTTCAGAAATTTTAAGATGAATCTTAAGTCCTTTTAGCTTTTCTTGATTTTCAATCATGGAACTTTTCTTAAGATCTTCACTATAGGATTTCTTTAATTCTTCAACACTCATTTTTTGACTTTCTTCAGGGATGGCCTGGCTGGAAATGAGTTGGAAAGATAGGATCTTGTCTTTAGTATAGAAAAGTTTGACTGAATTAGTATAATGCTCATCGATTTTTTTAGAAAAAGTTTTCGTCTTTGTCTTTTCTTCTTTGGTTTTACTTTGACTCTGACTTTGCTTGGGTGTATTTTCTTGCTTATTCTGACTGGTCGTACTACAAGCAGTTAGGGTCAGTAGACAGATGCTAGCTAGTAAGATTTTCTTCACAGTTAAGACTCCTTTAGGTAAATGTTTTTTCTATTATATCATAACTTAGGACCAAGAAAAAAGTCTTGAAAATTATATGGGGAGCTGAGCATTGCTCTGTCCTTTTTCTGTCGAAAAAAGTGCTGATTTATGGTAAAATAAGGTCACTACTGTACGAGGAAATGTCATGTCAAACAAGTTTGAAATTTTAATGAATCAGCTAGATATGCCCCTTGAAATGAGAAATTCAGAGGCCTTTTTGAATGCAGAAATCGAGAAGGTTTTGGTCCACAAGGTCAGTCGGGTCTGGGAATTTCATTTTTCTTTTGAGGATATTCTGCCTGTTGAGATTTTTAGGGAATTGCAGAAGCGCTTAGCTCAAGAGTTTTCGAAGACAGGCAATCAAGCTATTTTTGAAATTCACTGTCAGGCGCCTCAGATATCGGATGAGCTCTTGCAGGCTTATTACCAGCTGGCCTTTGAGGAAGGTCCATGTGCCAGCCATGGATTTAAGAGCCTTTATCAGGATTTGCAGGTTCATTTGGATGAGGACAAGTTGCTAATTGAAGGGCCCTCGACCATTGATACGGAGCATTTTCGCAAGAATCACCTACCAAATCTCAGTCGCCAGCTAGTCAAGTATGGCTTTCCTCAGTTGACCTGTCAGGTTCAGCACAGCGATGAGTTAACCCAGCAACAGGCAGAGAATTTCCAGGCAGAGAATGACAAGATTGTTCAAGAAGCTAATGAAGAAGCTCTCAAAGCCATGGAATCTCTACAGCAAATGGCGCCACCGCCGGAGGAAAAACCAGCCTATGATTTCCAAGCTCGCAAGGCTGCAGCTAAACCAAAGCTGGACAAGGCAGAGATTACCCCTATGATTGAAGTTCAGACTGAGGAAAATCGCCTGGTCTTTGAGGGAATGGTCTTTGATCTGGAGCAGAAGGTTACTCGGACCGGCCGGGTCTTGCTCAATTTTAAGATGACAGACTATACTTCCAGCTTCTCCTTGCAGAAATGGATGAAAAATGAAGAAGAAGCCAAGAAGTTTGACATGATTAAGAAGGGGGCTTGGCTACGTGTGCGGGGAAATGTGGAGATGAACAACTTCACTCGTGACCTGACCATGAATGTACAGGATGTGCAGGAAGTTACCCACTATGAGCGTAAGGACTTGATGCCTGAGGGGCAGAAGCGGGTCGAGTTTCACGCCCATACCAATATGTCTACTATGGATGCTCTGCCTGAGGTAGAGGAAATCGTTGCAACGGCTGCCAAGTGGGGCCACAAGGCTGTCGCCATTACTGACCATGGTAATGTGCAAAGCTTTCCCCATGGCTACAAGGCTGCCAAGAAGGCTGGTATCCAGCTGATTTACGGTATGGAGGCCAATATTGTAGAAGACCGGGTGCCCATCGTTTACAATGAAGTGGATATGGCGCTGAGTGATGCGACCTATGTAGTCTTTGACGTGGAAACGACAGGGCTTTCAGCGGTCTACAATGACTTGATTCAGGTCGCTGCCAGTAAGATGCATAAGGGCAATATCATCGCAGAGTTTGATGAGTTTATCAATCCTGGGCATCCTCTTTCGGCCTTTACGACGGACTTGACAGGGATTACAGATGAGCATGTCCGCAATGCCAAATCACTGGAGCAGGTGCTGAAAGAGTTTCAGGAATTTTGCCAGGACAGCGTCCTCGTTGCCCATAATGCCACCTTTGACGTGGGCTTTATGAATGTTAACTATGAGCGTCATGGCCTGCCGAAAATTACCCAGCCAGTTATTGACACGCTGGAATTTGCCCGCAACCTCTATCCAGAGTACAAGCGCCATGGTCTAGGGCCTTTGACCAAGCGTTTCCAGATTGCTTTGGAGCACCACCACATGGCCAACTATGATGCGGAAGCGACGGGCCGTCTCCTCTTTATCTTTATCAAGGATGTGGCTGAAAAGCATGGTGTGACCAATCTCAAGGATTTGAATACGGATCTGGTCGATGAGAATTCCTACAAGAAGGCTCGGGTCAAGCATGCGACCATTTATGTAAAAAATCAGACGGGGCTCAAGAACATTTTCAAGTTAGTCAGTCTGTCCAATACCAAGTATTTTGAAGGTGTCCCTCGGATTCCACGGACTGTGCTGGATGCCCATCGTGAAGGCCTGATTCTGGGCTCAGCCTGTTCAGAAGGTGAAGTCTATGATGCCGTTGTCTCTCAGGGAGTGGATGCAGCTGTCGAAGTGGCCAAGTATTATGACTTTATCGAGGTCATGCCACCAGCCATCTATGAGCCACTGATTGCCAAGGAGCAGATCAAGGACCAGGAAGAACTGCAGACCATAATTCGCAATCTGATTGAGGTCGGAGATCGCTTGGGCAAGCCTGTCCTTGCAACGGGGAACGTCCACTATATCGAGCCGGAAGAAGAGATCTATCGTGAGATTATCGTACGGAGTCTGGGTCAGGGAGCCATGATTAACCGAACCATTGGTCACGGTGAAAATGCCCAGCCGGCTCCGCTTCCTAAGGCTCACTTCCGGACCACCAATGAGATGCTGGACGAATTTGCCTTCCTGGGCGAGGATTTGGCTAAGAAGCTGGTCATCACCAATCCAAATCAGCTGGCGGAAACCTTTGAGCCAGTAGAAGTGGTCAAGGGCGACCTCTATACACCTTTCATTGATAAGGCCGAGGAGACGGTTGCCGAGCTGACCTATCAAAAAGCCTTTGAGATTTATGGCAATCCGCTGCCGGATATCGTAGACTTGCGGATTGAAAAAGAGTTGACCTCTATCTTGGGGAATGGCTTTGCCGTGATTTACCTAGCTTCGCAGATGCTGGTGCAACGCTCCAACGAGCGGGGCTATCTAGTAGGTTCACGGGGGTCTGTTGGATCCAGCTTTGTCGCGACCATGATCGGGATTACCGAGGTTAATCCTCTATCACCCCACTATGTCTGTGGCAAATGCCAATACAGCGAGTTCATCACGGACGGCTCCTATGGTTCTGGCTTTGATATGCCGGATAAGGACTGTCCAGAGTGTGGCCACAAACTCAGCAAAAATGGGCAAGATATTCCGTTTGAGACCTTCCTTGGATTTGACGG
Organism: Streptococcus sp. 2_1_36FAA; assembly: GCF_000161955.2. NCBI lineage: Bacteria > Bacillati > Bacillota > Bacilli > Lactobacillales > Streptococcaceae > Streptococcus > Streptococcus sp. 2_1_36FAA. The sequence continues at coordinate 128,779 of NZ_KI391975.1, forward strand.
GGATAAGGTACCCGATATTGATTTGAACTTCTCGGGAGAAGATCAGCCGAGCGCTCACTTGGATGTGCGGGATATCTTTGGTGAGGAGTATGCCTTTCGGGCTGGTACCGTTGGTACCGTTGCAGCTAAGACAGCTTATGGATTTGTAAAGGGCTACGAGCGCGACTACGGGAAGTTCTACCGAGACGCCGAAGTTGAGCGTCTGGCGCAGGGAGCGGCTGGAGTTAAGCGGACAACTGGACAACACCCGGGCGGAATCGTTGTTATCCCTAACTACATGGATGTTTATGACTTTACACCGGTCCAATATCCAGCCGACGATGTGACGGCCGAGTGGCAGACTACCCACTTTAACTTCCATGATATCGATGAAAATGTCCTCAAGCTAGACGTTCTGGGGCACGATGATCCGACCATGATTCGGAAGCTTCAAGACTTATCTGGCATTGATCCTACTGATATTCCTATGGATGATCCTGGTGTCATGGCCCTCTTTTCTGGGACAGACATTCTGGGAGTGACTCAGGAGCAGATCGGCACGCCGACTGGTATGCTGGGAATTCCGGAGTTTGGGACCAACTTTGTACGGGGCATGGTTGATGAGACCCATCCGACGACATTTGCCGAGCTCTTACAGCTATCTGGCCTCTCTCATGGTACGGACGTTTGGCTGGGCAATGCTCAGGACTTGATCAAGCAAGGGATTGCTGACCTTTCAACCGTTATCGGTTGTCGGGACGACATCATGGTTTACCTCATGCACAAGGGCTTGGATCCTAAGATGGCCTTTACGATCATGGAGCGCGTGCGGAAGGGCCTTTGGCTGAAGATTTCTGAAGAAGAGCGCAATGGCTATATCGCAGCCATGAAGGAAAACAATGTGCCAGAGTGGTACATCGAGTCCTGTGGAAAGATCAAGTACATGTTCCCCAAGGCCCATGCGGCAGCCTATGTTATGATGGCCCTGCGGGTGGCCTACTTCAAGGTGCATCATCCGATTTATTACTACTGTGCTTATTTCTCTATCCGGGCCAAAGCATTTGACATCAAGACCATGAGTGGCGGTCTTGATGCCGTCAAGCGCCGTATGAACGAAATCGCTGAAAAGCGCAAGAACAACGAAGCCTCCAATGTAGAAATTGACCTTTATACGACCCTGGAAATCGTCAATGAAATGCTGGAGCGGGGCTTCAAGTTCGGAAAGCTAGACCTCTACAAGAGCCATGCAACTGAGTTTCTCATTGAAGGGGATACCCTTATCCCACCATTCTCTGCCATGGACGGTCTGGGTGACAACGTTGCCCGCCAAGTGGTCAGAGCGCGGGAAGAAGGCGAATTCCTCTCCAAGACAGAGCTCCGTAAACGCGGTGGTCTCTCTAGCACCCTAGTCGAAAAAATGGACGACATGGGCATCCTAGGCAATATGCCTGAGGATAATCAGTTGAGTTTATTTGATGAGTTTTTCTAAAATAATTCAAAAAGATTTTAAGTTGTCTATGAAACGTGGATTTAAGACAAACTTGTTAGAAGAAGTTTTGAGTTTTCTGATTGTCAATCTTCTAACTGATAGCTCAGAAGCGCAAAGCTTGTATCTGGATCAGGAGTAAGAAAGGAGAAAAAATGAGATTTAGTATTGTAGCAGAAGATAAACCAGCTCAAAAATCGTTTAGTTATCAATTAGAGCTAGACACGGATACGATTATAAAAGTGACCGGATTGGTTTGCTCCACTGTAGTTATGGTAACTCTCTTGTCTCTCTTTAAAGATTAGATCAAAACCTCTATTTTCAATAAAGGAAAATAGAGGTTTTTAAGGTTTATAACCGCTTCTAGATGTTTTCATTGAACCTGGATTGTGTTACAATTTTTAGTGTATAGAGTATTGTAAATGAGCTGATAAATCAGTGAGTTTTTATTGGTAATCAGAAGAAAAGAGGAGAAGAGTGTGGCGAAATATTTAGTAGGTCCTTACAACAATAGTTGGAATTTTATGGACGCTTATAACAAAGCTCAGAATGGGGACATCATCGAGTTTGAAGATGGATACGCTTTTCAATGGCCGACCAATCAGGAAATTGTAATTGATAAGGAGCTACATTTTGTAGGGCAAGTGGTTTCTAATCCAAATGGCAATGGCCAAATTTTTAAGAATACCATTGAAGCGGCTTTCCGATTTGTAGCAGGAGCAAAGGTGACCTTTGAAAATCTGTGTTTTAAAGTCACAGGGAATTATTCTACCCTTCTGTTATGGAGTGGATCTGAAGTCACTTGTAAGCAGGTTTATTTTGAAATTAGCACTCAAAATAATCAGAACTTTTTTCTATATGCAGACACGCATTCTAAACTAATCTTAACTGATATAGAAATGAAGGTTCCCGAAAAACATGATGCTTCAATCGGTATTGTGGCTTCAGAATTATCAATCAGTCATTCAAGGATTTTGTCTAGAATCGATCTATCAGATGGAGCTAGGTTGACCTTAGAAACCGTCGACCTTGAAAAATATGATATTAATACGATCAGTGCGACTAACTCTGAAGTGACTCTCAAGAACTCTACTGTTAAAGGTGGGAATCTCGAAATGGACTATCCACCAGTTTGGTTAGATAATGTAGTCTGGAAATCTGAGAACTGCAAAATCGAATTGCCTGGTGGGACTGCGGTTTGCCTTAATAATAACGTTCAATTCAATTCTGATTCGGATTGCATTACGTCCTTGAATTCGTACGGAAGTATGCTTCGAGCTCATCAAGCCACTTTCACAGAATTTTTATGCATTTATGACCTATCGTTCGCGGCTTTGACAGGAGAAACTACTTTCCTTGCGGAAAATGCTCAAAGAATTTCATTCGGTGCTTTTTCGGATAGTGTAGTGATGGCGGACCAGATGGTCTTCCATAAAATTGCCGATCCAAATATTCGACTTCAAAGTTCTGCCTATGTAAAGGCAGACGCCGTTACTTATACACAGGGAGATGCGCGTGATCTGATAACTGAGATTGAGGATGGCTGTGATTATCTTGTAGGCAGAGAAGTGGCTAAAGCTAATCCGCAAACACCTTCTTCAGGCACTGCATCTGATGCAACTGTTCCAACTACTACAGCAACTGCTTCTGAACAAGAAAAGAAACGCGATGCACTGGAAGAACTCAATAGCCTGATTGGTCTTGAGAAGGTCAAACATGAGATCAAAAAAATGATCAACATGGTAGAATTTAACAAAAAGCGGATCGCAAATGGCAAGGCTCCTGAAAAGCAAACGCTACATGCAGCCTTCATGGGAAATCCTGGTACAGGGAAGACGACCGTTGCCCGCCTCTTGGGAGAAGTTCTCTTTGAGGCAGGTGTCCTTTCCGGTAAGGAATTTCGTTTTGTCGAAGCGACTGAGTCAGACTTAATCTCCTCTAATGTTGGAGGGACAGCTGAGCAGACCCAGGCTCTTCTTGAAAAAGCTCGTGGTGGGATCCTCTTTATTGATGAAGCTTATAGTTTGGATAAAAAAGACAGTGATGTCGACTTTGGGATCGAGGCCATCAATACCATCCTTAAATTTATGGAGGACAATCGTGATGAGATCATGATTATTTTTGCCGGCTATACCAAAGAAATGGAGGAGTTCTTAAAGACTAATCCAGGACTCCGTTCGCGTGTCCCTAATAACTTCATCTTTGAGGATTTCACAGGAGATGAAATTGTCCAACTGGGTGAAATGATCTTGAACAAGGGAGACTATAAGCTCGAAGACCGCGATTACTATGCTCGTCATGTCAAGCGGGCCTACGATGGATCATTGGATAAGAGCAATGGTCGCTGGATTCGTAATCTAGATGAGCAATTGACCAAGACTATGGCAGACCGAGTGGTGGCTCAAGGTTCAGATGATATCGAGACCATCCTTAATATTGACATTGATGCTGTTCTCAATCAAGGCAAGTACCAGGCGGGGGCGGACAAAGAAGAAGATGGTATGGTAGCTCTCAACCGCTTGGTTGGAATTGCAAAAGTGAAAGAGCAAGTCGAACAGTTTGTAGCTATGGCTGAGTTCAACCAAAAACGGGCAGAGCAAGGTGGTCTTGTGGAAGATACAACGCTGCACTCGCTCTTTCTTGGAAACCCTGGTACAGGGAAGACGACTGTTGCTCGTATTTTGGGGAATATTCTCTTTCAAAAAGGAGTCATCAAGCAGAAGAAATTCATTGAAGTATCTAGAAGCAATCTGGTTGGTGGCTACCAAGGCCAAACAGCCTTAAAGACGCGTGAAGTCTTAGAAAGTGCGCTAGGTGGAGTCCTCTTCATCGATGAAGCCTACACGCTCTACACTGGTCAAAATGATGATTTCGGGAGGGAAGCCTTGGATGAAGTACTCAAATTTATGGAGGATCACCGTCGAGACATCGTCATTATCTTCGCTGGTTATACTAGGGAGATGCATGACTTCTTGCAAGTCAATTCGGGATTGCAAAGTCGGATTCCAAATGTCTTTGACTTTGAGGACTATAATCCAGATGAGATTGTAGAGATCGGTCTCATGGGATTACGCAAGCAAGGCTACCAAGTCAATGAAGCTCTCTATGGAGAAATTGTGAAAGGAAATTATTTGCGTGCCAATGACCACAGTAACGGTCGCTGGGTCCGCAATCTCAACGAAAAACTTTTACGACAAGTATCGACTCGTGTAACACGTGAAGGAAGTACAGACTACAATTCCATTTTGGATCAAGATTTGGAAGCCTTGAGGGAGAATGGAAATTCAGAACATCCTCATATGGTAGATGACCAAGGCTATGTTATTCCCTAATTCTCAGCTTTCAAAATTCCAAGCGTCTGAAACATTCTTGTTTCAGGCGTTTTTCTCACGGTAGAAAGTCTTGGTTTATGTTTAAATAATGGACTTGTTTTTAATATTCTAGTAGAGAAAAAAGTATTCCAGACGGAAGGAAAGGCATTTTCTGTTGTAAGGATTCTGCAGGAGGCGTGTACTTATGGTATACTAGGAAGAGAATATTGCTTATTAAGGAGAAAAAATGGTTTTACCAAATTTTAAAGAAAACTTAGAAAAATACGCTAAATTATTGGTGGCTAATGGTATCAATGTGCAGCCGGGGCACACGGTAGCGCTCAATATCGATGTGGAGCAACGTGAATTGGCCCACTTGATCGTGAAGGAAGCCTATGCCTTGGGGGCACATGAAGTGATCATCCAATGGGCAGATGATTTTACTACCCGGGAAAAATTCCTCCATGCACCGATGGATCGCTTGGACAATGTGCCTGACTACAAGATTGCAGAGATGAACTACCTCTTGGAACACAAGGCTAGTCGCTTAGGTGTGCGCTCGTCTGATCCAGGTGCCTTAAATGGTGTTGAGGCAGAAAAGCTTTCGGCTTCTGCTAAGGCCTTGGGACTAGCTATGAAGCCGATGCGAATCGCAACCCAATCTAATAAAGTCAGCTGGACAGTCGCTGCAGCAGCGGGTACTGAGTGGGCGAAGAAGGTCTTTCCAAATGCAGCTAGCGATGAGGAAGCAGTAGATCTTCTCTGGGATCAGATTTTCAAAACCTGCCGGGTCTATGAGGATGATCCAGTTGCAGCTTGGAAGGCTCATGAAGAAAAACTCAGCTCAAAAGCGAAGATTCTAAATGAAGAGCAATTTTCTGCTCTCCACTACACAGCGCCGGGAACTGACTTGACATTGGGCTTGCCCAAGAACCATCACTGGGAGTCAGCTGGTAGTCTCAACGCTCAGGGCGAGTATTTCATTGCCAACATGCCGACAGAAGAGGTCTTTACAGCACCGGATTTCCGCCGGGCAGAAGGTTATGTGACCAGCACCAAACCTCTCAGCTATAATGGCAACATCATCGAAGGCATCAAGGTGACCTTCAAGGATGGCCAGATTGTGGACATTACTGCTGAAAAGGGAGACCAGGTTATGAAGGATCTTGTCTTTGAAAATGCTGGTGCGCGTGCTTTGGGTGAATGTGCCTTGGTACCAGATCCAAGTCCGATTTCCCAGTCAGGCATTACTTTCTTTAACACCCTTTTTGATGAAAATGCGTCTAACCACTTGGCTATTGGAGCTGCTTATGCGACTAGTGTAGTGGGCGGAGAGAATTTCTCCGAAGAAGAGCTGGAAGCAGCGGGTCTCAACCGCTCGGATGTCCATGTGGACTTTATGATTGGCTCTAATCAGATGGATATTGACGGTATCCGCGAAGACGGCAGCCGTGTAGCAATCTTTAGAAATGGAGACTGGGCAATTTAAGATGACAGGACTAATTTTTGTATTGATTTTTACTTTGCCAGCTTGTTTACTGACGACAGCTGTGGCAGTCATATTGACGCCGTATGAAAAGCCCAAACAATGGAAATTAAAATTATTGGTCAGCTTAATCGGTGCCCTGCTTGGCTTGGTTGTCTTTTTCCCTATCTTTAAAATTTTTGCTTCCTTTGTTGGCTCAGTAATTTCCTTGGCCATCCTTTGGTTGGTTCAACGATTTAAAAAGGAGGATTAGGTCATGCTTGGAAGTATGTTAGTTGGTTTTATCATTGGTCTAATAGCTGCCGCAATTACCAATAGAGGCGAGCGGATGGGTTGCATCGGCAAGATGATCTTAGGCTTACTTGGAGCATGGATAGGCCAAAGTCTTTTTGGGACCTGGGGGCCTCTTCTCCATGACACAGCTGTAGTACCCTCTATCTTAGGCGCAGTGATTTTATTAGCAATTTTTTGGAGACGAGAAAGCTAAAGTCTGAAAAAATACCCCTGAGAATTTTTTCAGGGGTATTTATGATGGTAGTGGAATGAAAGTGGTTTTGACCAAATGCACGTATGGATTTCTTTGCGTATAAATATCTTGGAAATCAACTAGCTAATGAGAAAGAACTAGAACAGTTCTAGGTTATGGAAGATTTCTAGCCGGAGCATAATGGGAAATAGCTTGAACGTAAAAATTTCGTCTTTAGTTAATTTTTATAGGTTAACTTTAACTTCTTTTCTAGCTAATAGATAAATGATAAACAAGAGCCCTGAAAATCAAAGTTATTTATTTTTGTTTGGCGGGAAATAAAGAATAAAACCTGTTATCCAATGATTTGATTTTGAATTTTTTCGAAAAAAAGGTAATACGTAAAAAATTTGTTTATCTAGCAGGGACATTTATATAATAGCTATTTATTGTATCTAATTTAGTCATTCGGACTGTATTGTTTCCTAAACCGAAACCTTTATAAAGTACTACTTTAAACAGTTGATCTTGTCAATCGACTGAGAATTTAATTGTAATATTCTGTGTTAAAATAAATACTAGTATAAACCACTTTCTATATTTTTGGTCAATATTGCAAATTTCATTCATTAATTAGAGTGGATTTATACTTTGGAAAACATTAATATGAGGAATGCTGTTTTGAGAAAAATTTTACAGGATGACAAGCTTTATTCTTTAACAGAATTTAGAGATAAGGTCTATGATGATCTAGATTTAACAAGAAGTGATTTAGCTATTTTGTTATGCGCAATGTTGATTGCATCTATTGGCTTAAACATGGATTCTACTCCAGTTATCATTGGGGCAATGTTAATTTCTCCGCTAATGACACCCATTCTTGGGATTGGTTTTTCGCTAGCAATATTGGATATGAATCTGCTCAGAAAGTCGTTTAAAATTTTGTTTATTCAAGTTTCGTTGAGTCTTATAGCATCAACAGTTTATTTTCTAATTTCTCCTATTTCTTATGCAAGTACAGAAATTATTGCTAGAACGTCTCCAACAATTTGGGATGTAGTTATAGCTTTTGTGGGTGGGGTAGCTGGAGTTATTGGAGCACGAAAAAAAGAAGCAAATAATATTGTCCCTGGAGTGGCAATTGCAACGGCTCTTATGCCACCTGTGTGTACAGTTGGTTATTCTATAGCAACAGGAAACTTTAAGTTTATGGTAGGAGCCTTGTATTTGTTTTTCATCAATTGTAGTTATATTATGATAGCTACTTATATAGGGACAAGCTTAACTATGGTGAAAAGTCATTACATTAAACACAATCAAGAAGCTTATAAAATGAGAAAAATATTAATTCTAGTTTCGCTTATTCTTATTATTCCCAGTTTGGTTTCAGCAGCTACATTAGTTAGAGAAACACTAATTAATGAATCTATAAATAAATACTTATCTGATCAGTTTAAAGAGCAGACAGTACTAAAAAAGAACTTTATCAAAGAGAATAATACACTAAAGTTAACTATTTCAGGAAAACATCTTTCTGACGAGGAGTTAAAAAAAATTATTGGTAAGCAAAATGACTATGGTTTGCAAAATATTTCAATTCAAATTTCACAATTATCCAATGATAGATTGACTGAAAAAGAAGTAGTAGAATTTATTATTCAATATAAGAATGATCAGGATCTTCAAAAGATTGATAAGGAAAAGAGTGAAACGAAGACTAAAAATGAGTAATCAAATTACCTTTCGTTGCAAGAGAAATGAAAAAGAGGCTGGGATAAAAGTCCTAGCCTCTCAATTGTCTTTGGATTGTCGAGCATGACGCAGTGGTTGAGTGGGCTCTACTACGCTGATTCCATCAGCTTTTACAGCCCTACTCAACTGTGCGGAGGTGGGACGACGAAATCGAATTCTAACGAATTACCGATTTCTGTCCCACTCTCTTTTTTACTATTATTAATTACAAAGACGTTTTGCAAGAGAAATTAACTCTTAGCTTTATTTGTCATCTTTATTAATCATATTTTTAACGCCTTCGATTGCGCCTTCGACAGCATCTTTGGCATCTTCAGCGACTTCTTTAACTTTAGAAACTACTTTTTCAGCAGCCCCTTCTTTTTCTGTTTTTTTATCACCAGTTAATTTTCCTAGTCCTTCTTTAACAGAACCTTTAGCTTGGTTGAATTTTTCTTCTGTAGACATAATCTTTACCTCCATTATGAGTTTTTAAGTATTTTATTTATAGAAAAGAAATAAAATAAAAATCTCTTTTCGTAGTTATAGTATTAATGAACGCGAGTTTTTTCCTTAGAAGTAGCTTCTTTAACAGCATCTACCCCTTCACCAACTTTTTCTTGAACAGCTGAGAAGCCACCGCTAAGTCCAGATTTTGCTTTTTCAAATTGCTCTGAAGCGAATTCGCCTGTTGATTCTGCAATATCTGTTACTCGGTCTTGAAGACTAACTGAATCAGCTTCATGCTGTTCTTTAGTTTTGATATCAACAACATTAACATTGACTTCAACAACTTCTAAGTCAGTCATCTTAGAAACTTCTTCCACAACAACTTTCTTGATTTCGTCGTATAATGCAGGAACATTCTTTTGATATTCAACTACTACATTCAAGTCAACAGCTACTTGTTCTTTACCAACTTCGACATTAACACCGTTAGTGACATTATCAGTGTTAATCAATTTATCTGCTAAGTTAGAGAAGAAGCCACCGTCAACAGCCAGCAAACCTGAAACTTTCTCTAAAGAAAGGCCAATAATTTTTTGAATGACCTTATCATCATAAGTCAATTCACCTTTTACTTCGTGAGCTGCTTGAGCAACTTCTTTTTTTGCAACATCTTTAACATCTTTATTTGACATGTTAAACTCCTTTATTCTTATTTAAATATATTTTTGTTTTGAATATAATATCCGATTCCTGCCCCTAGAGTAGCGCAAATCAAGACAAATAGAGTCTTAAAGAAGCCAAAGGATAGGATAAAACACGCTAGAATAATGCCTGCTAATCCAGACAAGATTGGATATTGATATTTTTTAAACCATTCCATTTTTTACTTCCTTACTTTACACGACTAGTAGTTTTTTTAGCCACTTCTTTTGGCTTGAAGTCTGAGACAGAGATTTTAAGCTTGACATTATGATTGATTCCGAAGAATTCTGTCAATCCAGACGCAATTTCTTCTTGAATCAACTGACTTCTCTTGATAATGTTTTCCGAAGGAACGATTGCCCCTTTAACGGACACCATGCATTTGTTTTTACGGCTATTTACTGAAACTGTAGGATCTTTAATTAAACCGTGATCTGTTACCAGACTACGAACAAACCCTTCAATCGCTGAATTTTTCAGCATCAGTTTCCCATCCGCATCAGCTAGCTGAATTTCTAAACGTCTCTTAGGATAAAAAACTATCACTAGCATCAGTAGTAAGATTAAGCTTGCTAAAACCACAGTGCCCCAAAAAACATACCTAGAAAGATAGTAGCCCACAAAAGGAATCTGCTTCCAAGTGAATAACTTCCAGCTAAATAACTGGAGCCCCAGACCGCTGACTTTATGAAAGTCTAGCAAAACAGGAATCAAAATTGTCAAGATTAAAATACAGAAAATAAGGGAAAGTATTTTTCTTGATTTTGACATATTGAATCCTCACATCATTAAATTTTAAATTGTATTTTGAAAGTAAATAGATAATTTATGCCTTTTTACCCAAAACAAATGATACAACAGCTACTACAATAACTGCACCAATGATAGAAGGAAGCAAGGCCATTCCAGCCAAACTAGGACCCCCAAGTTCCCAAAAGTGATTGACCGACAGTTGAACCGATTAAACCTGCAACAATATTTGCAATAACACCCATAGAGCCACCTTTTTTAGTGATTGATCCAGCAATAAGACCAATAACACCTCCGACAATAATAGACCAAAGCATATCGATTCTCCTTTCTAAATTTACTAAATCAAAATTCAAATCTTTTGATTAATATGATTATATAATTTTCCAACTTTGAAACATAATAATTCAACTTGGTTTTCTTGCCGTTTATCTGCACTTTAGATACGCAAAGATAAGAATTTCTTGTTCTATAGGCTTTTATCGGCGTTTTTAGATATATTTTAAAGTTGTTAAACAAGGTTAAATTCATAAAATATGGTATAATTGCCTGATAATAAAATCACTATATTATAAAGAAAGATAACAATTTAATGCGAGAATTACTGTCTAAAAAAAGTCACAGACAATTAGAATTATTAGAATTACTATTTGAAAACAAACGCTGGTTTCATATTTCAGAACTAGCAGAATTATTGCACTGTACAGAACGTTCTGTAAAAGATGACTTGTCCCATGTCAGGTCTGCTTTTCCTGACTTGATATTTCATTCCTCAACAAATGGTATCCGTATCATAAATACTGACGATAGTGATATTGAGATGGTCTATCACCATTTCTTTAAGCATTCAACTCACTTTTCAATTTTAGAATTTATCTTCTTTAATGAAGGATGTGATACTGATAGTATTTGCAAAGAGTTTTATATCAGTTCTTCCTCTCTTTACCGTATCATCCGTCATATTAATAAAATTATTAAGAAACAATATCGTTTTGAAATTAGCCTCAATCCAGTTCGAATCACTGGAAATGAAATTGATATCCGTTACTTTTTTGCCCAGTATTTTTCAGAGAAATATTATTTCCTTGAATGGCCCTTTGAAGATTTTTCTGTAGAACCTTTGTGTAAGCTGTTGGCACTGGTCTATAAAGAAACTGCATTTCCTGTCAATTTCGCCACTCAACGAATGTTAAAGTTACTCCTCGTAACAAATTTATACCGAATAAAGTTTGGTCATTTCTTGGAAGTTGAGAAAAATTCTTTTAACAACCAATTGTTAGAGTCTTTCATGCAGGCAGAAGGAATTGAAGAGATTGTAGCGAGCTTTGATTCTGAATATCATATCTCTTTGAATAAAGAAGTGATAGGTCAACTGTTTGTATCCTATTTTCAAAAAATGTTTTTCATAGATGAAGAAGTTTTCTTGAACTATGCAAAAACAGACAGCTACGTAAAAAAATCGTATCAGTTATTGGGCGATCTAGTAGATCAGGTATCAAGAGAGTATAATCTCCAAGTAGACAATAGAGATAATCTGATTTGGCATCTGCATAATACAGCACATCTGCATCGCCAGGAATTATCGACAGAGTTTATCCTATTTGATCAAAAAGGCAATACAATCAAAAACTTTCAAAATATTTTCCCTCGCTTTGTTTCAGAGGTGAAAGAAGGGATTGAACACTATCTAGAGGCTTTGGATATGGATCGTAATTCAATGAAAGTCAATCACTTGACCTATACTTTTATCACCCATAGCAAACACTTGGTGCTAAATCTTTTACAAAATCAACCTAAATTAAAGGTTTTGGTCATGAGTAATTTTGATCAGTATCATGCAAAATCAGTAGCTGAGACACTTTCTTACTATTGCAGTAACAATTTTGAACTTGAAGTTTGGAATAAATTAGAACTATCAATTGATTCTTTAAAAGAATCACCTTACGATATCATCATTTCGAATTTTATTATTCCACCTATTGAGAACAAGAGACTTATCTATTCCAATAATATTAATACAGTCGCACTCATTTCTTTGCTTAACGCAATGATGTTTATTCGACTAGATGAGTAACTAAGAATAACAAAAA
>NZ_KI391975.1:141329-168325 GCF_000161955.2 Streptococcus sp. 2_1_36FAA
TTTTTGTTATGAGAAAAGAATTTCATCTATATTAGACTCAGAATATCCTAAAAATTTAAGCAAAAAAGCCTTGTAAATCAAGGCTTTTTTCTATATTCTATGCCCCCTGCATGGATTTGGAAAGGATTTTCATATTGAGAGTAATTAAAAATATTGAAATATAAGTGATTTTAGGGAAGTACTTTTAGGTATTTCCAATGTCATGATTTAAAAATGGGGCAAAAGTGGGGCAAAAACGAATGACTCGTATTTTGTTTGAAAACCTATAATACCTAATGATTATGCTATTCTAGATATATAGTTTTGTTATAAATAAATGTCAGTGCGAGATCAAATTGGAGAATAAAATGGAAAAACAAATTTCTACGTAGAATGGAATGCGAAAAAGTGATAATTAAAGAGACGAAAAAGCTGAGAATATGATTTCCCAGCTTTTTTGAATGCGATAGAAATAGCAACTAGACTATTTACGAAAGGCCTCAATAATGTAGGTGAAGCCAGTAACTAAAAATGAAAAGGCAATGACATAAACGACAAAGACACCTGTAGCCACTGGATTGAACAGAATCACTAGACCTAGTAAAAATTCAAGCAAGGCTACCCACTTGATATTGCTACCAATAATAGGGAAAATCAATCCTAGACGATTGCCTTTAAAGAAAGCAATAATGGCTTCTACAATTAACCAAATTCCTACAATGGTCGGAATGACGACCGGCAGGGTCACAAAGCCATAAGCAACGAGGTAAAGAGCTAAGAGAAGACTAACAAATCCTTGGAAAAGATAAACAGGTGAGCGAAGCTCTTTTGGTGCAGAGAAATAGCCTAAAATAGCTGCTATAGAAGAAACCAGTAAACTAAATGAAATCCACCAGCTGTAAGCAACAAGATTAGCTACTGGATTTGTAAATAGGAAAAGTCCTAAAAGGACAAAAACAACTCCTGCAAGGAATAGCAGTAAACGATTAGAAAATTTCATTTCAATACCCCCTATATAGTATAGTTTTCTAATAAAACTATTGTACTTATTTTTATAGAAAATGTCAATAAAATAAATAAACAATTTGGAAGTTTCAGTCTGACTTACAAAAAGAAAAGGAGTTTTCACTCCTTTTCACAGATTGAAGACAAAGTCCTTATAAAAGTGTCTTCTAAAGATTTTAACTTCAATCTGAAGCGAGGTTATCCTCGCTTTTTCTATTTATCAAACAATTCCTTATTTTCAATTAAGAGTTCTAGTGGAGATTTATCCCTTGCTTCAATAAAACCAGGTTCATATTGGTTATGAAGTGTTCTTTTCTGAGAAGTTGGATCAATATACAACTCATCTCCATCTTCTGTGTATAGTTGGTTGCCTCTTGTTAAGTAAAGTAAATCCTCTAAGTACTGTCCATCAGTTTCTAGAAAATCTTCGATGTATTTGACAGCTTTTAAAATCTCACTTACTTTATCAGAGTATTCATTAGATTCAAGAACACTCTTTTCTAACTCAATCTCTTTACTAGTTCCAAATAGTTGGGTTGGAGTTGCATTAAAATATTCTGCTATCTTATCCAAATTTGCAAAGGTAGGATAGCTTTTTTGTTTTTCGTAATCAGAGATGGACTGTTTACCGATTCCTAAATCTTCAGCTAGTTGAGTTTGGCTTACTCCTTTTTCTATGCGCAATCGTGCCAAATTGGGTCCAAAATTTTGAATAATAAAGGTCATGGGAAACTCCTATTTTTATTTTTAACTTATTTTATCACCTAAAAATTTACAAATCAAGTTTTTAGTTGACTTGCCCAAATATTTTTTATAAAATATATTTATAACTTACAAATAAGTTATAAATGATACAAATGATTCATGTGTTTAGGAATAGTGAGTGAGGAGGATTTTGAGGACGAGACTATGACTATGACTGATGACTATTCGAAGCCTTGGAGCTAGAAATTGTGTGGACAAGGGCAAGGGACGAGCCTGACGGGAAGTCAGGCGAAGTCCTGCAGGCTGCCGTCCAGACAATTTCTAGCCAAGCAAAAGCTGGCTATTCTAACAGCCAGCAAAAAGGGACACTTAGGGCAACGCCCAAAGAACGACGGAACGAGCAATCGTTGATTTGACGGTGTTTCTGAAACCTAAAAAATCTAAAAGAAGGGGGGACAATTTTGTTGGTTTCTATACAAGATTTAAGAAGCATTCAAGAACGATGTGATGTAGGAGAATTAGTACAGCGGTTAGATGTCAGTATTGATAGATTAACGGTTATCTGGGATACAGACACGGGTTCCCTAAGACGAATTTTCAAAAATCTGAAACAGGCAATAAGTGCAAAAGTTGACTCATTTGAAATAAATGATAACGTACGAGATGATGTCTTTACTTTAGCTAAATATTTTAATGAGTATGATTCGATCAATATTATATTTTTCCAATTAGCCATTTATGGAAATGAACAATTGATTCGAATTGATTTCAATCCTAATACTTTAAAAGAATTTGATGGAATGCAAGTATGGAGGCAATTAATGTACTTTGCTAGATTGAATTCATTGACGGTACGTTTGTCTCGTTTTGATTTGGCATTTGACATTTTCAACAAGCCTGAAATCGTTAATTTGCAACATATTAAAGGTGGTGTTACCCATAAGGTCTTCTACGGTAGAGGGGGCGAATTAGAGACGAAATATTGGGGTTCTAGCGGTAGTAATGTACAAGTTAGGTTATATGATAAGAATAAAGAAATCATTGCTCACAAGCGCGAAGAGAAGCTAGATTTGGCTGTAAATCCGTTTTGGTGGAGACTGGAGTTCCAACTCAGAACCAAAGCGATTGGTGAGGAGATGGTCCAAGATGTTATGAATCGACTTGATAATTTCGGATTTTATAAGCTAGAACATATTCGAGTGGAGCAAAGAGCATTTACAATTATCTTTCTCAACAATCCTGAACTGTTATCATTGGCTTTTCCAAATTTAAAATCAGACAGCATCAAAAAGAAAAAAACAAGAGTCCGCAAACTATTGAGAGAAGAAACGAACCAATTTGCGGAAGAATTAAAAGAAGTATTAATACAGAATCTCCCTAAATTAAATGCAGAATTACAACTACTTGTAGGCGAGTTTCTGAATTTAGAAAATAAATAAGGAGGATAACTATGGACAATAATTTAATTAGTAACAAAGAATTAATTGAAATGGGCTATCGCCCTCATACAGCAAATGATATCATTCATCAGGCAAGAGAATTACTTGTCTCACGAGGCTATACATTTTATAATCGCAAACGTTTGATGGTTGTTCCAAAAAGTGTTGTAAATGAGATTCTAGGAACTGAGGTGGCGTAATATGGCAAGTGTTCGTTATCGAAAGCGAGGAGATAGTAATTTATGGACCTATGAAATTCGTAGCGAAGGGAAAACTGTTGTTCATAATAGCGGTTTTAAAACAAAAAAACTTGCAGAGTCAGAAGCTGAACCGATTCTGCAAGAACTTCGTTTAGGAAAAAGAATTTCTAGAGATATTTCTCTTGTAGATCTGTATCAAGAATGGCTTGAACTAAAAATTCTTCCGAGTAGTAGGTCGGAAGAGACAAAGAGAAAATATCTTCTCCGTAAAAACACAATTGAAAGATTATTTGGAAATAAAAAAGTCACTCAAATTCGTGCGAGTGACTACCAAAGAATTATGAATAAGTATGGGCAAACAGTTGGTAGAAATTTTCTTGGTAGATTGAATACTGGGATTCATCAGAGCATCCAAATGGCAATTGCCGACAAAGTTCTAATTGATGATTTTACACAACATGTCGAGTTATTTTCATCCAAAGAACAACAGATGACAGAAGAGAAATATTTACATACAGAAAAGGACTATCTGGATTTACTTTTAGCAGTAAAGAGAAAATTTGATTACCAACATTCAATTGTTCCTTATATCGTCTATTTTCTATTAAAAACAGGTATGAGGTTTGGAGAGTTAATAGCGTTAACTTGGAATGAAGTTGACTTTGACAGAGGACTGCTAAAAACATATAGGAGGTTTAATACCCTTTCTCATAAATTTGTCCCTCCAAAAAACAAAACGTCTATTCGGATGGTACCGATAGACGAAGAATGTATTAAGATATTACAAGTCCTAAAAATTGAACAGGAGAAGGCTAATAAAGAGCTAGGAATCAAGAATAGGTATAAAATGATTTTTCAGCATTATGGATATATTCACTTGGTACCAGATATTGCAAGTGTCAATAAAGCTTTAAGTGTTCTTTTAAATGAATTAGATATTTATCCAATTATCACGACAAAAGGAGCACGTCATACCTATGGAAGCTACCTCTGGCACAAAGGATTTGACCTTGGAGTTATTGCAAAAATTCTAGGGCATAGAGATATTTCAATGTTAGTAGAAGTATATGGACACACTTTAGAAGAGAAAATTTTTGAAGAATTTAATCAAATTAGAGATATCTGGAAAGATTGCTCATAAAAAAATGTGGGGCAAATGATGGGGCAAATCAGTTATAGACAAGCAAAAAAGCCTGATATATCAGGCTTCCTGTTGAATTATTGGATGCCCCCTGCAGGGCTCGAACCTGCGACCCATAGATTAAGAGTCTACTGCTCTACCAACTGAGCTAAGGAGGCAACAGAAAAAGCTGTATTGGTGCCGGACCTTCACGATTTGTATTGAACCCGCGCAATTAAGCAGGTGGGCAACTCGCTCTAACTGAAGCTGCTTCCGCGTGATACGGCCTGCATGCTGTTAGAAGTCTTTTGTTTCCCTAATAATACAAAAAATAGTCGGTCAACACTTAAGTGTGAAGTCGTACACCACAGCGTTTCTATAATTATAATACCATAAATTTTGAAAAATTCAAGAGAAAAACATGATTTTTTGCAAACGATACCATCATTTTTTTAGTTGGTCAATCTTATCCTTTGTCATTCCAAGGGCTCGCTCGTATTTGCCGTTTTCGTTAGGCGTGAAATAATTGGAGTCTTTTATCTTATCAGGTAGGTAGTCCTGCTTGACCCAATTGCCAGGATAGGAGTGAGGGTAGAGATAGTCCTGTGCGTTGCCTAATTCCTTGCTTCCGGCATAGTGGCCATCACGTAAGTGGCGTGGGATTGGCAGATTTCCATTCTTTCTTAGGTCGGCCAGGGCCTTGTCCATTGCCACATAGGCTGAGTTGGACTTGGGCGACAGTGCCAAATCAATGACAATATTGGCAATAAGGATACGGGCTTCAGGAAAGCCAATCCGCTGAGCTGCTTCTAAAGCTGTAACGGTATGGACTTGGGCGTCAGGATTTGCTAGGCCAATATCCTCGTAGGCAATAACGGTCAAGCGTCGAGCTAGGCTAGGCAGATCTCCTGCCTCAACGAGGCGAGCTGCGTAGTGGAGGCTGGCATTGACATCGGAGCCACGGATGGACTTCTGCAGGGCAGAGAGGACATCGTAATGACCGTCCCCATCCTTATCCATGGTGATGTAGCTCTTTTGCAGGCTGTTTTCCATGACGTCGAGCGTGATGTGGCGGATGCCCTTGTCATCTTCTGGGGTAGAGAGTACGGCTAAATCCAGCGAATTATAGGCGGAGCGCAGGTCTCCGTTGGTAGAGATGGCAATGAAATCCATAGCATCATCGTCTAGCTCCACTGGAAAATCAAATCCTCTTTCCTTATCTGTCAAGGCTAGCTGAATGGCAGTCCGGATGTCTTCGTTGCTGAGGGGCTCAAGCTCAAATATCTGAACTCGGCTTCGGATGGCAGGAGTGACAGAAAAGAAAGGATTTTCCGTCGTAGCTCCAATCATGATGACCAGGCCACTTTCTAATAGCGGCAGCAGGAAGTCTTGCTTGGTCTTGTCCAAGCGGTGAATCTCATCCAGCAGGAGCACCAGTCCGCCGGAAAATTTGGCTTCTTCAGCGATTTCTTGCAGGCGTTTTTTGCTATCTACGGTGGCGTTAAAGGTCCGAAAGGCGAACTTGGTTGTGCCGGCAATAGCCGAGGCGATGGAGGTCTTGCCGATGCCGGGTGGCCCATACAGAATCATCGAGGACAGGCGGTTGGCTTCAACCATGCGGCGGATGATTTTTCCAGGTCCGACCAGATGTTGCTGGCCGATAATCTGATCAATGTCGCTCGGCCGCATGCGCAGGGCTAGGTTTTCTGGCATAAGATTTCCTTTCTGCAAGTGTTTTTCTTGGATTTTTGTGTTACTATTGTAGATAGTAATATTTTATCACAATGAAAAGAGGAAATCATGGCTAAGTACGGTTTTTTGGAGATATTGGACGAGGAAATGGTGAAGAGCTTTCCTTTTGACTATGAGATAAACTGGGACAAGAAGAATCACGCAGTCGAGGTCGCCTTTCTCCTTGAGGTGCAAAATCCAGGCGGTATTGAGACGGTTGATGCTGAGGGCAATGCTTCGGCTGAGGATATTTACTTTGAGGAAGCCGTACTTTTCTATAATCCGACCAAGTCTCGATTTGAGGCAGAGGATTATCTGGCATCCCTGCCCTATGAGCCGAAGAAAGGGCTGTCGCGAGAATTTCTGTCTTATTTCGTGGATTTCCTAACCCAAACAGCTGAGTCTGGCCTCGATGCCCTCATGGACTTCTTAGCAGATCCAGAGGCGGCAGAGTTTGAGATAGCTTGGAATGCTGAGGCTTTTGAAAATGGCAGAGCTGACTTGACTGAGACAGACTTTTATCCTTATCCGAGGTATTAGGAGGCGCTTATGGTGGATGCAGAAGGACTAGATTTACTGCACAAACAGATGGAATTTTCTGGCTGCAAGATTGCCTTAATCTGTGATGATAAGCTACTGACTATCTTGCGAGATGATAAGGCAAGCATTCCATACCCTAATATGTGGGAGTTGCCGGGCGGTGGCCGCGAGGGAGAGGAGACTCCTTTTGAATGTGTCCAACGAGAAGTTTTTGAAGAGCTTGGTTTGAAGCTTGAAGAAGCGGCTGTTGTCTGGGCTAAGGACTATCAAGGAATGCTTGATCCAGACAAAACCTCTATTTTTATGGTCGGAACCATCACTCAGGAAGAATGTGCTAGTATCGTCTTTGGTGATGAGGGACAGGCTTATCAGATGATGGATGTGAGCCAGTTCTTATCAGATAAAAAGGTTATTCCGCAGCTGCAGGACAGGTTGAGTGATTATTTGGAGGTACGAGCATGATTCATATTGAGCGGGCGGGAGCTGAGGATTTAGAGACTATTATTGCCATTCAGCGAGCGAGTTTTAAGGCCGTTTATGAGAAATATCAGGATCAATACGACCCCTATCTGGAGGAGCGTGAGCGGATTCGATGGAAACTGGTTGAGCGTCCCAATAGTTTTTATTATTTTGTCAAAGACGATGAGAAGATTCTGGGCTTTATTCGCTTGAATACAAATGATGAACAGACAGCAGGCTGGATTGGGACAGTGGCGATTTTGCCAGAGCGCCAGAATAAAGGATATGGCTCCGAGGGGCTCTCTCTGATTGAAGAGACATTCTCTACTATTATGAAATGGGATTTGTGTACGGTTTTCCAGGACAAAGGTATGGTGGCTTTTTATGAGAAAAACGGCTACCATCAGACCCATACTGAGCCCGAAAAAGAGGGCATGGATATGGTCTACATGACGAAGACATTGAAATAAACAAAGAAAGGATTGTTCAGTTGAATTTCTAAACTGAACCCGCCCTAAACACTGTGGCAAAAAGATAAGGTTCTCTTAGACTCAATCGTCGTCAGAGAATTTCCTATTTTGGCTTTGTGTTTTACGGGCTTGGTATTTAATGATGGACACTTGGCAGGAATTAACGATTGAAGTGAAGCGTGAGGCGGAGGAAGCAGCCTCGAATATTCTGATTGAGCTGGGTAGTCAGGGCGTGGCTATCGATGACAGCGCAGACTATCTGGGGCAGGTTGACCAATACGGTGAGCTTTTTCCAGAAGTTGAGCAGAGCGAGCGAGTGAAGATTACGGGCTACTATCCGGATTCAGTGGATATAGAAGCTGTTGCGGCCCAGGCCAATGAGCGACTGGCTGAGCTGGATGGCTTCGGCTTGGAGACGGGAGAGATTCAGCTGACTCGGCAGGAATTGGCTGAGGAAGACTGGGCGGACAACTGGAAGAAATACTTTGAGCCGGCTCGGATCACCCATGACTTGACCATTGTGCCGTCCTGGACGGAGTATGAGGCGACAGCTGGTGAGAAGATTATCAAACTGGATCCTGGCATGGCCTTTGGTACGGGGACTCACCCGACGACCAAGATGAGCCTCTTCGCGCTGGAGCAGGTCCTACGTGGCGGAGAAACTGTGCTGGATGTAGGCACAGGCAGCGGTGTCCTCTCCATTGCCAGCTCTCTCTTAGGCGCTAAGGACATCTACGCCTATGATTTAGACGAGGTGGCGGTGCGCGTGGCTCAGGAAAATATTGAGCTCAACCCGGGTATGGAGAACATCCATGTGGCGCCGGGGGATCTTCTTCGAGGTGTAGAAATCAAGGCGGATGTCATTGTTGCCAATATTTTGGCCGATATTCTCATCCATCTGACTGAGGATGCTTATCGTTTGGTCAAGGATGAAGGCTATCTGATTATGAGTGGAATCATTTCTGAGAAGTGGGAAATGGTGCGTGAGTCAGCGGAAGCAGCAGGATTTTTCCTAGAAACGCATATGATTCAGGGCGAATGGAATGCCTGTGTCTTTAAGAAAACGCAGGATATTTCAGGCGTGATAGGTGGTTAGATGCAGCAATATTTTATAAAAGGAAACCCTCAGTCTCCTCTGGTTGTCACGGATAAGGACACGGCCAAACATATGTTTTCGGTCATGCGGCTCAAAGAGGGCGACCAAGTCACACTGGTTTTTGATGATGGCGTGAAACGGCTGGCTCGGGTATTGGATCCCAACCAGCAGAGCTTGGAAATCTTGGAGGAGCTGGCAGACAATACAGAGTTGCCGGTTCAAGTGACCATTGCTTCAGGCTTTCCCAAGGGTGATAAATTAGAGTTTATCACCCAAAAGGTAACGGAGCTAGGAGCTTGTGCTATCTGGGCCTTTCCAGCGGACTGGTCGGTGGCCAAGTGGGATGGCAAAAAGCTGGCTAAAAAGAGTGAAAAACTAGAGAAAATTGCTCAGGGAGCAGCAGAGCAGAGCAAGCGCAATCTAATTCCAGAAGTTCGGCTCTTTGATAAAAAGGCAGATTTTCTGGCGGCCTTGGCAGCCTTTGACTGCATCATCGTGGCCTATGAAGAAGCAGCCAAAGAAGGAGAATCTGCAGCTCTAGTCCGGGCTCTGTCAGGCTTAGCAGTCGGCGCAAAAGTGCTCTTTATCTTCGGACCGGAGGGCGGTCTATCGCCAGAGGAAATAGCAGCTTTTGGCCAAGCAGGGGCTGTCTCCGCTGGTCTAGGTCCACGTATCCTGCGGGCGGAAACCGCTCCGCTTTATGCCTTGACCGCAGTCAGTGTTTTGTCTGAACTAATGAACTAAATGATATTGTATCTCATCGGATGAGGTACAGTATTTTTGATTTCTGCTGTCTTTTTATTAAAACAAGCCAGGCTCTTTGTACTGACCCCAAAAGTTAGATTTTTCTGTCTAACTTTTTGGGGTGCAGTTCATCTTTGCATAAGTGTTTTCTTATTGCCTTAAAAATGATAAAATAATAGGCAAGAAATTGGAGAGAATGAATGCCAAAAGAAGTGAATTTAACGGGCGATCAGGTCGTCGCTTTAACAAGGAAATATTTAGCAGCTGAGGATGTGGCTTTTGTTCAGAAAGCCTTGGTATATGCAGTGGACTGTCATAGCGGGCAATTTCGCAAGTCGGGAGAACCCTATATTGTTCATCCTATTCAGGTAGCTGGGATCCTGGCTAAGCTTAAGCTTGATGCAGTTACAGTTGCCTGTGGTTTTTTGCATGATGTGGTAGAAGATACAGATGCTAGCCTAGATGATTTAGAGCGTGAGTTTGGTCCAGATGTCCGGACGATTGTAGATGGTGTGACCAAACTGGGGAAGGTCAAGTACAAATCCCACGAGGAGCAGCTTGCTGAGAATCACCGTAAGATGCTGATGGCCATGTCGGAGGATATTCGGGTTATCTTGGTTAAGTTGGCGGACCGTCTGCATAATATGCGGACGCTCAAGCACTTACGCAAGGATAAGCAGGAGCGGATTTCGCGCGAAACCATGGAGATCTATGCTCCCTTGGCTCACAGACTGGGGATTTCAAGCGTCAAGTGGGAGTTGGAGGACTTGTCTTTCCGCTATCTCAATGAAGTCGAGTTTTATAAGATTTCTCACATGATGAAGGAAAAACGACGTGAAAGAGAAGCCCTGGTCGAAGAAGTCGTGAGTAAGATTGAGACTTATGCAGCTGAACGCCATCTACATGGAAAGATTTATGGGCGACCTAAGCACATCTACTCGATCTACCGTAAGATGCAGGATAAGAAAAAGCGATTTGATGAAATCTATGACTTGATTGCTATTCGTTGCATTTTGGAGACACCAAGCGATGTCTATGCAATGCTTGGCTATATTCATGAGCTCTGGAAACCAATGCCGGGTCGTTTTAAGGATTATATCGCCAACCGCAAGGCCAACGGTTACCAATCCATCCATACGACGGTTTATGGGCCTAAGGGACCGATTGAGTTTCAGATTCGGACCAAGGAAATGCACGAAGTCGCTGAATACGGGGTTGCAGCTCACTGGGCCTATAAGAAGGGCATCAAAGGCAAGGTCGATAGCAAAGAATCTGCAATCGGAATGAACTGGATTCAAGAATTGATGGAATTGCAGGCGGAGTCTGGCGATGCCAAAGAATTTGTGGATTCAGTCAAAGAAAACTATCTGGCTGAAGAAATCTATGTCTTTACGCCTGATGGCTCTGTGCGTGCCTTACCTAAAGATTCAGGACCGATCGATTTTGCCTACGAGATCCATACCAAGGTCGGGGAAAGGGCAACAGGTGCCAAGGTCAATGGGCGTATGGTTCCATTGACGACTAAGCTTAAGACGGGTGACCAGGTTGAGATTATCACCAGTGCTAATTCTTTTGGTCCCAGTCGAGACTGGATTGGTCTGGTTAAGACCAGTAAGGCTCGCAATAAAATTCGCCAATTTTTCAAAAACCAAGATAAGGAATTATCCATCTCTAAAGGTCGGGAACTTCTGCAGGCTCAATTCCAAGAAAATGGCTATGTCGCCAATAAGTACATGGACAAGAAGCATATGGAAGAGGTCCTGCAAAAGACCAGTTATAAGACAGAAGAAGCTCTGTTTGCGGCTATTGGGTTTGGTGAAATAGGAGCCATTTCGATTTTCAATCGTCTGACGGAAAAAGAGCGCCGTGAAGAGGAACGGGCCAAGGCTAGAGCTGAGGCTGAGGAATTAGTCAAAGGTGGCGAGGTCAAGGTTGAAAACAAAGAAACCCTCAAGGTCAGACATGAGGGAGGTGTAGTCATTCAGGGGGCATCTGGTCTACTGATTCGGATTGCCAAATGTTGTAACCCTGTTCCAGGTGACCATATTGTTGGTTACATTACCAAGGGTCGTGGTGTGGCTATCCATCGTTTGGATTGTATGAACCTTAAGGCTCAGGAAAATTATGAGCAGCGCCTGATCGATGTCGAGTGGGAAGAAAATAATACGACCAAAGAATACACTGCCCACATCGATATCTATGGATTAAATCGGACAGGTCTTCTCAATGATGTGCTGCAGGTTTTATCAAATACAACTAAAAACATCTCTACCGTTAATGCCCAGCCGACCAAGGATATGAAATTTGCCAATATCCACGTTTCTTTTGGTATTGCTAATCTATCTATGCTAACGACGGTAGTGGATAAGATTAAGAGCGTGCCGGAGGTCTACTCAGTTAAGCGGACCAATGGATAAGTATGCGGACGAAGTTGCTGTGTAGGATAGAGGATATCCAGATGGAAAGGGAATAGAAGCAGAGAAATGAAAATTGTCATTCAACGTGTAAAACAAGCTCAGGTATCGATTGAGAACCAAGTACACAACAAAATTTCGTCTGGCTTGCTCCTCTTGGTAGGAGTCGGGCCAGATGATGGTCCAGATGATTTGGACTATGCTGTTCGTAAAATCGTTCATATGCGGATTTTTTCTGATGATGAGGGCAAGATGAACCTGTCTGTTAAAGACATTGAAGGGGAGATTCTTTCTATTTCTCAGTTCACCCTGCATGCGGATACTAAGAAGGGAAATCGGCCAGCTTTCGTCAAGGCGGCGCCACCCGAATTAGCCAGTCGTCTCTACGACGAATTTAATCAGCTACTGGCGCAAGAAGTACCAACCAAAACGGGTGTTTTTGGCGCAGACATGCAGGTAGAGCTAATCAATGATGGCCCAGTAACTATTATTCTGGACACGAAAAATCGCTGAGAAGAAGTATGAAAAGGAGTTTGAACACTAGTGTTCAAACTCCTAATTTTTTTTTGCTTCTGTAGCAATGAATGTATAATTTCCTAAAACATTTCTAAAAACCATCAATCATTTCTTGAGGAATGATTTCTTTGATGGTCGTCACTAGCTGGTTGATAAGCTTTAACGCTTCAGCGGGCTCAGTGTAGAGCTTTTGAAAATAGGTCTGTATATTTTCTTCAAAATGCTGAGGTAATAGCGTGCAGTTGGTTTTTGCAAACTCCAGCATTCTCTTTTCTCCAGGGTGCGTCTGTTCGTTTAGGGCGAAGAGCAAGTCAAAATAGGAAGCAAAAAATTCACTGCTGCGGTGATTGATACTGAGCAGGTCTTGACGCTTGAGCGCTTTTTCTATTTGTTTGGAGAAAGCTGGCATGGCTTGATCGAGTAGAAGGAGCTGCTTCTTAATAATATTCTTTTTCAGTTCAGCTGGATAAGGTCGTCTGTACTTATTTTGAAGCGCCTCATAGCGACCATTTCGGTCGTAGATGATTTTGCTGTGGAGCAGATTGTGCCACATACAGGTGGTATAGGCATTCTGAGCTTGGTGATCTAGGATTACAGTTTGCAGGTCTTTATCAAAATCATCCAGTGTACGGTAAATAAGCTCAATTTCGATGTCGCTCTTTAATACACAGTCATCCTCTAGTTCCCAAAATTGATTGCCGATTTCCATGTAGGAGCAGTACTTGCTGAGGATATCGCGTCGAGTCAGGGGAGCAATAGAATCTGTTAAGTAGATATAAACATCATAGTCTGAGTCTTTGTCAAAATGCTGTCCAGCACGAGAGCCACCGAGAACGATAGCTTCCACTTGATCTAGCTGGGCAAATTCTTTAAAAAGTTCTTGTGGCATGATTTTTCCTCACTGATTTTTGACTTCATTTTAGCAAAATGTAAATGGAATGGCAAGAAAATGGAAGCAGTAAAATCTTGAGTTTTATACCTTTAAAACCTCTTTTTTCTTTAGAAACAATTTATAATTACTTAATAAATAATTGAAGTTTGCTTTATATAATGATGGTAAAGAAATGAGAGAAAGGAGTTTCTAATGATGGTAAATCTTATTCAACAAATGACGAATGCTCTGATTCAAATTGTTTTGTTTATGTTGCTTCCTTTTATTTGGTGGTTTGTGACGGCAAGAAGGAAAAGTTCATTTTTAGATTGGATAGGCTTTAAGCCACTAAAAGATACTGGCAATCATAAGATGTGGCTCTGGATATTTCTTGGTTTGCTAAGCTTCACTATCTTTTCATATTTAGTACTGTATACTATTGTAAAAGATCTTAAAACTGCAACTTCAAGTTTTTCTGGCCTCGGCTTCCAAGCCTTGCCAGCTGTTCTGATTTATAGTCTTTTTCAAACTTCCCTGCCAGAAGAGTTACTATTCAGAGGTTTTCTTTTAAAAAGATTCTCTGTCTGCTTGCCTTTTGGAGTAGCTAATACCATACAAGCTGCTCTTTTTGGGCTCCTTCATGGTCTTATGTTTATAACAGAGGTTTCTTGGTTGCAAACCCTAGTCATCATTTTGTGTACTGGTGTCATTGCAGCTTATCTAGGTTTTGTCAATGAAAAGAAATCTGGCGGTTCTATTTTAGCCAGCTGGATCATGCATGCTTTAGCCAATGTGGTTACAGGTATGCTATCGGCTTTCTTGTTGATTTAGTTGGCTAAGAATTCCACTACAAATCAAAAGTTCCGATTCATGTAATGAATCGGAACTTCATTTTTTGAGAAAGAGCTGATACGGTCTTTTGAGGGAAAAGTCAATCAAGCATAGCTGTTTCTAGTTATTTGTAGGACGGTCGACCTTCATTTGATCAAAAACATAAAGGAAGAAGTCCTTCGAAACTTCGAAATGTCCGTATCTTAGCTGGGAGGCGTATTGACGCCACTGAGGATGCTGGCGGACTTGCTCAATGGGGCAGTCTTTGACCGGTTGATAGTAGCTGACTTCTCGCCGAAATGGGAAGAAATCTTCGAACATCTCTACTTGGTAGGCAGTATCATCTAGGATTTTACCAACTGCTGTAAAGGCCTGCAGTTTTTCTTGATCATTCATCTGATATTTAGGACTGTAGTACAGAAGATAGTCTCCTTTTTTCATTCGGTTTAGTGGTGCTTTCTTTCCATGGCAGACTTGACAAAAACCACCTTCCACACCTCTTAGTACATGTTCTTTTGATACGACGCCAATCCAAAATCTAGTCATTTTCGGTCTCCAGTTTGATTAAGAGTTGATTCAGTATTTCCGTTTTGTTTTTTAATTTCCCAAAGAATGCCTGATCAATACCTTCAACTAAAGGAAGGGCTTGATTGACCTTTTGCAGTCCCTGTTTTGTCAGAAGTATGATGTTTGCACGACTGTCCTTGGGATGGATTTCCCGCATGATTAAGTCTTTTTTGACCAAGAGTCGGATGATTTGGGATACGGTCATGACATCCATGTCAGAAAAGCGGGCGATATCGGTTTGACTCACCCATTCTTGCTGACGTAGAAGTGCTGCAAGACTAGTCAAAACGACAAATTGGGGATGGGTCAGATCAATTGTTTTCAGTTGGCTTTTAATCAGACCATGCCACTTGTGGTAGGCACGGATAAAGAGGAGACCAGTAGACTGTTGGGAATCATTTTTATAAATTGAATTAAAATCAAGTTGCTTCATTTTTATACCACTTCCAAAATAGTAAGTATACTTATTATATATCTTTTCTATTATCTTGTCAAAAAAAGCCCTTTGAATTTCAAAGAACTTTTAAATCTTTTCTACATAAATCTGTTGGGCAATAGGTTGGGCTAGTTGGATTTCTTGCTCATCCACTTCAAGAGAATAGAGGTGGCTAAAGTCATCGTAGCCTAGAAAACGAATAGTTTTGCCTACTTGAAGGCCATTTCTTTCCAGGTAGGTCAAGAGATCGAAGTTGTCATGGACACGGGCCAGTATATAATCGCCTTTTTCTTTAGCCTTTTCTAAAGTAAGTTTATGTTTTTCAACTAGGAGTTCTCCCTTAGCTGGAATGGTTCCTCCATGAGGGCAAGCTTTGGGATAATCCAGCAACTGATCCAGTCTTTCAACAAAATGGTCAGAAACAGTATGTTCTAAAACCTCAGCCTCCTCATGGATTTCCTCTGTCGTATAGCCCAGATGGTGGACTAGAAAAACTTCAATTAGCCGGTGTTTACGATAGAGGTCTGAAACTAATTTTAGCCCCAAATCGGTTAAGAGGTAACCAGCTTTTTTGTCCTTAATGAGTAGTTCTTCAGCTAGTAGCTTCTTCATCATCTCTGTTACAGCTGGCGGAGAGACTTGCATGAGCTGGGCGATTTCTTTATTAGTGATTTTATTATGTCTAGTTCCAAGTTCATAGAGACATTTCAGATAATCTTCTTTATTAGGTGTCATGTTGTACCTCGAGTTTTCTTATTATTAGTATAGCAAAAAATAGGCCAAGAATACAGTCAAGTGGTTCTTAGGCAAAAAAGGATCAACTTTAGAAAAAATTCTGCTATCCTATAGAAAGGCAGTCTTCTAGTTTGACGGAAGAAATAAAAAATGCATATAATAGATAAAAAAGACGGGAAGGAACTTGCCAGTGGCAAATAAAGTAGAGAATCAAAAAAAGTGGCTGGAAGAGCTGGGCTGGTCACATGAGGCAGTGGAAGAGATCTGCCGAAACATTGGGACAGTAAATGTTCAAGTGCCTTGGCAAGAAGCTCAACTTTTTGGCAGTGAGCTCTTTAAAGAGTTATGGAAGTTAGATAGTCGTCAGGCTTCCCCTCTCAAAGCTCAGAAATTACTGGTGCTTGCCCTAGCCTGTGTGGAAATGCCCAAAGAGTTAGAAGGGGGACAGGATGAAGTTGTTTCGCTTCTAGAGAAGTTCAGTCCGGATTTGGCACCTCACGACAGTTTTTGGCGAACTTTTGCTAAAACGGTACAGACGGCCTTTCCAGCTGATGATTTCAGTCAAACTGATGGCAATCAGGAATTGAAAAGCCAGGTCCATCAATTTCGCTATCTGATTTCCAGTCAACAAGCCCAGTGGGTCCGAGAGCATTTTAGAGCAGAGGGGATGACAGATGCAGAAGCCTTAGCCAGCTATTTTAAGTCTCAGCCAAGTATGCCTTATAGTTTCAATGAGTCCTCTCGTTTGCATAATAAAGCTTATATAGATAAGCTTTCAAGCCAGGTGTTTTATCCAGATGGTCAAAGAAGCCAAGTTAATATCAAAATTTTACTTGATTTCCATACAGAATTCATTTTAGATCAGCAAGGTCGCTTCCTCAATATTATAGACCCAGAAGGGGCTAGCCAAAATGGCCTTGTTAATGGTGCTAGCTTTAACTATGGCGACCGCAATCGTCCAGGGAATCGGGCTTCCCATACTCGCTATGATGTTAAAACGCCAGCCGTTTGGGACCCTCTTTTTCGCAGAAGAGCGATGGCTAATGGAGGCAAAAGATTTAAGGCACCACAAAATAATCGAGGATCAATGGGGTATCTCTCAGCTAAAAGTGTTTATGTTCCAGGGAAAGAGAGTATTCAAAAGGAAGTCAAAAAGGAACTTGCCCGTTTTAAAAGCCTCTTAAATCGACCAGCCTTCTTTGTCCGTTGCTGGGCTTGGCTACGCCAGTTTTGGACAAATATTTTTAAGTCATAAGAACCAAACGATAGAAAAGTTTATAGGGGTATAAAGAAGAGCTATTTTCAAAAGAAAATTCTTTGTTCGATCAATAAGGATAAGGCCTCTTAAATTGACTTGTCTGGAAAGGAGCAATCCTTCTCAATTGTCCTTCTTAAAAGAAGCATACCAAAGCTTGGTAGTCTTCCTTGCTTGCGAAACTTTCTATTTTTGTTTATAGTAGTTCTATAAGCTTTCTTGGAGGCGTTTGCATGAACAAAAAACTTTTGAGCTTAAAACTATTGGGAAGCCCCAGTGTTTTTCTTGATCAGGAGGAAGTATTCTTCCCTTTTTCTAAAATAAATGCCTTGATTTACTACCTTCATATTAATGGAGCGGTTAATCGAGAAGAAATTGCAGGAATCCTCTGGGAAAATAAGGATAATCAGACTGCTAAAAAAAATCTGCGTAATACTATCTACCAAGCCAATAAACTTTTAGGAGGAGATTGGATTATTGCGCCCAACAGGACAGTTTTGTCTCTTAATCCCACCTTCAAAATTGAAAGTGATGTGGAGAGTTTTATAGCTCAACCAGCAGAGCATTTGTCTCTCTATCAAGGCGATTTTTTGCAGGGATTCTATCTCAAGGATAGCGAAGCATTTGATTATTGGGTTTCCAAAATGCGGAATCAGTATGAGCAACTTTATGTCCAAGCTTGCTACCATCAGCTTGAAAAAGAAAAGGACCGGCTGAATCTAGAAGAAGCCGAGCAAAATCTGCGTCGTTTGATTAGCTTGGACGAGTTTGATGAAAAGAATTATCACCTGCTCATGAAGTTCTACCGAGACAATGATCGTCCAGGTAAAGTTATTGAGACTTACTATAAACTAGTGAATCTCTTGGATAAGGAACTGGGAATCAGTCCCAATGAGTCTATTCAACAGCTCTATCACGAAGTTCTTGCTAAAGACCGGAGTGAAAGAAAAACCAAACAGTTTCTTCGGAATACGGACCATTTTTTTGGTCGAGTAAGTGAAATCCAGCGGTTGGAGTCTTATTTTTCTAAGATTTTAGGAGAACAGGAGGCGCGTGCTCTAGTCCTAGTGGGTGGCACAGGCATAGGGAAACGCACTGTGACTCGTCAGGTGCTAGCCAATCAGACCAAGTATTTTCAAATTGTTATGACGGAGTGTTTCAAGGAAGAAATGAAGTCTGAACTTCAGCCTTGGCGTGGTCTACTGGATGGTTTGGGTGATTTGGTCATTCAGCATCAGATTCTTACAATTAGTCAGTGGCAAGTCATTTTGGAAAGCTATTTTCCAATCTTAACAGGAGGAATCTCTGGAGCCGAGTTAGATGCAGACAAATTAGCTCAGTTTGTAGTCGATATTCTGCAGAAAATTTCTAAGAAAAAAGCTCTGGTAATTTTAATTGAGGATTGTCACTGGATGGATGCAGCTAGTACTGCGGTCTTGGAACAGGTCATGAACCATATGTATGATTATCCAGTAGCCTTTGTGTTGACCAAACACCTCAGTACTCCTTCTTATTTGGAGCATTTTTTCAATCATTTGCTGGTTCGTGATAAGATTGATTTTATTGAGCTGAAGCCCCTCAATTTTCAAGATAGTGTAGCTTATCTACAAGCTCAAAAGGGCATAGAAGCTCTTTCTGAGGAAAAAGTCAAAGACATTTATCGAGTTAGCCAGGGGATTCCATTCTTCCTGTCAGAATATGCTGAGCAACTCTTGAGAGGAGAAAAGTTTCAGCCATTGACGCCGGCTATTAAGGCTAAGCTGTCTTTGAAACTGGATCATCTTAGCAGTGGGGAAGAGGAGCTACTGGACTATCTAGCTTGTTTCAGAGAACCTGCGTCACTTTCCTTTTTGACCAAGTTACTTGCTTTGCCTGTGGAAGACTTGGTTGAAATTATTGAGGCTTTGAGACAAAAGAGACTCTTAATTGAGGTGGAAGAAGAGGACAGACTGGTAGTGAATTTTAGCCAGGAACTCCTGCAAATATATGCTTATGAGCGTCTGTCAATAGCCAAGCGCCGGATGTTGCATCATCAGATTGCCCAGAGTATGGAAGAATGCTTGGGAGACCCCCTTTATCATTCCCAGTTGCTCAATGAAATTGCCTATCATTATAAGATGTCTAAGCAACCGATCAAGTCTTTAGAGTACGAGTTGCATTATTTGGAAGCTACTTTACAGTTTCACCATGAGCTCTTTCCAATTTACTCACGGGAGTTTGGTTTTATTGAAAAGACTGAGGATAACAACCAGGCTGCTGTTCTAGAGCAATTTGATCGAATTCGTCAGGAAATAAAGGACTTAGAAAGCAAACATCAAAACCATAAGGATTTTCAATTGCTGGTACTTCGTTTCCTCTATCTGGAAGGGCGCTATGCTATTCGGACAGGAAATTACCAGCAGGGGATGGACAATATCCAGCAGGTGATTGCTTCAGCCAAGGAACTACAACAAATGGAGTTCCTTCTGGAAGGTTATCGGCAGATGATCTATTATTGTATTCAGACGGAGAATATTCCTGAAATGCGCTATTATACGGAGCGTGCTCTGGATGCTTCAGTCCAGGCCAATAATCACGAGGCTATTGCCGTTAATCTTCGTCTGAAAGGGCTATATCATCTCATGATCGGAGATGAAGAACAGTCGCTTCACCATCTCTATCAGTCTATTGATTGTTTCAGCCTAACAGACTCGCTTCGCTCCAAATATTCGATTCAGATTGCAGCGGCTTTAGATTATCTGGCAGAGATTGAGCAGATTCGCGGGAATTTTACAACAGCCTTGGCCCACCAGAAAGAAGCGATTGATCTAACAGAAAATAAAACGGCAGAGCCATCAATTTTTGCTTTTTATATTGGTTTAGGTATGACCTATTATCAGCTGAGAGATTATCAGCAGGCAGAGGCGATCCTTTTGAAAGCTAAAAAAGCTATGGAATCTCTTAGTTTTCCTTGGAAGGAGACTCAGTTGGAAGTCTATCTAGGCTTGATTAGTTGTGAAAAAGGAGACTATCAGCCAGTCTTGGACTTGCTGAGAAAGAAAGAAGAATTGATTAGCCGATATGGCAACCCTCGAGACAAGGGCTTAATTTACTACCTGATGGCAGTGATTAAGTATCAACTTCTGGTAGGGGATTTGAAAGAAAGTAGTTTTGAAGAGCTACTGACTCGGGATTTTGATTATTACTATGATACGGCTAAAAGCCATCTTAATTTTTATCGGGACCGCCATCAGTTAAAAGAACTGGAAAGCTTGCGCTTGAGACTGTCTCGATAATCAAATATAAAATAAAAGAGGATGAAAATGAATTTCATCCTCTCTTTTTATTCTGACAAAAAGATTAATCATGTATTTGGGCCCAGACCTGGGTCAGATAAAAGATGAAGCTGGCAGCTAGGTTGGCTGTATGGTTGTCAATATCGTGGGGTGGAGAAACTTCTACCACGTCAAAACCAATTAGCTTTCCTGAAGCTGCGATATGCTGGAAGACCAGAACGGCTAAATTTGGATCTACGCCCAGTGACTGAATAGCACTGACACCAGGAGCGGCACCAGCAGCAAAGCAGTCAATGTCAATGGTCAAATAGACTTGTTCCTTGTCTGCAAGAAAGGCATCAACAACCTTACAGACTTCCTTGTGGCCCATTTGGTAGATATCTAATCCAGTTAAGAACTGGATGGCTTTAGACTTGGCTACAAAATCAAAGAGAAAGAGGTTATTATTGTGTTCTTGAATACCTAAAATGAGATAGTTAAAGACTTGTTTCTGAGCTAAAGTTTCGTCAAACATCTGGCGAAATCCAGTACCGGAATTGGGACCAGTCTGGTCATAAGGGCGAAGATCAAAATGGGCATCCATATTGATGACGGCTAATTCTTGCTCGGGTTTTAGTGAAGACTTGAGTCCGAGATAGTTTCCGTAGGCTGTTTCGTGTCCGCCTCCCAGTACGATGGGACGAAGATTGAGCTCCCGCAGGCGCTTGACAGCTTTTGCTAGACTGCTTTGGAGTTGTTCAAGAGACCGATTGGGACCATCAATATCACCGACATCAAAGACACGGACGTTTCGACCTAGATGCCAAGGCAGTTTGGCCAACTGAGTACGGATAGATTGTGGTCCTTCAACTGCTCCAACCCGACCGTGGTTGATATAGACTCCTTTGTCGCTCTTGAAACCAATTAGGGCAAAGTTGACTCCCTCAAAAGGTTTTAAGTTTGGGTCATTTAAATTCAAGAATTCGATAACCATACCCCATTTTGCAGCGTATAAATTATCTTCGACCCCCCGTTGATAATAGCTGTTATCTAACTGATAATAATCTTCTAACATAATCTTTTCCTTTTCCATAACGATATTGCGATTTTATTATAAGAGTTTCCACTAAGGCTGTCAATGACTTTCTGCGGGGAAAGGAGCTTAGTGGAGAGGGAATTGTTTACAAGAAAGCCACTATAATGGCGAGAATCAATGCAGTCCATGTAGCGTAGCGTATCTTAGCGTTAGACCGGTAGCCCTCTCTAACCTTTGGCCTTTTCGAAAAGAGATAAGCAATATAGGCTGCAATTGAAAGAAAATAAGCATATGGTGTCCATCCAGAGCTAAGGATTCGGCCATTTTCAACCGTTGGTACAAGTAGAATTAAAGCTGTAAGCATGCACCAAACAGGTAAAAGGGTGCTCTCTTTGCTATTGCAAATATGGAGCATTAGTTGTGCTAAAAAGCCGACTGAATAAAGGATAAAAACAGCGATACATATATAAAAAAATACAATGAGAAAGCTATCGTCCTGTTTAACAATAGGCTTGCCTATTAGGAGATTTAAAAAAGTAAATAAAATGGTTTTTAACATATGCCAAATCAGGTAGGCCATTGCTGGTAAAATGATTAAGACAAGTGGATGTAGAATTGCAAAATAGTCTACTTTAGAGGCTTTTTTCATTGTTACTTTTCTCCTTAATCAAACTCTTTCTAGCTTCTAAGATTGCTCTTGAAATGTTCATTTTGTATTTGACCTTGCTTAATGGCACTAGCGACTTTATTATAAGAGTTTCTACTAAGGCTGTCAATGACTTTTAGTTGAAAAAAGAAAGCCCAGCTGAACAAGCGCGGGCTTCTTTGATTCGCTTTTCTTACTCAAAAAAAATCCAAATTTGATAAGGTAAGCCACTGCTGATAGAACCGAAGTCTGTCAAAAGAGCTTAAGACCTTCAAAAGTCAATTTCAAAGAGTATCAGATTTAGAATTGAATGCTTAGATCCACAGCTTTTTCAACTGCTGCTAGGAATTCATCACTTTCAATCAGCTCAGAGGCCTTGTTGAGCTCTTCATAGATTTCGATATCTTTATCAAATTCGATAAAGCGGACATGCTGACGGAAGAGGTCGTAGGCTGGTTTGGTTCCCTTACCAAGTTCATGGTTTTCTGGTTTCAGATCCAGAGCTTGGCAGGCTGCCATGATTTCTGTTGCCACAATACGGCGAGAATTCTTAAGAATTTCAGCTGCCTTGCGTGCTGCAGTAGTTCCCATGCTGACAAAGTCTTCTTGGTTTTCACAAGATGGGATAGAGTCTACGCTGGCTGGATGAGACAGAACCTTGTTTTCAGATGCAAGCGAAGCACAAGCATATTGGGTAATCATAAAGCCAGAGTTGAGTCCTGGGTGTTTGACCAAGAAGGATGGTAGCTTGCTCAGTTGGCTGTTAACTAGACGTTCTACACGGCGCTCGGATACATTTCCGATTTCAGAAATAGCGATACCGAGGAAGTCGAATGGCTGAGCCATTGGTTCACCGTGGAAGTTACCGCCTGAGATAACATGGCCTTCTTTGGTGATGATAGGGTTGTCTGTAACGGAGTTGATTTCAATCTCAACTTTGGTTTTGACATAAGCGATAGAGTCCTTGCTAGCGCTATGAATCTGCGGGATACAACGCAGTGTGTATGGGTCTTGAACACGTTGTTGAGTAGCTACGGTCGTATTGCCACTGCCCTCTAGAAGGTTGCGGATATTCCGGGCTGTAGCTAGCTGACCGCTCTGAGGTCGAATGGTATGTAAGTCTTCTTCAAATGGACTAGTAATACCATTGTGGACTTCCATAGAAAGAGCACCAGCCACATCTGACAGCTTAAGTAGCTGGATGGCATCGTAGGTAGCCAGAGCTCCGATACCTGTCAGGACAGTCGTTCCGTTAATCAGCGCCAGCCCTTCCTTGGCTGCTAGATCGATTTTTTCGATGCCGGCCTTGTCCAAAGCTTCTTGCCCAGAGAGCAATTCACCTTGATAGTAAGCGCGACCTAGTCCTAACATAGGCAGAACCATGTGTGCCAGTGGTGCTAAGTCACCAGAGGCACCGAGAGAGCCCTTTTCTGGAATGTAAGGGACAACGCCTTTATTGAGCAATTCCAGGAGCTTTTCGACAGTAGAGAGACGAATACCAGAATAACCTTTGACCAAGGAATTAATCCGGATTAGCATAATCGCACGGACTGCATCTTCAGGCAGGGGATCGCCGTAGCCTGAAGAGTGTGTACGGATTAGGTTTTCTTGCAGTTGAGTCGTATCTTCTGGTGAGATGCTGACATTGCAGAGAGAGCCAAAGCCAGTTGTAACACCGTATACGACCCGCTTTTCGCGGACGATATCATCCACGATTTTGCGGGAAGCTTCTACAGCTTTCTTAGCTTCTTGGTCGATTTCGCAAGTGGCTCCATGACGAGCTACTGCGATGACGTCTTCTAAAGTAAGGTGTTCGCCATCCAAATTGATTACATGTGTCATAAGATTCATTCTCCTTCTTGTTCAAGAACTTTATTTTTACAAATCAGTACTATATAGATAAAGTAAACTGCACTGGCGATAAGGACACCGATGAGGCCGTAGACATAGTTCATTGGGTTTTCACCCCAAATCATGACAAGGCTGACTAGAACCGCCAAAATTGGAATTACTGGACCAAATGGAACTCGGAAAACTACTTTCTTGTCTGGATATTTCTTTCTTAATACTAGTACAGCTAGAGCAGTCGGAATGTATTGGAAGAAGCGGAAGACCACACTGAGAGCTGCTAATTCTTCAAATTTACCAGAGAAGAGCAGGGCGATGGCCAGGATTCCTGAAATAATAATGGCAACTATAGGGGCATTTTTAGAGTTGGTTTCTGCTATTTTTTTAGGAAGCAGGCCTTCATTTGCGATAGCTGCACCATAACGCGGAACCATGACGGACTCCCCGATATTAAGACCAGTGATAGAGATGAGTGCTCCAATGGAAATAATCCAAGCACCAGCAGGGCCAATCATCTCCACAAAGGCGTCTTGTACAGAAGCATCTGTTTGCAAGATACGGCTGCCTAACATGGCGATAGTTCCTGCGATAATGAGCATGTAGAGAACAGATACAATACTGATAGAGCCCAAGATAGCCCGAGGTACATTCTTTTCTGGGTTGCGCATTTCACCAGCAACGATAGACATGGTTTCAAAGCCGATAAATCCGTAGAAGATATAAATGGCTGTACTTGAGATAGCTTTCATGACATCTACTTTAGGATCTAGTTGTAGAAACGGAGTGAAGTTTCCTTTATCAATTCCCGATTTAATAAAGAAAATTGCGCATAAACTAAAGGCAACGATTGGAATGAGTTTAGCTACAGTAGCAGTCAAGGTGAATATTTTTGAAGTCTTAAGACCAGATATATTCATCAAGCTGAGCAAAATAATCAGGCTCACACTGAGCAAAAGTTCATAAGGTTCAAAGGCCTTAAAAGTAATGACAAAAAGTCTTGCAAATGCTGCAGCCATAGCGGACCAAGCGATGATGGTAACCGCCCAACCCAGAAAGCCTACGTTAAATCCGACAAAGTTACCAAATGCTTCCTTGGCGTATTGGAAGGCTCCACCATTTTTATTGAAATAACCTGCAGTTTCTGCCAAGCAGACTGCTAGCAGAATAACGAGGAGGGCAGTCCCTAACATGACAGCTAGAGAAGCAGGTCCAAGCCCTTTGTAAATTTTTTGAGGTAGGAGGAAGATACCAGAGCCGATAACGGCATTAATACCATAAAGAGTTGCACCGGCAAAGCTGAATTTCGCTTTTTCCTGCTCTTGTGTGTTGAGTTTGTTTGCATCCATAATAATGTTTCTCCTTTAGAGTTATGAGGATCCCTTCCAAGTAAAGATAGGGTGGTGGCAGACCAATCTTGGAGCATCACTGTATCTTTACTTAGCGGGGATGTGGTTTAAACCAGCCCAAATGGCAAGAGGAGAGCCTTTAGATTGGTTACATGAAAACATTATATGCAGCTCAGTTTCCTGAGTCTCTTTTTCCACTATCAGAAGATTTCCTTCCTCTATATCAAGTGGTGGAAAGTTATCTCCAATCACTGTTAGATTTGTCAAAGCGTAGATAAATTGAATTTCGTCATCTCGGCTAAGCTCTTGCCCATTTGAGATGGTAATCATCTGTCCCTGATAGTGGTCGCTGTAGATTAAGTTAAAGTCGGTACAAGTCCCGCGACTTGTGATAGAATCACTCCCTTCGAAGAAATAGGGGGTAAAGGGATCTAGAACCGTTTCCTCTTCCCTACTAGCATTGAGCAGGCTAAGAGGATGATCTAGGCTCATAAGAATGCGGTGAAAGCCACTCAAGTCAGAAAATTCACTTTCAGCTGCTTCCACTGTTGCTGTTGAGAGCCGATAGTCAAATTCCCGCTTGCCATAGCGGCCAGTTGGAGGGAAAAGATAAAGCTGTTTTGTCT
This sequence comes from Streptococcus sp. 2_1_36FAA, assembly GCF_000161955.2. Classification (NCBI taxonomy): domain Bacteria; kingdom Bacillati; phylum Bacillota; class Bacilli; order Lactobacillales; family Streptococcaceae; genus Streptococcus; species Streptococcus sp. 2_1_36FAA. Next base: position 167,199 of record NZ_KI391975.1, read on the forward strand.
TTCCCCCCGACCAATCAGAAACTTGAAAATCGCTTGATTTTAGAAGAGTTATATGTGTCATTTTTGGTATTTATTAGAACAAACCGCTGATATTGCCATCTTTGTCAACATCAATCTTTTCGCTGGCCGGCACTTTAGGCAGTCCTGGCATAGTCATGATTGCACCAGTCAAAGCAACGATAAAGCCTGCACCAGCAGAAACTTTGAGCTGGCTGATAGTCACAACAAAGTCTTTAGGAGCCCCTAGCTTTTTAGCATCGTCTGAGAAGGAGTACTGAGTCTTGGCCATACATATAGGATAGTTGGAGAAGCCCAGCTCTTCTAGTTGTTTGAGCTCGCGTTTAGCGGCAGGAGTCAGGCGAACGCCCTTGCCTCCATAGACCTTGGTAACGATCTTGTTCAGTTTGGTTTCAATGGAGTCTTCTTCATTATATACAAATTGGAAGTGATTGTCTCCTTCGGCCAGTTCAACGACTTTTTTAGCCAACTCTTTACCGCCGGCTCCGCCATTTGCCCAGACATCAGAAATCACGACATCAACTCCGCGTTTTTGGCAGGCCTCATAAACTGCTTGCAATTCTGCTTCGGTATCCAGCGGGAATTTATTGATGGCAACGACTGCTGGCAATCCATAAACATCTTGAATGTTTTCCAGATGTTTTTCCAAGTTTGGCAGTCCATCTACAACTGCTTGGACATTTTCTTCAGCCAGGTCGCTCTTAGCCACACCACCATGCATCTTGAGAGCGCGGATAGTAGCTACCAGAACTACAGCCGATGGACGAAGGCCAGATGTACGACACTTAATGTCGATGAATTTCTCAGCACCCAGGTCAGCACCGAAACCAGCTTCTGTAACTGCATAGTCGGCATATTTGAGAGCCAGCTTGGTAGCTAGGACACTGTTACAGCCATGAGCAATGTTGGCGAAAGGTCCGCCGTGGATCAAGGCTGGCGTGTGTTCCAGAGTTTGAACCAAGTTTGGATGGATAGCGTCTTTGAGCACAGCAGCCATAGCGCCACCAGCTTTCAGATCCTTAGCAGTTACTGGCTTACCTTCAAAGCTGTAGCCAATGATGATTTTTTCCAAGCGGTTCTTGAGGTCAGTGATATTTTCTGACAGACAG
>NZ_KI391975.1:168425-356530 GCF_000161955.2 Streptococcus sp. 2_1_36FAA
AATGTCAAATCCATCTTCACGCGGAACGCCATTGACCTTGCCTTGCAAGCCGTCTACGATGTGGCGCAGTTGCCGGTCATTCATATCCACTGCCCGCTTCCAAGTGATGCGGCGAGAGTCGATGCCTAAGGCATTTCCATGATGGATGTGGTTATCAATGAGGGCTGCCAGCAGGTTGTTGGCAACACCGATGGCATGAAAGTCACCAGTGAAGTGGAGATTGATGTCTTCCATTGGCACAACTTGAGCGTGTCCACCGCCAGCAGCTCCGCCCTTGATACCAAAGACAGGTCCGAGTGAAGGTTCCCGTAGAGCGATAACGGCTTTTTTACCGATAGCAGCCAAAGCATCGACCAATCCGACAGAAGTCGTTGTCTTGCCTTCTCCGGCTGGTGTTGGAGAAATAGCTGTCACGAGAATCAGTTTGCCGTCTGGCTTGTCTTTTAAGGCTTCCAGTTGGCCAGCACTGATTTTTGCCTTGTAATTTCCATAAAGAGACAAGGCGTCTTCAGCAATTCCTAGCTTTTCTGCCACCTCTTTGATGGGCTTCATTTGAACCGAATTCGCAATTTCAATATCTGATAAAACCATATTGTTACCTCTTGAGAAGAGGAAGTCCATTCATGGGAAAGAGTGGCCTTCTCTTCCGTTTATCTATTAGACAACTTTCAAAATTTCTTGATAAATTTCATCTGCTAGAGCGCAGCCTTTTTGCAGTAGCTCTTCACCCTTGCTGCGGTAGTCTGCGACAAATGCTTCATCCTTGACACCTGATAGATTGATGAGGACATTGAGCCAAGCCCCTTGTAGACCAGCCTTAAGGTTAAGAGCTGCCACGCCTAGGTCGCTAGCAGCATTGGTATTGGACTTGCCGACAGCCTTTTGGGTTGTTTGCAGGGCAGCCAAGATGTCTTCCATCATGCCATAAGGTGACTTGGTCGCTTCCTTGAGGGCTTGCTGCATCGCTTCTCGACGGGCAGCCTTGTCTTCCTCTGTTTCCTTAGGCATATCAAAGACGGCGGAGACTAGATTGAAGGCTTCAGTGTCCTTGTCAATAGCTGCGAGCAAGCTTTCTTGCAGGCGGGCGCTTTCTGCATGCACTTGAGCAATTTCTGCTTCAAATTCTGCGTATTTTTTCTTGCCAAGAGTCAATTCACAGACCATCTTAGTCAGGGAAATACCGTTGGCTGCGGAAAGAGCAGCGGCAGAGCCGCCTCCTGGTGCAGGAGCATCTGAGCCTAGGACTTGGGCAAATTCTGTCAAGCTTAAATCTACTAATTTCATAGGTTTCTGTCCTCCTAGCCCAGCAAATGGTTTTCCAGAACTTGCTTGCCATAGTCAAAGTCTTCGATTTGCAGATAGTATTCTGCAGCGTCAATCAAAGCCTTGGCTGGTGCCAAACCGATGACTTCTGAGCCGAGGATTCCAACTCCGTAGCGCTTGGCTTCAAAGCGAACAGTTTCAAAAACACGATAGAGTGGGAATTTTTCCAGATTGACCATGTTGATAGAAACCTGAGCAATGTTGCGGTCTTCCAGCATAACGCCAATCGCTTTACAGTATTTGTAGCCACCGCTTGATCCACGGATGATTTTGGCAATATTGTTGGCAATTTCTAGATTGTCTGTATCCAAGTTGATGTTGTAGGCGATGAGTGGCATTCTAGCTCCGACAGCAGTGACACCAGCAGTTGGGTGAATCTTTCTTTCACCGTAGTCAGGCGCCCAGTCTGGTTCCAAGAGTTTTTCAGGCATTCCTTCAAATTGTCCCTTACGAACCTTGGCCAAGTTCTTACGCTCTGGACGAGTCGCTGCATCTTCATAGAGGAAGATAGGAATACCGAGCTCACGGTTGATCCGCTCAGATACGGTCTTCGCAATTTCTACGCATTCCTCACTTGTGATGTCCTTGATAGGTACAAAAGGCAGGACATCAGTTGCGCCCATACGAGGGTGTTCACCTTGGTGCTTGGTCAAGTCAATATTTTCAGAAGCGTATTTGACCAAACGGAAAGCAACTTCCTGAATGTTTTGATCGTCACCGACCAGGGTAAAGACGCTGCGGTTGTGGCTGGCATCAGAAGAGTGGTCCAGAAGTGTTACGCCTGGCACGCTCTTAGCTACTTCCACTAGACCGTCAATGACCGCTTGGTTGCGGCCTTCAGAAAAGTTAGGAATACATTCAACAATTTTTGCCATAAGATATTACCTCGTGTTATATGTTATTAAAATTTACAAAGTAGATAAAGTGGAACTTCCAGCTGAGCTAGATGTGAGATCTAGCTCAGTTCAGAAGTTGGGGGACAAGTTTTTCCTATTCGAACAATTTCTTAACAGATTCTTTGACCAAATCTTCATCAGTTAAGTACGGAATGGTGATGTGGTCTGTTCCTTGGTGGAGACGGTTGTACTCGATAGCAGTTTCGATGGCATGCTCATTACGTGCCCAGTTACGACGAGCGACTCCGCCGATTGTATCCCAAGCGATAGCAGATTTGATGATTTCATCGATGCGTTCGCTGCCGTCCAGTACCAAGCCAAAGCCACCATTGATTGCTTTACCGATACCAGTTCCGCCACCGTTGTGGAGAGCTACTAGACTCATACCACGAGCTGCATTACCAGCATAACATTGCACGGCCATGTCGCAGGTAACGTTAGAACCATCCTTAATATTAGAAGTTTCACGGAATGGTGAGTCGGTACCAGATACGTCGTGGTGGTCACGTCCGATCATGACAGGGCCAATCTTGCCTTCGCGGACTAATTCATTGAACTTGAGGGCGATATTGACGCGTCCCATACAGTCTTGGTAGAGAATGCGAGCCTGAGTTCCAACAACCAGCTGGTTCTTTTCTGCATCACGGATCCAGTTGTAGTTGTCGCGGTCTTGATAGCGGCGGTTAGGGTCAATCACTTCCATAGCTGCATGGTCAGTAGCGACTAGATCTTCGTGTTTACCGCTCAGACATACCCAACGGAAAGGACCATAACCATAGTCAAAGAGCATTGGGCCCATGATATCTTCTACATAAGATGGCCAAATGAAGCCGTCTTTATCATCAAAGCCATTCTTAGAAATTTCCTTGATGCCAGAGTCATAGACTGCCTTCATAAAGGCATTGCCGTAGTCAAAGAAGTAGGTACCATTGCTAGTCAGGGTCTTGATTGCCTTGAAGTGACGTTCCAAGGTTTGGTCAACCAGCTTAGCAAAGCTTTCCTTATCTTCAGCCAAGAGGCGAGTCCGCTCTTCAAAGCTGATACCAGCCGGACAGTAGCCACCGTCGTAAACATTGTGGCAAGAAGTTTGGTCAGACAGTAGATCTACATGGATATTGTTCTCGTTGACGTATTCCAAGAGGTCTACAATGTTACCATGATAGGCAATGGAAGTTGATTCACCAGCTTCCAGAGCTTTCTGAGCTAGCTCGATTGCTTCTTTTGGACTTTCGGCTAATTGACTAATCCAGCCTTGGGAGTGACGAGTTTCAATCCGAGATTGGTCTACTTCAGCTACGATTGCCACAGCTTTAGCAATTTCGGCTGCTTTCCCTTGAGCTCCACTCATACCACCTAGACCAGAAGAGATGAAGAGTTTGCCGGTTAGATCACCATCATCTGCCACGCCCAGTTTCAAACGCCCAGCATTGAGGAGGGTGTTGAAAGTACCATGGACAATACCTTGAGGGCCGATGTACATCCAACCGCCGGCTGTCATTTGACCGTAGTTGGTGACCCCCATTTCTTCTGCAATTTCCCAGTCTTTCATATTGTCGTATTCACCGACTAAGAGACCGTTGGTGATGATGACACGAGGAGCTTCTGGTTTGGATTTGAAGAGACCAACAGGGTGACCAGATTCTACAACCAAAGTTTGATGGTCGGTCATCACTTCCAGATATTTTTTAATTAAATTATACTGCATCCAGTTAGCGCAGACAGATCCAGTTTCCCCATAAGTAACCAATTCATAAGGATAGAGGGCGATTTCAAAGCTCAGGTTGTTGTCAATCATGACCTGCATAGCTTTAGCTGCGGTACAGTTTCCTTTATACTCATCAATTGGTTTACCATAGATACGTTCTTTTGGACGCCAGCGGTAGCCATAAATCCGTCCGCGAGTTTTTAACTCTTCTAAAAATTCTGGAATCACTTCTTCGTGGAATTTTTTTGGAATATAGCGAAGAGCATTTTTTAGAGCGATTTCTGTTTGCGCCTGAGTGAGACGGAAGCCCCGGTCAGGTGCACGTCGAATGCCTTCTTGGAAAACCGTTTTTTCAGGCAAGACATCGTCTAATTTGACGGTCATTGCTGCTGCAATTTCATTTTCACTAAAGTATGACATGAAGATTCCTCCTTATTAAGTCAAGTATAAAATATGTTTCGACCTTATTTTATAAGACCCCCGTCCATAAAAAGTCAAGAAAAAAAATAAAATAGAAAAAAAGAGAATTTCCTATTTTTTAAAAGCTTTTGACTATAATTTGACGATAGTGTATTATGATGAAAAGCAAGTAAAAATGTTAGAAATAAAATGGAGGAAGAAACATGACTGCTGATTTACTATTAACTCACTTTAATCAAGTCTTTTGTCCTAATGATCTTGGGCACCCTCTTTTTGGAGCGGAGATGAAGGAAGCTCGAGTGTTAGAAGACGGCTACATTGCAGTCAAAGACGGCAAAATCTTAGCTGTTGGCAGCGGAGAACCAGATGCTAGTCTGATTGGACCAGATACTAAGATCCAGTCTTATGAGGGTAAGATTGCTACGCCCGGCTTAATCGACTGTCACACTCACTTGGTCTACGGTGGCAGCCGGGAGCATGAATTTGCTAAGAAATTAGCCGGAGTCCCTTATCTGGAAATTCTTGCTCAAGGTGGCGGAATTCTCAGTACAGTTCGAGCAACGCGAGAAGCTTCCTTTGAAAATCTGTATGATAAATCCAAGAAGCTATTGGACTATATGTTGCTTCATGGGGTGACAACGGTTGAGGCCAAGAGTGGCTATGGTTTGGACTGGGAAACAGAGAAGCGTCAGCTAGATGTTGTTGGAGCTTTGGACCGTGACCATGATATTGATCTAGTTTCAACCTTTATGGCTGCCCACGCCGTTCCGCCGGAATATAAAGGACGTTCTCAGGAATATCTGGAGCTCATCGTCGAGGAAATGCTGCCTCGGGTAAAAGCAGAAAATCTAGCTGAGTTCTGTGATATTTTCTGTGAAAAAGGCGTCTTTACAGCTGACGAGTCACGCTACTTACTTTCTAAAGCTAAGGAAATGGGCTTCAAACTTCGTATCCATGCTGATGAAATCGAGTCTATCGGCGGGGTGGATGTAGCGGCTGAGCTAGGAGCAACCAGTGCGGAACACTTGATGATGGCGACTGATGATGGCATTCGCAAGATGGCAGAAGCCAAGGTTATCGGGAATCTTCTGCCAGCAACTACCTTCAGTCTGATGGAAGATACCTATGCACCAGCCCGCAAAATGCTGGAAGCTGGTATGGCTATTACCCTGACCACCGACAGCAATCCGGGCTCTTGTCCGACAGCTAACCTGCAGTTCGTCATGCAACTGGGTTGCTTTATGATGCGTCTGACGCCAGTGGAAGTTCTCAACGCTGTAACCATCAATGCGGCCTACTCAGTTAACCGTCAAGATAAGATTGGTAGCTTTGATACTGGCAAGCAGGCTGACATTACCATCCTAGATGCTAAGAATATTGACTATCCACTTTATTTCTTTGCGACTAACCTAACCCATCAGGTCTACAAGGCAGGAAAACTAGTTGTCGATCAAGGAAGAATTGTTTAAGCCTTCTAAAAACGAATCGTATTTTTCGAACTCTCTCTGGTGACAGGGGGAGTTCTTTTGCAGACGTCAGAACTTAAGAGGATTTGTTTCATAAGTGAGAAAAGAAATAATCTTAGAGCCATTTCTATCAAAAGTTTCAGACTCTCTTTTTTTCAAAATTAGACATAAAAAGACCACTCAGTTTGAGTGGTCGTGATGATTATAAGTTTTTTACTGCTGCAATCGCCGCATCATAGTCAGGTTCAGTGTTGATATTATCGACATATTCGGCATAGGTCACAGTGTTGTTCTCATCCAGAACGAGAACTGCACGGGCCAAAAGGTGCCATTCATTGATGAGGACAGCGTAGTCGCGGCCGAAAGAATGGTCGAAGTAGTCAGACAGCATGACAGCATTCTCAATACCTTCAGTAGCGCACCACTTGCCTTGTGCAAATGGCAAATCAACTGAAATTGTGATAACAACAGTGTTGTCCAAGTCAGAGAGTTCTTGGTTGAAGCGGCGAGTCTGAGTTGAGCAGACACCAGTATCGATAGATGGGATGATGCTCAGGACTTTCTTTTTGCCAGCAAAGTCAGCCAGAGTTTTCTTTGATAGATCCGTTGCTGTCAGGCTAAAATCATGGGCTGCGTCACCGACTTGTAGTTGTTTTCCAGTAAAGGTTACAGGATTTCCGAGAAAAGTTGTCATAAAAGTCTCCATTCATGTTTGATAGCTTCATTGTACCCCGAATCAATGTTTTTTTCGAATAATTTGACTGGAAATTTGAGAGCGCCTACATTTCAGCCCAATTTTTTCTTTGCATAAAAAGGTTAGGATTGCTTCCTAACCTTTTGTTATTATTTGGCCAATCCTTCAGAAATTTTATCCAGATTGTATTTCATCATGTTGTAGTAGCTGTCTCCTTCTTCGCCTTTTTCAGCGATTGAGTCGGTGAAGATTTTAGCGTAGATTGGGATATTTGTGTCTTTAGAAACAGTCTTCATCGGACGGTCGTCTACACTTGATTCGACAAAGAGAGATGGGACTTTGGTCTTGCGCAGTTTTTCAACCAAGCTTTTAATTTGGTCTGGAGTACCTTCTTCTTCAGTGTTGATTTCCCAGATGTAGGCTGATGGCACATTGTAGGCCTTAGAGAAGTACTTGAAGCAGCCTTCGCTGGTCACAATCATTTTCTTTTCTTCTGGGATGTTGTTGAATTTCTCTTTGGCTTCCTTGTCCAAAGCAGTTAGCTTCTCTACATAAGCTTTGAGATTTTTCTCGTAAGTAGCCTTATTGTCAGGGTCTTTTTCAATCAAGCGTTTGGCAATATTTTGCGCATAGATGATCCCATTTTCCAAGTTTAGCCAAGCATGAGGATCTTCTTTTCCTTTTTCATTTTGGCCTTCTAGGTAAATGACATCAACGCCTTCACTGACAGCATAGTAGTCCTTGTTTTCTTTCTTCTGGGCATTTTCTACCAATTTAGTGAACCAAGCATTACCACCTGTTTCAAGGTTGATACCGTTGTAGAAAATAAGATCAGCCTTAGAAGTCTTTTTGACATCTTCGGGCAGAGGTTCGTATTCGTGCGGATCCTGACCGACAGGGACAATACTGTGCAGATTGATTTTATCGCCAGCGATATTTTTTGTGATATCTGCGATAATTGAATTGGTTGCAACGACATTTAGCTTGGAAGAGCTAGAGTCAGTACTGCTTTTTTGACTAGAGCAGGCTGCTAGGCCGACAAAAGCCAGCAAAAGCAGAACTAAGAAACGACATTTTTTCATTGGAAATCCTCCATAAATATATTATTTTACTTTTCTTTTTAAATACCGCTGTTTTGGTGCGATAAAAAATGAAACCAAAAAGATCAGGGCAGAGGTTAGAACGATACTAGAACCTGCTGCAACATTAAAACTATAACCGATGAAGAGGCCTAAAACAGATGCACCAGTCCCCAAGGCAGATGACAATAAAATCATGGTCTTGAGACTCTTGGCATAGAGATAGGCTGTCGCAGCTGGTGTAATCAGCATGGCCACAATCAGAATCGTTCCGACACTTTGCATAGCTGTGACAGAAACCAAAGTCAAGAGAATCATCAGCAAATAGTGGTAAAAATTAACCTTCATTCCCATAGCTTGGGCCAAAAGCGGGTCAAAGGACGTCAGCAAAAGTTGCTTGAAGAAAATACTAATGACCAGCAGCACCAAAATACCCACGCCAATACTAATCCACATATCAAGGTCTTGTACCGCCAAGATATTCCCAAAGAGGATATGGAAGAGGTCGGTCGAACTCTTGGCAACGCTAATCAAAATGATCCCCAGAGCCAGGAAGGAAGAAAAAGTAATTCCGATAGCCGTGTCACTTTTGATAATAGAATTGCCCTTGATATAAGTGATAATAATGGAAGCTAGTAAGCCAAAGGTAATGGCACCGATGAAGAAATTAATCCCCAAAATAAAAGACAGGGCCACACCGGGCAGCACCGCGTGAGAGATGGCATCCCCCATGAGTGACATGCCCCGCAGAATGATAAAGCAGCCAACGGCACCGGCCACCACTCCAATCACAATGGCTGTAATCAAAGCATTTTGCAGGAAATGAAAGTCATGTAAGCCTTGAATAAATTCCTGAATCATCCTAGGCACCTCCATTCATAAAGAGCTGAGAGCCGTAGGTCTGCTGCATATTTTCTTTGGTGAAGGTACTCTCGGTTGATCCGAAAGCGACGACTTTTTTGTTAAGTAGCAAGACCTGATCAAAATAAGCGACCACCTTGCTCAAGTCATGGTGGACAATCAAAATCGTCTTCCCGTCTTTTCTTAGCTGACGGAGTGTTTTCATAATAATCTCTTCACTGACAGAATCAATACCGACAAAGGGCTCATCAAGGAAAATATAATCCGCTTCTTGGACTAGGCAGCGCGCAATCAAGACCCGTTGGAATTGACCGCCAGAGAGTTGACTGATTTGACGTTCAGCAAAATCCTCTAAACCAACGATTTTTAGAGCCTGGTTGACCTTGTCCCAGTCAGAAGTCTTTAATCTTTGGAAAAGCTTTATCTTAGGATAAAGCCCAAGAGAAACACACTCTTTTACCTTGATAGGAAAGTTATAGTCAATATTGATTTTTTGTTCTACATAGGCAATTCGTTTTAGTTCTTTGTCTAAGGGCTGACCATCCAGTAAAGCTTGGCCTTGGTGGTCGACGATTCCCAATAAACCTTTAATAAGGGTGGATTTTCCAGCCCCGTTTGGGCCGATAATTCCTGTAATAGTAGGGCCTTTTATAGTTACGTTTGCATTATCTAATGCCAGCTGGCCCTGATAGCTGACACTTAGGTTTTGTATCTCAATCATGTATATCACCTCTACGGTATTAATATACCTTAACATAAAAATTAAGTCAAGTTAATTTTGCAAAATATGGGAAATATTTAACAAAGATTTGAAAATCAAAGCTATTTTTGATAAGGTTATATCAAAAGCATGAAAGTGAGAAAAAGATGACACGACTGCAAGATGATTTTTATGATGCAATAAATGGCGAATGGGCCAAGACAGCTGTTATTCCCGACGATAAACCAGTTACAGGTGGCTTTATGGACTTGGCTGAGGAAATTGAAGACCTCATGCTCTCTACGACCGACAAATGGCTAGCTGGAGATGGAGTACCAGAAGATGCTATTCTGAAGAACTTTGTTGCTTACCATCGCCTAGCAGCGGATTATGATAAGCGGGAAGCAGCAGGGGTTGAGCCTGCGCGTGCTTACATTGATGAAATTCGTAACCTAGCGTCTTTTGAAGAATATGCTTCTAAGATTGCAGACTTTGAGCTGGCTGGTAAGCCGACTTATTTCCCCTTTGGTGTAGCGCCTGACTTTATGGATGCTCGGATCAATGTTCTCTGGGCGGATGGACCGGGCACTATTTTGCCAGATACGACCTACTATGCGGAAGACCATCCGCAGAAAGCAGATCTGCTTGCAAAATGGCGAAAGGCACAGGAAGATTTGCTAGCAAAATTTGATTTTACTGAAGAGGAAATCAAGGATATTTTAGACAAGGTTTTAGAGTTGGATGCTGTTTTTGCTCAGTATGTTCTTTCTAATGAAGAGAGCTCTGAGTATGCTAAGCTCTACCATCCTTATAAGTGGGACGATTTCAAAGCCTTGCTACCAGAGTTGCCTTTGGCAGATATTTTTACCAAGTTAATCGGTCAAGAACCCGACCAAGTCATTGTGCCTGAGGAACGCTTCTGGAAAGCAGCTAAAGATATTTATACAGCCGCGAACTGGGATAAACTCCACGCTTTACTGATTCTCTCTGCGGTCCGCAATACGACCCCTTATCTAACGGATGACATCCGTGTCTTAGCAGGTGCTTATCAACGTGCTTTATCAGGAACTCCTCAAGCTCAGGACAAGAAAAAAGCTGCCTATTACCTAGCTCAGGGGCCTTTTAATCAAGCGATCGGTCTTTGGTATGCCGGTCAAAAGTTCTCACCAGAAGCCAAGGCTGATGTGGAGCAGAAAGTGGCAACGATGATTGAAGTTTACAAGAACCGCCTAGCTCAGAATGACTGGCTAACACCAGAAACTCGTGACAAGGCCATTGTCAAACTTAATGTCATCAAGCCTTATATTGGTTATCCAGACGAGCTTCCTGAGCGCTATTCTCGCAAGGTTGTGGATGAAAATCTGACGCTCTTTGAAAATGCTCAGAAGCTGAGCCAGATTGATATTGCGTACAGCTGGAGCAAGTGGAATCAACCAGTAGATTATAAGGAATGGGGTATGCCAGCTCATATGGTCAATGCCTACTACAATCCGCAGAAAAATCTGATTGTCTTTCCAGCAGCTATCCTGCAGGCGCCTTTCTACGACCTGCACCAGTCTTCATCAGCTAATTACGGTGGTATTGGAGCGGTCATTGCCCATGAGATTTCTCATGCTTTTGATACCAATGGTGCTTCCTTTGATGAAAATGGTAGCCTTAATAATTGGTGGACGGAGCACGACTATCAAGCCTTTACTGAACGGACTCAAAAGGTTATTGACCAGTTTGAAGGGCAGGATTCCTATGGTGCTAAGGTCAATGGCAAGCTGACCGTTTCAGAAAACGTGGCAGATTTGGGCGGTATTGCAGCAGCCCTAGAAGCAGCCAAGCAAGAAGCAGATTTCTCTGCAGAGGAATTCTTTACCAACTTTGCCCGTATCTGGCGGATGAAGGGCCGGGAGGAATATATGAAGCTCCTGGCAAGCGTCGATGTCCATGCGCCGGCCAAGCTTCGGACCAATATACAGCTGCCAAACTTTGATGACTTCTTTACAACCTTTGATGTGAAAGAGGGAGACGGCATGTGGCGGAGCCCAGAAGAGCGGGTGATTATTTGGTAACAAACAAGTCATAAGAAGACGTAAAAACCTGACTGGAGGAGCTTCAGACGAAGTTCTTTGGTCAGGTTTTTATTTGTAGCTGTAGAGATAAATTTTGATAATCAAATTATGCTATAATAGGAAATATCTGGAAGAAGGAGAGCCTGATGTGGAATTTAAGGAAGAGCTAGGACAGAAAATTCAATCTCTAAGAGAAGAAAAAGGCTTGAGTCGTCTAGCGATTTGTGGGGAAGAAGACATTTTGACAACGCGGCAACTACAGCGAATTGAAAAAGGCCAGTCTCTGCCTACCATCGCGACAGCTCTCTATATTGCTGAGCAACTGGAAGTATCACTGGATACACTAGCAAATAGAGAGCGATTAGAGTTACCGTCTGGCTATCTTGAGTTGAAGTATCGCTTGGAAAAGCTATATCACTATGGAGATGGAGAGCGTCTTCAACAGAGAGAAGAGCTGATCGAGGAAATCTATCGGAAGTATTTCGATCAGCTCCCTGAGGAAGAACAACTTTATCTTCAGATTAAGCAGGCCAAGAACGATATGGTTTTAACGGAAAATATCGCCTATGATCAAGGCTTAATAGATGAATATCTGGATCAGGCTTTGGCCAAGGAAAAATTGACGGAAATGGATCTAGAAATCATTGATTTACGCCTGTTGGCGCTTGGTTTGAAAGATTTTGATAAGAAGGAGTTTACTTATTTGCTAAACAAGTTACTTGTGGCAGTAGCTGATTATCCGACCAATGGATTGGAAAAAATTCAGACCAGAATCATTTTTGCAGCGGGGGTCTTGTCTCACTATCAAGAATATGACCTCCTACCTAAAATATTACGAGCTCTGGAAGAGCTGATGTTGAGGCGAAACGACTTTCAAGATCGTGTCTTTAGCTATGCGCTTCAGTGGAAAATCGCCCTCTTCTTAGAAAACAATCTCGAAAAAGCTGAGGACAACTATCAAAAGGTAAAGTTAATGCTAGAGCTATTGCCAGAAGATGTCCTTAAGGAGAATATGAGACTGGACTGGGAGCAGGATATAAGCCGCTATAGTAAAATTGATGAATAAGCAACAGAACTCTGTGAGTCTAGGAACTCATAGAGTTTTTTAAATAGGACATGAATGTCCTCACACTTCGGTTTATTGATCTCTTATAATAGTGGGAGTAGAAAAAAGAAGTTACTTCTTCTTGAAGAAGGGATTTGGGAAAATGGAAATTAGATTAAAAAATATTAAGAAAAACTATGGCTCCTTTGAAGCCTTAAAAGGAATTGATTTAGTTTTGGAAGAAGGCAAGTTCTATGGTCTTCTTGGGCCCAATGGTGCTGGTAAAACGACTCTCTTTAATCTCCTCATTCAAAATTTCAAACAAAGCTCAGGAGATATTAGCTGGGAAGTTGACGGGCATCCTCTATCCGTAAAAGATTTTTATCGCCATATCGGAATCGTTTTTCAAAGCAATCGTTTGGATGAAAATTTAACAGTAGAGGAAAATTTGGTATCTAGAGGTGCCTTGTATGGCTTATCTAAGAGCAAGGTCTTGGAGAGGATGAAGGATTTACAAAACTATCTAGATGTTGCATCTATTAAAAATAAAAAATATGGGAGCTTGTCAGGAGGGCAGAAACGTAAAGTAGATATTGCTCGTGCTCTGCTACCTCGACCATTACTTTTATTGCTGGATGAGCCAACCACTGGTCTAGATCCGCAATCTCGACATGATTTATGGAATGCCATTCATCAGTTGAATAAGAAAGATAATATGACGGTAGTTCTCATCACTCACTATTTAGAAGAGATGGCTGGATGTGATATTCTACATGTTTTAATTTCTGGGAATCTTTATTACTCAGGAGATATTGCTACTTTTATTGAAAAGCATTCAACAACTAACTTGAATTTGCTTTTAAAAGAAGGGCAGTTTGTAACATCACTGTCGGTATCGCAATTTATGAACAAATGTCAAGTTTTGTCAGAAAGAGAGATTGTTTTTAAAGATGTTTCTGTTGAAGAAATGATGGAAATTATTTCTGAAAACCAAGATAAGTCTATCATTGAAGCATTTAATGTGGAATATTCAAACTTGGAAGCAGCTTATTTGAACTTATTAAAAGAAACAGGAGGAGAAATGAATGTTTGAGCTAATTTCTAGAAATAGGAAAGTATACACGAGAGATCGTTTGGCGTTTTTCATGTCATTCTTGTCAGTTATTATTTTAATTTTAGTCTATCAAGTCTTTCTAGGCCAACTCCAGATTGATGCCATTAAGGAGGCGTTAGGTAGCGACACTGCTTCGAGCGATACGATTAAGATGGTAAACTATTGGTTGATATCAGGTTTGACGACGATTATTTCTATGACCAGTACTTTAGGAGCGTTTGGAGTAATGGTCTCAGATAAGGAAAAGAAACTGAGTGAAGATTTCAAGGTTGAATTATCCTATGCTATTTTTGCAATCTTATTTGGGATAATCCTCACCATGTTCTCTTGTGTCTTTGCGATTGGGATTTTCAACGGTTTTAGTTCACTTCTAGATTATTCGGCTATGGACTATCTAAAGATTTTTGGAATTGTTAGCTTATCAACAGTTTTATCAGCTACTATTGTTCTTCCTGTATTAGCCTTTATTCGAACAAGTTCAGCTTTTACCACTTTAAGTACGATTGTTGGTACCTTTATCGGATTTATTTCAGGAGTTTATCTTTCTATCGGTTCAGTTGGGGAAACATTGCAGCAGGTTATGTCTTGGTTTCCTATGACACAAGTGAATGCACTTTTAAAACAAGTTTTGATGAAAGACTCAATTGCTCAAGTATTTGATAGTGCCCCAAGCTCGGTGGTAAATGAATACAAGGAATCTTATGGAGTAGTATTGCAGAATGCTAGTGGGGATCATCTTTCTAATTCCTTTATGCTAATTTATATTTCACTTATTATTGTTGCTCTATTAACACTCCACTTTTTTATTAAAAAGGTTAAGAAATGAAAGAAACCTCAGCTAAAGTTATAGAAAAGTGAATGCATATACAAAAAATCTGTTTAGGGAACCCTAAACAGATTTTATAGTTCTTTGATTTCTTTCATATAGCCAGCTGTAATGATACCAGCGGGGAGTGCAACAATTGCAATTCCTAAAAATGAAGAGATCATTGTAATGATTTTTCCGGTAGTTGATATCGCGTAAATGTCCCCATAGCCAACCGTAGTCAGGGAAATCGTTGCCCAATAAAGGGCGTCAAAGAAGGTAGGGAAAGTACTAGGCTCTACGTTGAAAATGACAAGGGCGGAAACAAAGATATATCCGAGTGCTAAAACCCCTACAATAATCAGACTGTCTTTCTGTTTTTTTAAGACATTTGTCAAGATCTGAATGTTCTTGGAATAGCGGAAAAATTTAAAGATACGCAGGGTACGAAGCATACGTAAAATCTTAAATAGACGCAGACTGTCGTTTAATAAAAAGAGTGATGGTAATATGCAGAGCAAATCAGCCATAGCCAAGAAAGTAAAAGGATAGAGGAGGAAAGAAATCCGTCCTTTCTGTAATTTATAATCGGCAGTGACAAGCCTAAGAACATAGTCAATAATAAAAATAATCGTTGTTATTAGATCGAGCCAAATGAAGATTCCTGAATGACTCTTTGAAGTTAGAGGAATTAAACTGACAATGATGGCCAAGATCATGAAAATATCGTAGGCTTCTTCAATAAAACTTTCCTGCTGGTGGGGCTCAATAATCTGAAACAAAGTCTTTCTCATAATCATAGCTCTCCCTTATTCATATGAATTTAATTTTAATTCTATCTGTTTTTAAAGATAAGTCAAGGTAAATCAACAAAGATTTTCCCCATTCTCCATTTTTAGCGTCTTTCAAAATCCTTTGAGAAAGTTACTATAAAAATAAAATCCAAGCTCATATCATATTTATATAAATGAGGTTGCTTTTGAGAAAAATATACAGTAAGAATCCGGATTTGGATAAATAAAAGCAAAATAGAAAACAAGCCACCTTTCAACTATAAGGCTGACAAGGCGGCTTGTTTTTTTGTGAGATTACCAGATGTAAGGAAAAACTCGGTATCTAACCTTTTGGCAATATGCTTCGTAATTTTTTCCAAAGTGATTACCTAAGGCTTTTTCTTCTACTTTAAGTCGAATGCTATATCCTACCACTAGTAAAATAAGACAGATAATGATTGTAAAAGGATTTAGTGAAGTAATCGATAGGCCAAGGATAGACAAGATACTGCCAGTATAAGCAGGATTTCTCACAATAGCATAAGGGCCATGGTCTACTAATTGTTGATTATCAGTTGTTTGAACGGCTAGTGTGAAGTTTTTTCCGAGATAATTGACCGCATAAATCCGCAATACGAACCCTGCTAGGGAGATGAGGATTCCAACATAGATCAAAAAAGGTGGCAATTGAGCTATAGAAGGTAGAAGTTGTTCATTCATTAATAGAAGACAACAAACAACACTACCAATAATGATGTAGCGACTTCCTTTGTCAGCAGAATCATTTACATTGTTTGACTTAGTTTTATTTTTAATCCACATTTCTGTGCTAATAAAAATAACAAAGAAAACATAAGTGAAAATAGTTTGTAAATTCATGATTATTCCTCCAGTCAGAATTATACACCTTTTAATTTTGGAGGTCAATCAAAGATTAACGCTTTAGAAATGGCTTATAGTTTTTATCGGTGAAAACTGGATTCCATCTTTCAAAATCCTTTGAAAATGGTATAATAGTAACATCACAAAAGTTGGAGATAAATATGAGTACTTATAATCATAGAGAAATCGAGCCTAAGTGGCAAAAATACTGGGCAGAGCACCATACATTTAAGACAGGTACGGACAAGGACAAGCCTAACTTTTATGCGCTGGACATGTTTCCTTACCCATCAGGAGCGGGGCTCCATGTAGGGCATCCAGAGGGCTACACAGCGACAGATATCCTTAGCCGCTACAAGCGAGCTCAGGGCTATAACGTCCTTCATCCTATGGGCTGGGATGCCTTTGGTTTGCCAGCTGAGCAATATGCTATGGATACAGGCAATGACCCGGCTGACTTTACAGCGGGAAACATTGCCAACTTCAAGCGCCAAATCAATGCTCTGGGCTTCTCTTATGACTGGGATCGGGAGGTCAATACTACTGACCCTAACTACTACAAGTGGACTCAGTGGATTTTCACAAAACTTTACGAAAAAGGTCTGGCTTATGAAGCAGAAGTACCAGTAAACTGGGTGGAAGAGCTGGGAACGGCTATTGCCAATGAGGAAGTTCTGCCAGACGGCACATCTGAGCGCGGTGGCTATCCAGTTGTCCGCAAGCCTATGCGTCAGTGGATGCTGAAAATCACAGCCTATGCAGAACGTTTGCTCAATGACTTGGAGGAACTGGACTGGCCAGAGTCTATCAAGGACATGCAGCGTAACTGGATCGGTAAATCAACCGGTGCTAATGTAACTTTCAAGATTAAGGATACAGATAAGGACTTTACTGTCTTTACGACTCGTCCGGACACCCTTTTTGGTGCAACCTATGCTGTCTTAGCTCCAGAGCATGCTCTCGTTGATGCCATTACAAGTGCCGAACAAGCCCAAGCAGTAGCAGACTACAAACATGCAGCCAGCCTCAAATCTGACCTGGCTCGGACAGATCTAGCTAAGGAGAAGACCGGTGTCTGGACAGGAGCTTATGCTATCAATCCTGTCAATGGTAAGGAAATCCCAATCTGGATTGCCGACTATGTGCTTGCAAGCTATGGAACAGGGGCTATCATGGCTGTTCCTGCGCATGACGAGCGCGACTGGGAGTTTGCTAAGCAGTTTGACTTGGAGATTATTCCGGTTCTAGAGGGTGGCAATGTTGCTGAAGCTGCTTATACAGAAGACGGTCCGCATATTAACTCCGGCTTCCTAGATGGCTTGGACAAGGCTGCCGCTATTGAAAAAATGGTTGCTTGGCTGGAAGCGGAAGGTGTCGGAAATGAAAAAGTCACCTATCGCCTGCGCGACTGGCTCTTTAGCCGTCAGCGCTACTGG
Source organism: Streptococcus sp. 2_1_36FAA (assembly GCF_000161955.2). NCBI lineage: Bacteria > Bacillati > Bacillota > Bacilli > Lactobacillales > Streptococcaceae > Streptococcus > Streptococcus sp. 2_1_36FAA. The sequence continues at coordinate 185,685 of NZ_KI391975.1, forward strand.
GGTGAGCCGATTCCAATCATTCATTGGGAAGACGGGACTTCAACGGCTGTTCCAGAAAGTGAATTGCCGCTTGTCTTGCCTGTAACCAAGGATATCCGCCCATCTGGTACCGGTGAAAGCCCTCTGGCTAATCTGACTGACTGGCTGGAAGTGACTCGGGAAGATGGTGTTAAAGGACGCCGTGAAACCAACACTATGCCTCAATGGGCTGGTTCTAGCTGGTATTACCTGCGTTACATTGACCCGCATAACAATGAGAAATTAGCAGACGAAGAGTTGCTGAAGGCTTGGCTTCCAGTTGATATTTACATCGGAGGTGCAGAGCATGCCGTGCTCCACCTTCTCTACGCTCGCTTTTGGCACAAGTTCCTCTATGATCTTGGGGTGGTTCCGACCAAAGAGCCTTTCCAAAAACTCTTTAACCAAGGGATGATTCTGGGGACTAGCTACCGTGATCACCGTGGAGCACTTGTGGCGACTGACAAGGTGGAAAAACGCGATGGTTCTTTCTTCAACATCGAAACGGGAGAAGAACTAGAGCAAGCGCCTGCTAAGATGTCTAAGTCTTTGAAGAATGTGGTCAACCCAGACGATGTAGTAGAGCAATATGGTGCCGATACGCTTCGTGTTTATGAAATGTTCATGGGGCCACTGGATGCTTCCATCGCTTGGAGCGAGGAAGGTCTTGAAGGCAGTCGTAAGTTCCTCGATCGTGTTTACCGTTTGATGACAAGCAAAGAAATCGTTGCGGAAAATAGCGGAGCTCTTGACAAGGTCTATCATGAAACAGTTAAGGCTGTCACAGAGCAGATTGAGGAGCTCAAGTTTAACACAGCCATTGCCCAGCTCATGATCTTTGTCAATGCAGCCAACAAGGAAGAAAAGCTCTATGTTGAATACGCCAAAGGTTTCATTCAATTGCTGGCGCCTTTCGCACCACACTTGGCTGAAGAACTCTGGCAGTCACTAGCTCAAACCGGCGAGAGTATCTCCTACGTAGCTTGGCCAACTTATGATGAAAGCAAGCTTGTCGAAGCAGAGGTCGAAATCGTAGTTCAAATCAAGGGTAAAGTTCGTGCTAAGCTAGTCGTAGCCAAAGACTTGGGCCGTGAGGAACTGCAGGAAATCGCTCTGGCAGATGAGAAAATCAAGTCTGAAATCGCCGATAAAGAAGTCGTGAAAGTGATTAGTGTACCGAATAAACTTGTTAATATCGTTGTGAAATAATTTTTTAGAGGCTGGGACAAAAGTCCTAGCCTCTAAATTGTCTTTGGATTGTCGAGCAAGACGCAGTGGTTGAGTGGGCTCTACTACGCTGATTTCATCAGCTTTTACAGCCCTACTCAACTGTGCGGAGGTGGGACGACAAAATCGAATTCTAACGAATTACCGATTTCTGTCCCACTCTCTATTTTTTATCGTTCACTTTTATTAAGGCTAACCGCTGTGGAAGTTTATAGAACCGGTATCAGAATTCCCTGCTCATGCTTCTTCTTTCGCCTTGGATGTGGTATAATGACTGAAAAAATGGTGTAAAGGAAAGAATACGTACTTGTATATGAAGGAGTTATCTCAGATTTATGAGACTATATATAAAAGGTGACTATACTAGAAAAGTGCCATTTGGCTACAGAGAACTCGCATGGAAAATGTGGTTTAAAGAAAGAAACGGTCAAAAAATAAGTTTCTCAAATGTCGGGGATGACGAGATGTTGCAAAATGACTTCTATTTATCTTTGAGGTTAGATAAGTGGGGAGCAAGTGGCTCTCGTTGGAAAGATGTCAAGGCTAAAGGTGGCAGTGCAATCAATTCCCAAAAATATGAAAATATTGATTTGGATTATGAGGAAAGTTATGAAAGCGATGGTAGAGAAAAGGGCAAATATCTAAGAATCGCTGCGAATTATCTGGAGGTTTTAACAGTTGATAAACGAGCTATGTATATTATGGCACTTGAAATTGCGACTGCGATTGACGGTCAAATCAGTGAAGATGATAAGAAAACATGGCTAACAATTAAGGAATTCAAGGAAAAGCACCAAGATATCTTATCTCTGACCTTTGATGAAGCAAATGAGACGAGTTTGGAAGAAATTCAAACGATTGACACTATCGACGATCCCATCTGGGAAGAATTGGATCGGAAGCGTGAGGAGTATATCCAAATCCATGGTGAACGAATTTATGACGACGAGGAAGACGAGTGAGAATTTACATCAAAAGTGATTTTAAGCAAAAAATAACCTTTACGACAAGAGAGCTTGTTTGGCAGATGTGGTTTAAGGAACGGAGTGGCAAGAAAATAAGTTTCTCCAATGTTGGAGATGATGAGATGTTGCAGGATGATTTTTACTTTGGTGTTCGGTTACACAAATGGTCTTCAGTTGACGAAAGATGGGATAAGGCTCCTTTTATAATTCCTAGTAACCCTTGGTTGTCTTTGGAATATGAGAGTATAACACTTGAATTTGAAAAAACTTTCATTACAGAGTGGAGAGAACGTGGAGATTATCTACGTATCGCAACATCCCATATAGATGTTTTAACCGTAGATAAACGTGCCTTATACATTATGGCAGTCGAGGTTGCGAGAGCAATTGATGGGCAGATTAGCGAGGATGACAAAGAGACCTGGGTGGATGTAGAGATATTTAAGGAGTTGCACAAGGATGTTCTTTCACTGACTTATGATGAAGCGGTTGAGCTTAGTTTGGAAGAATTAAAGACAATGGTACCGGTAAGAGATCCTATATGGGAAGAGGAAGAACGGCTTCGCGAAGAATATATTAAAATCCATGGTGAACGTGTTTATGACGACGAGGAAGACGAGTGAGACTATATCTTAAAGGCAACTACGAAACTAGTATTTACCAAAACTGTATGGAATATCCTTGGAAAATGTGGTTCAAAGAACGTAAGGGAGTGAAAGTTGGTTTTTCTTATGCATTTGATGAAAATTTTTATTTGAGTTTAACTCTAGATAAATTTTCTTCAAATGATGAGCGTTGGGGAATGGCTGATTTTAGAATAGGAAAAGACTCTTGGGCGACTTTTAAGCGTGAAAATTTAAATTTAAATTTTGAAGATTCTTATGAAAGTGATGGGCGAGAAAAAGGAGACTATCTTCGAATCATCACGACTCATAAGGATATTCTAACGGTTGATAAGCGAGCACTCTATATCATGGCGATTGAAGTAGCATCTGCCATTGACGGTCAAATCAGCGAAGACGACAAAGAAACATGGCTGAGTATTGAAGAATTTAAAACGAAACATAAAGATCTACTGAATTTGACCTACGACGAAGCAGTCGATATTAGTTTAGAAGAGATAAAGGTTATGAAAGCCATTGACGAGCCACTCTGGGAAGAATTGGATAGAAAACGCGAGGAGTATATCAAAATCCATGGAGAAGTGGAGTTAGACGAAGAGGAAGACGATTGAGAATTTATATTAAAGGCGATTACACCAAAGAAATTCCATTTGATTATTTAGAACTAGCGAAGAGAATGTGGTTTGATACTAAGGATGGTAAGCGAGTAGATTTTTCTTATTTTGGAAATACTCGCCCATTTAAAACAGACCCAACTATTCACTTAAAATTAAATAAGTGGATGCATGATAATAGATGGAATAATATTCAGTTGAAAGAAGGGATTACCAACAAATTTGGGAGTCATGTATATGAAAATCTTGAATTAGATTACGAAGATAATCCAGCAACAGACTATCGAGAAAAAGGAGACTGTCTACGTTTAGCTTCTACCCACCTTGATCTTCTAACTGTTGATAAACGTGCCTTCTACATTATGGCGATTGAAATTGCGACTGCGATTGATGGTCTGATTAGCGAAGATGATAAAGAGAGCTGGTTAAGTGTGGAGGAATTTAAAAAACGGCATGAAGATATCCTTTCGATGAGTTATGAACAGGCTAATGAGATGAGCCTTGAAGAAATTCCGTTTATGGATGATGTTCAAGATCCAGTTTGGGAAGAAGACGACCGCAGGAATGAAGAATACATCAAAATCCATGGAGAAGTGGAGTTAGACGAAGAGGACGACGAGTGAGACTATATATCAAAGGCGATTACACCAAAGAAATTCCATTTGATTACTTAGAACTAGCTAAGAAAATGTGGTTTGAAAATTATCAAGGAGAAGGTATCCCTCTCTCCTATTCTGGTTTTCTTCAAATCAGAGATAGGAATGATATAGCCATTCATCTAAAACTAGATAAACAGGATTATGATGAACGTTGGTTGCATGTTCCGATACAAGAAGGGCTAAAATATCGTTTTTATTCACAAATTGATGAATATTTGAATTTAGATTATGAAGATGCTTATGTAACAGATTTTCGCGAAAATGGAGACTGTTTACGTTTGGCTTCTACCCATCTTGAATTGCTCACTCTTGATAAAAGAGCGTTCTATATCATGGCTATTGAGATTGCCACAATATTTAATGGACAAATCAGTGAAGATGATAAGAAAACATGGCTAACAATCGAGGAATTCAAGGAAAAGCACCAAGATATCTTATCTTTGACCTTTGATAAAGCAAATGAGATGAGTTTGGAAGAAATTCAGACGATTGATGCTATTGACGATCCTATTTGGGAAGAGTTGGATAGAAAGCGTGAAGACTACATCAAAATCCATGGCGAATGTGTTTATGACGATGATGAAGATGATTTTTAAAAGTAAGCTATGATACGAGAGTCTGATTAACACAGAAGACCATCATGTCCTGTATTTAAACTACATATTATGAACAAGACCTTGAGAATATTTTCTCAAGGTCTTTTGCTAGATTTTTAAAACATTTATTAAGCCAATCAAATTGATTACTTAATTAAGAGCAAGCAAATGGCGCAAAAGAGGAAATTTTCATTAGAAGCTTCAAGCCCATATTCTACTTACAAAATAGATAATAAAGGTGTATACTAAAAGCAAGGAAGAAATAGAAAGCAGGTATGTTCTATGAAGAAAACAGTCTATACAAAAGCTGGGGAAGTGGGTCTAGTAGAAGTGGAGCGTCCGCGAATAGAGGCGCCAGATGATGCTCTCATTCGTATCGTTCGGACCTGTGTCTGTGGTTCTGACTTATGGAGCTACCGCAATCCAGACATCGAAAAGGGCCATCAAAATAGTGGGCATGAAGCTATCGGGATTGTCGAAGAAATCGGTGAGGCCATTACAACGGTTAAGCCAGGTGACTTTGTCATTGCTCCCTTTACTCATGGGTGCGGGGAATGTGATGCTTGTCGAGCAGGATATGACGGTACCTGTGACCGCCATATTGGCACCAACTGGTCTGATGGGGTTCAAGCGGAGTACATCCGTTTCCACTTTGCCAATTGGGCCCTTATCAAAGTTCCAGGTCAACCTTCTGATTATACAGAAGGCATGCTCAAGTCTCTCTTGACATTGGCGGATGTTATGCCGACAGGTTACCATGCAGCGCGTGTTGCTGACGTCAAGCCTGGTGATAAGGTAGTTGTCATCGGTGATGGAGCGGTTGGACAATGTGCAGTGATTGCTGCTAAAATACGTGGTGCATCGCAAATCGTCCTCATGAGCCGTCACCAAGATCGCCAAAAAATGGCCTTGGAATCAGGTGCGACAGCTGTTGTAGCTGAACGTGGTCAAGAAGGAATTGCCAAAGTCCGTGAAATCCTTGGAGGAGGAGCAGATGCAGCTCTCGAATGTGTCGGGACAGAAGCAGCTGTTGACCAGGCACTGGGAGTCCTTCACAATGGTGGTCGGATGGGCTTTGTTGGAGTTCCTCATTATAACAACCGTGCTCTTGGATCGACCTTCGCCCAAAACATTACGGTGGCAGGCGGAGCAGCCTCCGTCACGACTTACGATAAGCAAATTTTGCTCAAGGCTGTCCTTGATGGCGATATCAATCCAGGACGTGTCTTCACTAATAGCTATAGTTTGGACGAGATTGATCAAGCCTATAAAGACATGGACGAACGTAAGACCATTAAGGCCATGATTGTAATCGATTAGAAAAGAGTCTAGTAGAATTGTTGTCTACTAGGCTTTTTGTTAGAGTCATTCTTAAATAGCTGTTGAACTTTTCTGCCTGTTCCCCATGAAAATGAATTTATGTTCCAATAAAAGCTGAGCTTATATGCGATAAGAAGTTCTATGAGGTCTATTATTATCTGCGTGCAAATGATAGAGTAAGTTTATCAGCTTGTCGGCATTTACTGAGTAAGATTTGTAGATAAAGAAGGTCTTGTGGCATAGATAGATTTAGAAAAATAAAAAATATCAAAAAAAATATCACTAATTATTGACAATGTTTCAAAAAACTGTATAATAGATATTGTAACAAATATTATTACAACAAAGAAAGGATGCTATGAATATCTTTAACGGATTCAAACAACTTTTTAAACAGAAAGAGGAAAAAATAATGACAAACTTTTCAGATTTACAAGCAAAACGCCGCTCCATCTATGCTTTGGGCAAAGATGTAAACCTTACAAATCAAGAATTGATTGATACCATCCAAGGAGCAATTCTCCAAACACCAACAGCTTTCAACTCACAAACGTCACGAGTTGTAATTCTGTTGGATGAAGAGTCAGATGCTTTCTGGAATGAGATTGCCTACTCAGAACTTGAAAAAGTGACACCAGCTGAAGCCTTTGAAGGAACAAAAGAACGCTTGGCAGGTTTCGCTCAAGCCAAAGGAACCATTCTTTTTTATGAAGATCAGGATGTTGTCAAAGGTCTTCAAGAGCAATTTCCACTTTACGCTGAAAACTTCCCACTTTGGTCAGAGCAAGGCCACGGAATTGCTCTTTATGCGACATGGTTGGCTTTAGCTGAGCAAAATATTGGTCTCAATGTGCAACACTATAACCCCTTAGTAGATGCACAATTGGCTGAAAAATATGATATCCCAGCCAACTGGAAACTCCGTGCTCAAGCACCATTTGGAGCAATCAAGGCACCAGCTGCTGACAAAGAAATCCAAACAGAAAACCGCTTCAAGGTATTTGGAAATTAATAGATAAAGAAAATCCCATCTGGAACTAGATGGGATTTTTAGTTTGATTAGAATAACTCCCAATTAGGTGTTGAGAATTTCTTAGTTTGAGTCATATAAAAATGAGTAAAATGAATTTCCATTGCTAAGGTCATCAGAGTTGCGATAGCAATGACGATGGTTGGGTTGTCTGAGAACAGAAGGGAAAGAAGCAGTCCGATAAAGAAGAATGCAGCTTGTAATCCATAATAGAGCTTGTCATACTTGAGGTAGCTCTTGTTAAAATAACCATTTGCAAGAATGGCAGCTTGGAAGAGCCCGATACCAGCATAGAAGAAGCTAGTCGCAAAAAACGATTGGCTTCTGGATTAACCAGAAAGTTCATGGAAACAGTGACCATAATTAAGCCGATAAAAATCGGATAGTGGCTATAAATCAAGAAGATTCCTTTATTTTCCCCTTCTTCATCAATGGCATGGTCAAACTGACCAAAATAGTTCATAAAGAGGTTGACCATGATGATAAAGTAAAGGATAGAACGGATGGAGAAATGTTCAAGGGTAAAGAAATCAGCTAATCCCATAATCATCTCACCAAAAGTGATGATAACTAAAAGCGAAATGCGTTCAATCAGGTGGGGCAGGTTGATTTGAAAATGGGAAACTTTTCGTGTCAATAGGACAGGCATGATAAAGGTTAGGAGAATCCCAGTCATGTAGACATGAATCCCAAGATGAATTGGCAAAAGAGCAGCTAGGTAGACCAAAATAGTTCGAAGACCGGTCATCCAAAGAAAACCCTTGATGCTTTTACGATTAGCCGGCGTGGTAGATTTTCGAAGGTATTCAACCAAGTATTGGAAAAATAAGGTCAAGGTCAGTGTACCAATGGTCCAGCAGAAGGTATGGAAATAGGATTGCCAGTTATTAGTAATCATATTTGATATCAAGAGCAGCATGGCCATATTGACGAACATAACGACCATATTGAAAAGAGAATTCTTTCCGTAACGATTCGTGTAGACAGTCTGAATCATCCAAGAATTGACCAGAACTAAAAGTGACATCAGGAAGCCGAAGATGTCATCTAGGGATAGAACCCCATGATGAAGATGATGGATGAGGGCAGTCGTTTTGGAAATCGCGTAGACAAAGACGAGGTCATAAAAAAGCTCGCTAAATTCCACCCGTTTGTGTTTGATAAGATTTGTCATAAGAAGACCTTTCGTAGTAATCTCTAACAATTCATTATAACAGAAAATGGGTATCAAGAGATACAAGTAAACTAGCAAAACTAAAAAGTGGCCTAAACCACTTTTATTTTCTTTTGATTAGAAATTTTGATGGCAAGCAGATTGAATGGGGATTTTTTGCAATAGCCGCTTTAAAAGCAAGTGTGCCAAGTTGGTAAGAATAGTTGTCAATGCTGGGGATATTGAGCAGTTTCCCAGACAACTGACTGGTTTGACTGACAATGAGTGGCGGTTCTATACCAGCTTTTTTATAGAATTCTAGTAGTCCGACTGCTAAGTCATCGCTATTGGAAACAATGCAGTCTAAACCTTTTTGCATACACAGCTTTTCAAAAATCCATCCTGCATCCTCATATCTCATTAATCCCCCAAAAGTTACATACTCTACGCCCTTGAAAATTCCCTCAAAGACTGATAGGGTTTCACGAAAAGTGGGGCTGATTGGACTGTTTCGAGAGAATAACAAAGCTATTTTCTGGGGGTTATGCTTCTGGATCCATTTAAAGAGAGCTTGATATCCAGGTTTTCGATCCACTGAGATAGAAATTAACTCAGGTAAGTCTGTTTCTTCCAGACAGACAATGGAGCCATATTTTCGGTAGCTAGCTATGGTCTGTATATCAATAGCCCGAGAAGTAAAGATTAGTGCATCAAAAGCATTGCTCCGTAGCTGTTCCAGATAGGATTTCTCAGCTTCAATACTGTAATCCGATGGTAAAAATAGGAGCTGGTAATGACTCTCTAGGGCTGCGTCTAGCAACCCCTTTATCAATTCAGTAAAGTAGGTATGCCGAACATGAGGCACTACAACACCGATTTTTCGAGTATGGCCAGCACTTAAGTCTCTAGCAATCTGACTAGGGCTGTAATCTAGTTCTTTTATAATAGCTGAAATTGTTTCGGCAGCTTCTTGTGAGACATAACCTGATTTGTTGATGTAGCGAGAAACAGTTGAGATGGAATAGCCAGATTGTTTGGCGATGTCACGTATGGAAACCATAGTACCCCCTTTCTTTATACACTATACCAAATGATAGGAGTTGTTGGCAAGATTGGATTTATAGGAGAAAGTGATGGATACCATAGCCAACACCGTCTTCATCGTTAGTTTTGGTAATGAGACTGACTTTGTCTTTGATTGCTTGACTAGCATTTTCCATTGCAATACTCAGTCCAACCCGTTCAAACATAGGGAGATCGTTGTGACCATCGCCGAAGGCGACTAGTTCTTTTTTATGTAGCTTTTCTTCTTTGATTATATAGTCAATGCCAACTGATTTTTTAGCTTTTTTGTGTGTAATTTCTAGATAGAAATCACCAGCTTGCTGTATAGAAACATTTGGAAGATTTAATTCTTCGAGTTTAGCTTTTAATGCTCTCATTTCGTTTCCATCAAAAGTGATGAGCATAATTTTAAAAATGCTTGTTTGAACTTTTAGGTATTGCTCCTCCCCGATAATAGTTGCCTCTAGTCTGGTCAATTGTTGCTCATAGTCGATTCCATTGTCCATTTTATACGTATACCAGTTTTCTAAGTCGTAGTAAGATTGACTTAAGTGAGGAAAATGCTGGTTGATAAAGTTGACTAAATAAGTAGAATCATTTCTTTCTAAAGCTTGCTGATGCAGGATCTTGATTTGATTTTGCTTGTAGGTATAAATCAATCCACCATTGAAACCAATCTGGGGGCCAGTCAGTTCTAATTTATTAATGGCCTCTTTCATCTCCATAGGTGCACGTGCAGAAACCAGAGTGAAGGGAAGATTGGCCTGAGAAATAAGTTTAGCATTACTGTCGGTCAGTCTGCCTTGGCTATTCAATAGCGTTCCATCCATATCGCAAAAAATACGTTTGATTGTCATATTATGAACCTCCGTTTGGTGTTTTTCTAAAGTATATCTTGTGGAACGCGTTCCATGTCAATGATTTTTTTTAAATTTTACAAAGAATTGCAATTCAAGTGTTTGACCAGTTAAAAATGGTATAGTAGAAGAAATACTCTTGCTTATGTCGTAAATTGTCATCGCCCTGTCAGGTATTATCATTTACTTGTCGGATTCTGTATCGTATAATAATCTCATCAATCAAATGAAACAAAAGAGGAAATCAACATGTCAAATAAAAAAGTTATCTTAGTCACAAGCGCTTCATCAGGTATGGGAAAGCTTTCAGCCCGAGACCTCATCAAAGCAGGTCACACAGTCTACGCAGTTGCTCGTAGCGTGGACAAGATGAAAGATTTGGAAGCACTCGGTGGTCACATCATGAAGATGAACGTGACCAATGAAGAAGATATCGAGAAAGTCGTAGCACAAGTTATTGCAGAACAAGGTCGTATCAATGTTCTCTGGAACAATGCAGGTTACGGTCTCTATGGTCCTGTTGAAAACTTGTCAATGGAAAAAGCCCAACAGCAATTTGAAGTTAATGTTTATGGTGTGGCTCGCTTGACCAAGAAAGTCTTGCCTTATATGCGTGCTCAAAAGGATAGTCTCATTATTAACACATCATCAATGGGTGGAAAAATCTACACACCACTTGGCGCTTGGTACCACGCATCAAAACATGCCATTGAAGGCTTCAGCGACTGCCTCCGTATGGAAGTCAAGGGGTTTGGAATCAAGGTTGTCGTCCTAGAACCAGGTATGATCAACACGGGTTTTAACGCGACAGTTGGTCAAAACTTCTCCTACGAGTCTAAAAATGGAGCTTACAGTCGTTTGGTTAATGGCTACATTAAGGCAATGGAAAACAATCCAACACCAGGTTCAAACCCAGAAGTCATCTCTCGTACTGTTCTCAAAATTATCAACGCTCGCAACCCTAAAACACGTTATCTAGTTGGACGTGGAGGGAAACTCTTGGTCGGTATTCGCCGTATCTTTGGTGACAAATTCTTCGACCGTATGATGCTCATGTCTATGCGTTAATAGAAATGGAGAAACCCTATGCGTCTTAGTCTTAGTCAGCAATATATTGACAATTTAAAACTTATTGGCTTAGATCTGAATATGATTCTGGAACTAGCCAATCTTCCAGATACCACTTGGAAGGAAGAAATAAATCTTTCAACCCTTGATTACTACCATCTGTTGACGGCTTTTGACAAGCTAGCCAATGATGAGCAGATTATCGCTATGAGTCGTATCAAGGATATTCAGATGTTCATGCCTCCTTTCTTTGCGGCTCTTTCATCGAAAACCGGCCTCGCAGCGATGGAGCATTTTGCCAAATACAAGAAAATCACAGGTCCCATTGTCGTTAGTATTGAAACCTTTGAGGACCTTGTCCGTGTGAGCTATCGCTATGATTATCCAGGGTTTGACTTGCCTCGTTTCGCTCTCCTCAACGAACAGCTGTTATTGGTCGATTTGGTTCGGACAGGGACAGGAGAAAACATCACTCCAGTACACGTTGGGACTCCATATGTCTATGAAGAAGCGAGTATTGCGGTATTTGGTTGTCACGTGGAAAAAATGGAAGGCAATGAAGTCGTCTTTAAAAAGTCAGATTTGGAGAAACCATTTTTAACTGCCAATAATGTCATGCTAGACTACCTAGAGCCTCAACTCAAAGAGCGCTTGGCAGAAGCCGTGACTAGTGAAAGTTTTACCGGTATCGTTCAGCAAAAACTCTATCAGGCTATCCCAAGTGGGGTCTTTGGTATCGAAGATATCGCAGCGACGCTAGGGATTAGTAGCCGAACCTTGCAACGAAATCTGACGGCAGAAGGCACTAAGTTTAACCAAGAATTGCAAAATGTGCAGAAGCTCCTAGCCTTTGGTTACTTCAAGAATCCTGACATGACAACGGATGATATAGCCTATCTGCTGGGCTATTCCGAAGTGTCCTCCTTCTCGCGGGCCTTTAAAAAGTGGACAGGAAAGACCATTTCAGAGTATCGAGAAGAGATTCAGAAACACTCCTAAAATCAGAGATATCGATTATAAGCATCAGATAATATCATCTGGTGTTTTTATTTTTTAAAGAATTTCAACTTTTTTCTTGACAAGTGAGTAAACACTCACTATAATAGCTCTTGTGATTTAAAAAAGTGAGTATACACTCACCTGGGAGGAAGTAAATGAAAACATTACTACATTTACAAGATTTAGTAAAATCTTTTGACCATCAAATAGTTCTGAATCATGTCAGCTTTGAATTGCAGACAGGAGAAATTATAGGATTAATTGGTCCGTCTGGTGCTGGTAAATCAACTATGATTAAGACTACGTTAGGAATGGAAAAGGCTGATGGAGGCGAAGCTTTAGTTCTGGATCATACTATGCCCAATCGTCATATTTTAGGAGATATTGGTTATATGGCCCAGTCAGATGCCTTATATGAGGCTTTGTCAGGCCAAGAAAATTTGGAATTTTTCGGTCAGCTAAAAGGGCTATCCAAAAGAGATTTGACAGTTGAAATTGCCCACGTGGCTCAAGTTGTGGATTTGACAGAGCATTTGAATAAAACGGTATCCGGTTATTCTGGAGGAATGAAACGGCGTTTATCTCTGGCCATCGCACTTCTGGGGAATCCTCAGCTCTTGATTTTGGACGAACCGACAGTTGGAATCGACCCTTCTCTTCGAAAGAAAATCTGGAATGAATTATTCGCGCTTAGAGACAATGGGATTGGGATATTAGTTACTACCCATGTTATGGATGAAGCAGAGTTGACGGATAAGGTCGGTTTATTATTAGGCGGAAAAATCATTGCTTTTGATACACCGCAACACTTAAAAGAAAGTTATCAAGTTTCAAGTATTGAAGAAGTATTTTTAAAAGCAGAAGGTGAGTAAAATGAGAACAATAGCGATTGCAAAAAAAGTCATCAAAGAATTACTTCGTGACAAACGAACTCTAGCCCTGATGTTTATAGCACCTGTTTTTATCATGTGGTTGATGAACCTCATGTTTTCAGCTAGTACAACCGTGAATGTCAAGTTGGCAACACAAGATCTACCAACTGGTTTGGTAACAAAAATGGATGAGCTCGATCATGTGGACGTCGAGATTTATCAAGGCTTAGATCAAGCCAAAGAAGCGCTAGTAAATGAAAAAGTCGATGCTGTGATTTCTTATAAAGACGGTGAGTATCAGGTCGACTACGCAAACACAGATGCCTCCAAGACATCTATGATACGACAAGTGTTACGAACAAGTATCGTCAATGAAGGCACCGATCAGTTATTATCTCGTGTCAAACAAGCTCTTCCACAATTGAAATTAGATGCAAAGGCGCCTGAAATCAAAGAATCTTACCAATATGGAGATAAAAATACTGGATTCTTTGCACGTATGATTCCAATTTTAATTGGCTTTGTGGTCTTCTTCTTTGTCTTTTTGATTTCTGGTATGGCGCTTTTGAAAGAACGCACCAGTGGAACACTAGAACGTTTGTTAGCAACACCAGTGAAACGATCTGAAATCGTCTATGGCTATATGTTGTCTTACGGTATTATTGCGATTTTTCAAACGGCAGTTGTCGTCTTAGCAGCAATTTGGCTACTAGATGTAGAAGTTGTAGGAAGTATTTTAAATGTTATAATAGTTAATGTGGTACTGGCTCTTGTAGCACTGGCATTTGGAATTCTCTTGTCTACTCTAGCAAAATCAGAATTCCAAATGATGCAATTTATTCCTCTCGTGATTATGCCCCAACTTTTTTTCTCAGGAATTATTCCATTGTCATCCATGGGAGAATGGGCTCCAACTGTGGGGAAATTTTTGCCATTAACCTATTCTGGTGATGCAATAAGCCAGATTATTCTTTACGGGCACAATCTTGGTGATATTTTGTCAAATCTTGGTGTTTTAATGATTTTCTTGATCATTTTAACAATTCTTAATATTGTTGGATTGCGTCGTTATCGTAAAGTTTAGAAATCAACATAAATAATGCTAAAAAGGTGTGAAGATTAGATGGATAAGACTGTTTTTGAATCGTTTGAAGATTACTTAGAAGAAGCGAATTACCCTCAAGGAAAGAAAAAAATCATGCAGGCAGCAGTGGATCTCATATCAACCAGGAGTTACCATGGGACCTCAACTCTTCACATAGCTGAGCGTGCTGGACTAAGCCAGGCAACTTTGTTTAAGTATTTTAAGACGAAGGATGATCTACTGACGGCTATTTTACATCCTGTAGTCCCAGGCATTTTCGGTAGTTTTTTTGAGGAACTCTTAGCTTTTGAAACGACAGAAGAGAGGGTTCGTTATCTCGTCCATGATCGTATGAGCTATCTCAAAAAAAATCGTGCTTTGATGAAGATCATTCTGCAGGAGAGTTTTTCAAATAAAAAACTAAAAAATGAACAGATTTTTATCTGGAATGCTATTCAAGATAAACTTCGAGTACTCCATAAGGAATTGCTAGCAGATCCACGTGTAAATCCAGAGTTAACGATTCCTCAAATGGTTCGTATTTGTGTTGGCCCGTTGTTGGCTTACTTCGCTCAGCTTTATATCGTTAGTGACAACGGAGAAATAAAGGAAGAAGACCTAGACTTATTAGAAAAACAGATTTTAGGTGGTTTGTGGAAATAAGGGAGTTCTAGAAGAACTAAGGTTTATTTACTTGACTTTCAAACAAGCTAAAAAAGACATGTTCTGCTTATTTCAGATTCATGTCTTTTTTGTTGTTGAATTTGGTATTTATTTATAACTCCTCAATCACTCTGCACAAGGCTTCCACATCTTCTTTTCGACTAGACCAGGAAGTAGCAAAACGGATGACGGTATGATGATCATCGTATTTTTCCCAGTAAGAGAAAATCACCTTTTGAGCCAGTTTTTTCATCTGATCATCATTCGCAATACAAAAGACTTGATTGATTGGATTTTCAAAATAAAGGGGGAGACTAGCATTTTTACAAGCTAGACGAATTTGGTTAGCGTAGGAAATCGCATCTTTGCCAATCGTCTGATAGAGCTTGTCTTTAAACAATTCGTCAAATTGGATGCCTAAAAGTCTTCCTTTGGCTAGAAGGGCGACGTGTTGTTTGATAATGGTGGTCATGTGAGGAAGGAGTTGAGGATTTGGGATAACGACTGCTTCCCCGAGAAGAGCGCCACATTTGGTCCCTCCGATATAGAATGCGTCGCATAAACGAGCCAAATCAGCAAGACTGACATCATTTTCAGGACAGGCAAGAGCGTAAGCAAGACGAGCACCACCTACGAAAAGTTTGACATTTTTTCCTTACACACATGAGAAATAGCTTCTAATTCTGCTTTTGAATAAAGAGTTCCGAGCTCAGTTGGTTGAGAGAGATAGACCATTCCTGACACGCGAAAGGAAATAGGATTCTTAGCAATTTGCAGGAATCCTTATTTTATAGGCATTTCTACTCTATTTTTTTGCCGTAAAAAACACTAGCTAGTCACTTTATTTATGTTTTTACATTAGCACTAAGAACAAAGATGGAGACTAGTTTAGTAATTTTTCAAAGAATTGGATGACCTCTGGTTTGAGATTACTTTCCCTCGGTTCAACTAGTGAAACGAAAAAGCTTATTCGTTCGTCTTCAGCCATCGGAATCGCAATCAATTCCTCTTCATCATCTGTTAGTGCAAGATCTGCTAGTAAACTGATCCCCACTTGTTTACGAAGTAGTTGTTTTAGGAGTTGAATATCATCTGTCTGAAAGAAGGGTGTAGCCTTATGGTGATAACGCTCATTCAACTGTTCAAAGGCTTTTAAATGAACAAAGTGCTCATCTGGAATGATAAAATCTTCATCGATGACGTCTGAAAATTGTAATACCTTTTTTGAGGCTAGTGGATGGTTGTGATGAAGGATATAGAAGAGATCTCGTTTGGCCATTTCTCTTACCTGGAAGCGATGATCTTTAATCGGTTCTAAACTCCCTAAAAAACTAGCATCTAGTTCTCCTTTGGAAAGTAATTCCAAAAGTTCGACAGATCCTTCTTGAATAGGATGGATACTTTGAAGAGCTGCAACATTACTGATAAAGGCGGGTTGTTTTCGGACAAGATAGTCAATGATGATTGGTGGGAAACCAATCGTATTGAATTGAGAGAGACTCCGTAGAATCTCTTTTTTTGCCCCTTGAATCTCAGGTAAGACCTTTTGAATATGTCGTAGCAAGATGTCTCCTTGGGGCGTCAATTTGAAAGTACGGTGAGAAGGATCGTGCACGATTAATTGGCAGTGAAATTCCTTTTCTAGTCGTTTAATCGCATAGGAAACGGATGGTTGACTGATCCCGTGTTTTTGGGCAACCCCGGTAAAGGATTGCTGTTGACTGAGATCAAGAAAATAATAAAAGTCCTTAAGATTCATTGGGCTCCCTCTTCTAAATAGACAGACATGGATAGGCAAAAATTATCCGTGATAGCTAATTTGACTATATGATTTTTTGTTTGTTACACTCTAAGGTGAGTCAGAGGATAATTAAAGGCTATCTAAAAGATCTTCGAATATCTTTAGGAACTTCTCCCTTTTTCCAACTGGAAGTTGTTTAATTTTCATATTTACTCTTTTAAGTGAAAGGCTGTCGGTAGGATCTGAAGATGCTTCGAGTGAATCAAAATTGAAGAATTCTTCAGGAGTTAACTCAAGAGCAGAAATGACTTTTTCAAGACTGTGAATGGTCAGATTCACATTTTGATTTTCCAATTGATTGATGTATTTTAATCCAAGGTCTGCCCGTTCCGATAGCTCCTCTTGACTCATGTTTTGTTTTTTTCGCAAATATTTGACCTTTTGCGCTATATACCGTTGTAAATAATGTTTTGTTTTCATGTAACCAGAATACAAGTTTTAAATGACAAAAATAACACCTTAAACAAAACAAAGTATCTTATAACAAACATATTTTAGATTTAGTATCTATGGCTTTCATAGGGCTGACTCATCCTAATGAGTAAAAAAGAGTCCTTAAAGCAATGAAATTTTTGATGAGAATAACTTTTTAAAAATGTGTAAAGGATTTCGCTTTTTAAAAAAATGACTGTGATTATTTAGGGAGTGATGGATAAATGCACTATTTTGTTATTTATGGAATCGCATCATTTTCGGTTGCTGGCCTGAATTTTCATTGACTAATTCATTAATATTGTATCATATATAGAACAAAGTGTCATTTAAAGCAAAAGGTGTTATAATAGAATAAACTAATAAGGAGGTCACATGATGACTGCACATGATATTTTAAACAACCCCTTCCTTAACAAAGGAACTGCCTTTACCTTGGAGGAACGTCAGAAACTAGGTCTCATTGGCCTCCTGCCACCTTACGTTCAAACCATTGAAGAACAAGCGACGCAAACTTATGCGCAAATGCAAACAAAGGTTAACGATTTGGAAAAACGTTTGTTCTTGATGGAAATTTTTAATACCAACCGTACCCTTTTCTATTACCTGTTTGCTCAACATTTGGAAGAATTTAATCCCATTGTCTATGACCCAACCATTGCTGATACCATTGAGGGATATAGCGACCTCTTTGTAGATCCACAATATGCCGCATATCTTGATATCAATCATCCTGAAAATATCGAAGCAACTTTGAAAAATGCAGCAGGGGACCGTGAAATTCGTCTTATTGTTGTGACAGATGCAGAAGGTATTCTTGGTATTGGAGACTGGGGAACAAATGGTGTCGATATTTCTGTTGGGAAATTGATGGTCTATACTGGAGCTGCAGGAATCGATCCTTCAACGGTGCTTCCTTTGGTCATTGATGCAGGTACCAACCGTGAAGAACTTCGTAACAATCCTAATTACTTGGGAAATCGTCACGAACGTGTGCGTGGAGATCGTTATTATGATTTTATCGATCAATTTGTTCAAACTGCAGAACGCCTCT
The DNA here is from genome assembly GCF_000161955.2 of Streptococcus sp. 2_1_36FAA. Taxonomy (NCBI): domain Bacteria; kingdom Bacillati; phylum Bacillota; class Bacilli; order Lactobacillales; family Streptococcaceae; genus Streptococcus; species Streptococcus sp. 2_1_36FAA. Next base: position 203,785 of record NZ_KI391975.1, read on the forward strand.
TCCCTAAACTCTACCTGCACTGGGAAGATTTTGGTCGCTTAAATGCTGCCAACATCCTTGAAAAATATCGAAAACAAATCCCAACCTTTAACGATGATATCCAAGGAACTGGTATTGTAACTCTTGGTGGGATTTTTGGGTCATTGGATATTACAGGTGAAAAATTAACGGATCAAGTTTATCTCTGCTATGGTGGTGGGACTGCTGGTGCAGGGATTGCCTCTCGTGTCCTTCGCGAAATGGTTAGTGAAGGTCTGCCTGAAGAAGAAGCTTATAAACGGTTCTTTATGGTGGATAAACAGGGTCTCCTTTTTGATGATATGGATGACTTAACGCCGGAACAAAAACCATTTGCTAAGAAACGTTCTGATTTTGCCAACGCGGATAAGTTGACGGACCTTCTTGAAGTAGTGAAGACGGTTAGACCAACCATTCTTGTGGGAACTTCAACTCAGCCAAATACTTTCACAAAAGAAATTGTAGAAGCTATGTGTGAAAACACAGAACGTCCTATAATTTTCCCATTGTCAAACCCAACCAAACTAGCTGAAGCAAGTGCCAAAGATTTGATCGAATGGTCAGACGGAAAAGCATTTGTTGCAACAGGAATTCCAGCTGGTACTATTTCTTATAAAGGAGTAGACTATGTGATTGGTCAAGCGAATAATGCCCTGATTTACCCAGGTCTTGGACTCGGTATGCTGGCTTCTGAAGCGAGTCTTTTGACGGATGAAATGATTGGAGCTGCCGCACATTCATTGAGTGGTATTGTCAATCCAGGCGAACCAGGAGCACCAGTCTTACCTCCATTCAAGTATGTAGCTGATGTTTCTATCAAAGTAGCAGAAGCAGTTGCTAAAAAAGCGCAAGAACAAGGTCTTGCGCGCGCTCAAGAAAAAGATATGGCTAAAGCGGTTCGTGATTTAAAATGGTATCCAGAATATAAATAAGTAAATGGAAACGGGGTGTACGAGTGCGACTAGATGCCTCGTACGCCTTTTACTGTATATCCTAATATATAGAAAGGGAGATTATGGAAATCTTTTTAACTTCAATTCAGAGTATTGTACCCATTATCGTCATCATCATTCTTGGTTATTTCTTACAGGTCCGTGGGTGGTTTCAAGAGAGTTTTGGAAATGACTTATCTAAACTTATTATGAACGTGGCCATGCCCGTTGCAATTTTCACCTCTGTTCTTAAATATTTAACTTTAGATAAATTGATTAGCTTGTCTGGCGGTTTAATGTATACGTTTATCGCCTTCATTCTTGGTTACCTAGCGGCCTTTATCGTGGTGCAAGTTTTTAAAGTGCGCCCAGGTCGTCGAGGAACCATGATTAATACCTTTGTTAATGCCAATACCATATTTATTGGTTTGCCTTTAAATATCGCTTTGTTTGGAAATCAAGCCCTTCCTTACTTCTTGGTTTATTATATTACAAATACAGTATCTACTTGGACATTAGGTGTCTATCTGATGACTTCTGATAGTAAAGATAAAGAAGGGGCTTCAAAACAGGCTCAAAAATTTAATTGGAAGAAGCTTTTCCCAGCTCCTTTATTAGGTTTTCTCGTAGCCCTCGTCTTTTTGGTGTTACGTATTCCTGTTCCAAGTTTTGCGGAAAGTACCTTGACTTATATTGGTAGTTTAACAACGCCGTTATCTCTTGTCTATATCGGTCTCGTCTTATCTAAGGCAGGCCTTAAGACGATTCGCTTTGATAAAGATACCATTATCACATTGGTTGGTCGTTTTATTCTTGCACCGGTCATCATGCTCTTGGTTCTGAAGTTCTTCTCTCCAAATATGGTGGCACCAGAATTTAGAACCTTTATGATTCAATCTGTAACACCAGCCTTAGCAGTACTTCCTATCCTTGCCAATCAAGGTAAAGGCGATGTTGAGTTTTCAACGAATGTGGTTACTCTTAGCACAGTCTTATTTGTGATTGTGGCTCCAATTCTGCAGACATTATTAGGATAACAGGAAAGACTATTTCGGAGTACCGAGAAGAGATTCAGAAACACTCCTAAAATATAAATAGAGCTTAAAAGGTATCAGATAGTAGAAATCTGGTATTCTCTTCTATTAAATAGTAGAACTTTTCTCATTTTCCTATTTTTCCTTGTATTAGCTTAGGGTTTTATTTATAATGATTATAAATAAGAAACAAGGGAGAATAATATAAATGGAAGAGCATAAAATTGATAAGAACTTTAGTGGTCGGCTGAACATCTTGCGAGCTGGGGTTTTAGGAGCCAATGATGGTATTATTTCTATCGCAGGAGTAGTAATCGGGGTGGCCAGTGCGACGGACAATGTCTGGATAATCTTTCTGTCTGGTTTGGCAGCTGTCTTTGCCGGGGCCTTTTCTATGGCAGGCGGGGAGTATGTGTCTGTTTCTACTCAAAAAGATACAGAGGAGGCAGCTGTTGCCAGAGAGCGTGAGCTTTTAGAGAAGAATCCAGATATTGCAAAGCAGTCTCTCTATGCTGCCTATGTCCAAAATGGTGAGTGTGAGACTTCTGCTCAGCTTATGACCAACCGGGCCTTTCTACAAGATCCGCTGGAAGCCCTGGTGGCGGAAAAGTATGGCATCGAGATCGAGGAGTTCACTAATCCTTGGCATGCGGCCATCTCTAGTTTTTTAGCTTTTGCAGTTGGTGCGCTTTTTCCTATGATTACCATTATCCTGCTTCCTGCCCATATCCGTATCTGGTCAACGGTTGTGATTGTGGCTTTGGCGCTTTTGGGAACGGGCTATACCAGTGCTAGGTTAGGCAAAGCACCGATCAAAAATGCTATGCTTCGCAACCTCGTTATCGGCCTTCTAACCATGGCGGTCACTTATCTGGTCGGACAGATTTTTGCGATCTAATTTGAGAGAAAAATTAAAACGAGCATCCCTCTTCAACAAATTATAGAAGAAAGAGTGGCTTTTTAGGAAGTTATATGGAAGGTGTTGTTAGCGCCTTCTTTTTTTGTTATAGTGGAGATAGCAAAGAGATTTACTAGAAAAGAATGAGGCGGATAGATATATTTATGAAAAAAATGGACGAAATTGCAGACTTTGCTCCCTTACCTTCAGCAGCCCAGCTGGCTTATCATCGAGATGAATTGGCGGCTTTTATCCATTTTGGTATCAATACTTTTTATGAGCAGGAATGGGGAAATGGTCTGGAAGATCCTCGTCTTTTTAATCCGACAAAACTGGATACAGATCAGTGGATTAGGATTTTGAAAGAGTCTGGATTTAAAAGAGTAGTTGTTGTAGTCAAGCACCATGATGGTTTTGTCCTTTATCCGAGTCGCTACACAGACTATACGGTGGCAGCTAGTCCCTGGAGAGATGGCAAGGGTGATCTATTAGCAGAAATTTCTCGCTCAGCAAGCAGGTATGATATGGATTTAGGTCTTTACTTGTCTCCTTGGGATGCTCACAGTCCGCTCTATCATATTGAGACTCAAGAAGCCTATAACGAATACTATCAGAAGCAACTGGAAGAAATTCTGAGTAATCCGTTTTATGGCAATAAAGGGAAATTTGTAGAAATCTGGATGGACGGGGCGCGTGGTGAAGGTGCTCAAAAGCTTACCTATGATTTCGAATCTTGGTTTGAGACCATTCGTTATTACCAAAAAGACGCTCTGATCTTTTCGACAGAAGCGACTGAACTGCGATGGATAGGAAATGAAAGAGGTAGGGCCGGAGATCCCTTGTGGCAGAGAATTCGACCAGAAAAACTAAGTGAGAATACTCCGTTGGCCTACCTCTGCCATGGGGATCCGCAAGGAACACAGTATTCCTTGGGAGAAGCTGATGTATCCTTGCGCTCGGGCTGGTTTTATCATGCTAGTCAGCAACCCAAATCTTTGGCTGATCTGCTGGATATCTATATGGATTCCGTTGGGCGTGGGACACCCCTCTTACTCAACGTCCCGCCAACTAAGGAAGGGCTATTAGCGGAAGAAGATGTCCAGCGCTTGCAGGAATTTCACCGGGTCATTTCAGATTTATATACGGATAATCTAGCCTACCAGGCCAAGGTGAGCTGTAGTAATGAAAAAGAAGGCTTTCCATCTAGTCATTTGACGGATGGACGGGAAGATACTTTCTGGGCGCCAGCTTCAGACGAGTCAGCCTATGTCTTAGAAATTGACTTGGGTCAGACGCGTAGCTTTAATCTCGTTGAAATTCGAGAACCCATTGCCAAAGGCCAACGGATCGCAGGCTTTACCTTAGAAGTGAAGCAAGAGAATGGCTGGACGGACTTTGCTCGTGGTCAGACCATTGGTTACAAGCGTCTAATCTTAGGACAAATGGTTGAGGCTCGCTATTTAAGATTGATGTTGACGGATTTTCAAGCTCTTCCTCTTTTGAACAAGTTTGCAGTCTATAAGACACCGGCTGTGCTAGAAAAGAAAAAAACGGTTGCTGGTTTAGAATTTTCAAAAATAAGCTCTCCTCTTGTCGGAGGGCAAAATCCTTCAATCAGTCTCAGACGTTTGGACAAAGTGGAGGATAGAGAGAAAATCCAGATAGTCACGGAGCCCGGTACTGGAACGCATGGGACGGCTTATCTAGATCAGGTTTGGGAAATCACATTTGACTCTGGAGAGCAGACGAAAGAAATCACCCTATCGACTTTAGCCTTTACAGGTCAAGAAGACTTAGATTTTTATCTCTGTGCTAACCGAGAGGACGGTCGGCAAAATCGGGTCAAAATCGTGGTCAAGCCAAGTTCAGAATAAAAACGCGGAACTGTTGTTCTGCGTTTTTTTGTTTATTATTCTTTTGAAGAATTTGGTAGCCAAGACAAGTGGAAGTCTAGGCGCTTGGCAACTAGCAGTTCTTCATGGGAAATGTGTTGCAATGCCTGCCCATCTAACTCGGTCTTAGTCACAAATTGGAAGTGAGGGTAGTTGTCATGAGCATAAATGTCTAGCCATGTTTGACTTTGTGGTAGATACAAACGTAGATGATTGAAGAGAGGAATACCTAGGTCGTAAAATGGTTTTCCAGGACAGGTTGGATAGAGCCCGATGGCGCTCCAGATGTACCAAGCAGAGAGGCTACCATTGTCTTCGTCACCAGGGAAAGCTTGCCAGCCAGGTCGAAAACCTTGCTCTCTCAGGCTTTTAATAAGTAGACTTGTATACTCCGGCTTGTCGCTGTAGCGGAAGAGATAGGGGATGTGAAAGCTAGGCTGATTCGAAATGGCTAGTTGACCAAAGTGCGCTGTCGCCATTTCACTCATTTCGTGGATTTCATAGCCATAACCTGTTACGTCAAAGAAAGGCTGGTCCTGACAGAGCTTGGTTAGATAATCAGTGAAAGCTGTTTGCCCTCCCATTAGATTTTTCAATCCTTCAATATCATGGAAGATGCTGAGTGTATTTTGAATAGCTGAGCATTCTGCATAATCTCTACCCCAAGTGTATGGAGAAAAGTCTGGCCTGAATTGGCCTTTCCGATCTTTAGCTCTCATATAGCCTGTTTCTGGATCGAATAGATGCTGGTAATTAAGAGACTGCTGAGAGTATCGTTGAGCTACTGATTTTTGTTGGAGTTTATTGGCAAGGCTAGCAATACAAAAATCACTATAGCTATAATCTAGGCTATGACTGACACTTTCATGGTAGTCAAATGGCAGGTATCCTAGAGTTTGATAGTCCGAAGCCCCTTGCCGACCGTATCGTTTAGAAGGATCGTCCTTCTCTGCTGTCTCTAACATGGCTTGGAAAAGATCTTTTTCTAAATCAGGTATGAGATTTTTAGCGGCAGCATCTGCAATGACACCGTCTATCAAGGTACCTGGCATCATGCCCCGTTCGTCAGGAGCAAGCCACTTTGGTAAAAATCCTGTTTCTTTGTAGAAATTCAGAAAGCCTTCTAGAAAGTCATGATAGGTATCTGGCGCCATAAGGGCTAATAGAGGAAAGCTAGTTCGAAATCCATCCCAAAAACCGATATTGGTAAAGAGTTTCCCTGGCTGAACAGTCTGGTGGGTAAAATCCCAATGGATTTCTTGACCTTCTGCATCAAGCTCATAAAAGGTTTGAGGAAAGAGAAAGAGCCGGTAGAGAGCCTGGTCAAACATCCGACGGTCTATTTTGCCTTGGTCCACAATATCAAAACGATGGAGAAAGACTTCCCAGTCTTGTTTGGTTTCTTCTTTGAGTTCGTCAAAGGAAGACTGGGGTAGATTGATCAGGGCTTGTTCTTCTGATATAAAAGATGTGGCTAAGGAAAATTGCAGTTGGCCTTGCTCGAAATCTAGGACAAGGTCTTGGTCTAAGAAACTCTGTTTTTTGATAGGCTGGTCAAAGCGCAAGCAGACATGCATGACTAAGGGCTGCTTGGCTGGCTTGGTTTCTTCCTTGAGACTGCCTAAGAGAGTGTAGGCATCTACTTGCTGGAAAACCATCTTTGCTTCACTATGGAGAATGAGACTGATAGGCTGCTCTCTCTGGTTGGTCAGCCGGAAACGAGCTCCGTAGCGACTAGGAGTCAGCTCAGTGCTGATCTGGTAGCGGTTGGAGTTGATTTTTAAATAATGAGGTTGGAAGATACTCTCGTCTGGTCGATAAGAAGACTGGCGGTGGTAAATATCTGAATGCAGTATCTTTTCTGAGACAGGAGTAATGAGAAGCCACGAGTAGTCACCAATCCAAGGGCTGGGTTGGTGGGTCAGACGGATGCCTTGGAAAATAGGTGAGTCTGGATTAAAAAACCAAGATCCGTCTGTATGGCTACTTTGAGGTACGAAATAGTTCATACCAAATGGTGCCCCTGTATAGGGCAGAGTATTGCCACGTGAAATGCTATGGGAATTGTCTGTTCCATAGCGGGTATCAATTGTTTCTAGCATTGGTTTCATATAAAATCTCCTTGCAACGAAGCCTATTTTTCTAGATTATATCATGAAAAACGATCCTATGGATAAGGCAAAAATATAATATCGAAAGGCCTTTAGTTTGTGTATATATTTTAAAAACGGTTTGGCCTATACTAGAGGATGTAAAGGACTATGAAAAAGGAGAGAATAATGGTTTATTCAAAAGAGATCGTTGGGAAATGGCTAGAGTCGGTTGCCCAGTTAGCCCACGAACATCCAGCTTGGGTATCCGTTTTTGAGCGTTGCTACACAGATACTTTGGATAATACAGTAGAAATATTAGAAGATGGCTCAACCTTTGTTTTGACGGGAGATATTCCAGCTATGTGGCTACGAGATTCGACAGCTCAGCTCAAGCCCTATCTCTTTGTTGCTAAGGAAGATCCGAAAACTCGTAAAACGATTGCTGGTCTGGTCAAACGTCAGATGACACTGATTTTAAAAGATCCCTATGCCAACGCCTTTAATATCGCGGATAACTGGAAGGGACATCATGAGACAGACCATACAGACTTGTCAGGTTGGATTTGGGAACGCAAGTATGAAGTGGATTCCCTCTGCTATCCTCTACAATTAGCCTACCTCTTGTGGAAAGAGACAGGTGAGACGAGCCATCTCGATGCTACTTTTGTTGCTGGTGTCAGAGAAATTCTTCGGGTTTGGACGGTAGAACAAGATCACAGTCGCTCTTCTTATCGTTTTGTACGTGAGACGGACCGCAAGGAAGACACACTAGTTAATAATGGGCAAGGACCTGAATTTGCTGTGACAGGGATGACTTGGTCAGCCTTTCGTCCGAGTGATGATGCTTGTATCTATAGCTATCTCATACCGTCGAATATGTTTGCAACAGTCGTCTTGGGTTATGTGGCAGAAATCTTTGAAACATTGAATCTGGATGGCGCTGAGGAGATTGTTCCGCATGCACAGCGCCTGCAAAAGGAAATCAAAGAAGGAATTAAAAACTACGCCTATACTAAAAATGCCAAAGGTGAAAAGATTTACGCTTTTGAAGTAGATGGTTTGGGGCATGCTAGCATTATGGATGATCCAAATGTACCAAGTCTTTTGGCAGCGCCTTATTTAGGCTTTTGCTCGATAGATGACGAAGTCTACCAAAATACACGCCGCACCATTCTTAGCCCTGAAAATCCTTACTACTATGAAGGAGAGCGAGCTACAGGAATCGGAAGTTCACACACCTTTTATCGTTATATCTGGCCGATTGCCTTAGCAATTCAAGGTTTGACCACGCACGATAAGGAAGAAAAACGTCGGATCTTAGACCTCTTGGTGGATTGTGATGGAGGCACAGGTGTCATGCATGAGAGCTTCCATGTGGACGACCCGACCAAGTATTCTCGTGAATGGTTCAGCTGGGCTAATATGATGTTCTGCGAATTAGTATTAGACTATTACGATTTAAGAATTGACGTATAAAATTTTAAAAATAGAGGTATAAAATGGAAAATATTACCGTACATATTATTTCTCACAGCCACTGGGATCGAGAATGGTATCTCCCTTTTGAATCCCATCGGATGCAGCTGGTAGAGTTATTTGACAACCTTTTTGATCTTTTTGAAAACGATCCTGACTTTAAAAGTTTCCATTTAGACGGACAGACCATTGTCTTGGATGATTATTTAGAAATCCGTCCTGAAAACCGGGACAAGCTGCAGCGCTACATTGACGAAGGCAAGTTAAAGATCGGACCTTTCTATATCTTGCAGGATGATTATCTGATTTCCAGCGAAGCCAATGTCCGCAATACCTTGATTGGTCAGCAAGAGTGCAAAAAGTGGGGCAAGTCCACTCAGATTGGTTATTTCCCAGATACTTTTGGAAATATGGGGCAGGCACCTCAGATTTTACAACAATCAGGAATTCATGTAGCAGCTTTCGGTCGAGGAGTGAAGCCAATCGGATTTGATAACCAAGTCTTAGAGGATGAGCAATTCACTTCTCAGTACTCTGAAATGTACTGGCAGGGTGCCGATGGAAGTAAAGTCCTAGGTATCCTTTTTGCCAACTGGTATAGTAATGGGAATGAAATCCCAGTCGACCCTGAGGAAGCGAAGATTTTTTGGGAGCAAAAGTTAGCAGACGTGAAGAGCTACGCCTCTACAAACCAATGGCTGATGATGAACGGCTGTGACCACCAGCCAGTTCAGCGCAATCTCAGCCAAGCTATCCGAGTAGCCAATGAGCTTTATCCAGATATTAACTTTGTGCATAGTTCTTTTGATGACTATATGCAGGCTGTGGAAGCAGCTCTTCCTGAGGAATTGTCTACAGTTCAAGGCGAATTGACCAGCCAAGAAACAGACGGTTGGTACACTTTAGCTAACACTTCCTCAGCCCGTATCTATCTAAAACAAGCTTTCCAAGAAAATAGTAACTTGCTAGAGCAGGTAGTTGAGCCACTAACTGTCATAACAGGAGGTCACAATCACAAAGACCAGCTGACTTATGCTTGGAAGACCCTTTTGCAAAATGCTCCACACGATAGTATTTGCGGCTGTAGTGTAGACGAAGTTCACCGTGAAATGGAGACTCGCTTTGCCAAAGTCAATCAAGTGGTAGAATTTGTCAAAGGCAACCTGCTGGAAGTATGGAAACAAAAATTAGATAGCCGTCAAGCAGAGAGTGACCTGATCTTCACTGTTGTCAATACGGGACTCCATGATAAGGTCGACACAGTTTCTGTGGATGTGACATTTGCGACTTGTGATTTCAAGGAAGCGCATCCGACCGAAGCCTACCGGAGAATGGCGGAGCTGACGATTCCAGACTTGATTGTCAAGGATTTGGATAGTCGCCCTGTCGAAGCCAAAATCGAAGATTTGGGAGCTAATTTCCAATATGACCTTCCAAAGGATCGTTTCCGTCAGGCTTATATTGCTCGTCAGTTGCGCGTGACTTTGCCGCTTCATCTAGCACCTTTGTCTTGGAAAACCTTCCAATTGCTTCCTGGTGCAAAAGAAGAACATGAAGGGCTCTACCGCAATGGCGTGATTGATACTCCATTTGTGACTGTTAGCTTTGATGAAGACTTGACCGTTTACGATAAGTCAACTCATGAAGCCTATGAAGATTTCCTCCGATTTGAAGATCGTGGCGATATTGGAAATGAGTATATCTACTTCCAGCCAAAAAATACAGAACAGATCTATGCAAAACTGGCTGGCGTTAAGGTTTTGGAAAATAATGCACGCTATACTAAAGTAGAGTTGAGTCATGAATTGACCTTGCCAGTAAGCGCTGATGACTTGCTTGAGCAAGAGCAAAAAGGCATTGTTGAATTTATGAATCGCTCAGCAGGTCGTTCGTCAGAAGTGACAACCATGATCTTGTCAACAGAGTTGACGGTCTTTGCGGACAGCCCGCAACTGCGCTTTAAGACTCGCTTTACTAATACAGCTAAGGATCACCGCATCCGTGTTCTTTTCAGAACCCACAACAGCAGTAAAACCAACGATTCAGACAGCATTTATGAAGTAGTTCGTCGTAATAATCAACCAGCTGCTTCATGGGAAAATCCAGAAAATCCACAGCACCAACAAGCCTTCGTTAGCCTCTATGATGACCAAAAAGCTGTCACAGTAGCTAATAAAGGTCTAAATGAATACGAGATTTTAGGTGATGATACGATTGCTGTTACCATTCTGCGAGCAACAGGTGAACTGGGCGACTGGGGCTATTTCCCAACACCAGAAGCACAGTGCTTGCGTGACTTCCAAGTTGAGTACACTGTGGAATGTCACCAGCCACAAGAACGCTTTAGTGCTTATCGTCGGGCGAAAGCCTTCCAAACGCCGTTTACAGCTCTGCAAATTTCCAAACAAGAAGGAAGTGTTGTAGCAACTGGACAAGCCCTGGATCACCCAGCTCTCAGCCTGCCTGAAATCTGTCCAACCGCTTTGAAGGTGGCTGAAAACGAGTCAGGAATCATCCTTCGTTACTATAATATGACCCAAGAAGAACAAGAAGTGACGACTGGTTACCAAACGCTAGTTAACCTTTTAGAAGAAGTAGTGCCTGAAAAGTCCGGAGTCCTAGGACCACAGGAAATTCGTACAGAGCTTTTGAAAAAAGATTAAACTGAGACTGGGGCGTCTTGCCCCAGCCTTAGAATTAATAAAATAAGTAAAGGAGAAAAGCATGGTCATTGCAACAGTCGATATAGGTGGAACAGGTATCAAGTTTGCGGCTATGTCTAAAGAAGGGGAAATACTGGAAAAGCAAGAGCTTGCAACGCCTGATAATTTAGGCGACTTGCTGGCTTGGTTGGATTCTTGCCTTTCTAAGCGAGCTTACCAGGGCATTGCCATGAGTGTGCCTGGGGCAGTTGATCGAGCAACAGGCATTATTGGTGGGATTAGCGCGGTGCCTTATATTCATGGTTTTTCATGGTATGATAAGCTAGCCTCTTATGATCTACCGATTCATTTAGAAAATGATGCCAACTGCGTTGGTTTAAGCGAGCTGCTAGCTCACCCTGAGCTAGAAAATGCAGCCTGCGTGGTCGTTGGCACTGGTATTGGTGGCGCCATGATTCTCAATGGCAGATTGCACCGTGGCAAACACCATCTGGGTGGAGAATTTGGTTATATGCTCTTGTCTGAACCAGCTGAGACGCTAGGGAATTGGTCACTTCTTGCTTCGACAGGTAGTCTTGTTCGCTCTGTTCAAGCTAGTACTGGCTCGCAAGACTGGAACGGTAAGAAGATCTATGAAGCGGCGGCTGCAGGAGATGAAACTTGCCAAGCAGCAATTGAGCAGATGAACCGAAACCTTGCCAAGGGACTGCTCAATATTCAGTATTTATTTGATCCGGATGTGATAAGTCTGGGTGGCTCTATCAGCCAAAATCCTGACTTTATTCAAGGTGTCCGCTCAGCGATTGCTTATTATGTTGATCGCTATGAAGAATATTCGGTTGTACCAGAGATTCTGGCCTGTACCTACCAAGGAGAGGCTAATCTGTATGGTGCTTTAGTAAACTGGTTACAGGAGGAAGGCCAATGGCCACATTCTTAGGATTATCTAGTAAACAAGAAAAAGCTCTTTCCCGTTTAGAAAAGTATTTGAACTTGGGGGAGATTGAAGTCAGTCTTGTCACTGATTCAGCTACATTGATCAAGGTTGAAGGACGTCAGGGGCGTTATCAAGTTAGTTTTAAGCAACCTCATCAGCTCTATCGAGCTTTGGCGCTTTTATCTGCTGCGCTTAGATCAGGTCAAGACGAGGTGCAGATTGAGGAAGAGGCGGCCTATGAGGATTTGGCCTATATGGCTGACTGTTCCCGCAATGCCGTCTTGAACCTAAGCTCAGCTAAGAAGATGATTGAGGTCTTGGCTTTAATGGGGTATTCCACCTTTGAACTCTATATGGAAGACACCTACGAGATAGAAAATCAGCCTTATTTTGGCTATTTCAGAGGACGCTACACGGTTGCAGAATTGCAAGAGATTGAAGATTATGCCACAGATTTTGATATGACCTTTGTTCCTTGTATTCAGACCTTGGCTCACCTATCTGCTTTTGTCAAATGGGGTGTCAAGGAAGTACAGGAACTTCGAGATGTTGAGGATATCCTGCTGATTGGTGAAGAAAAAGTTTATGACCTAATTGAGGGCATGTTCCAGACGATGGCGCATTTACATACGCGCAAGATTAATATCGGCATGGATGAAGCCCACTTGGTCGGTCTCGGACGTTATTTGATTCAACATGGTTTCCAAAACCGCAGTCTTCTCATGTGTCAACACCTTGAGCGAGTCTTGGATATTGCAGATAAGTATGGTTTCCACTGTCAGATGTGGAGCGATATGTTCTTCAAACTCATGTCTGCAGATGGTCAGTACGACCGTGATGTAGAAATCCCAGAAGAAACCCGAGTTTATCTGGATCGCCTTAAAGAGCGAGTGACCTTGGTTTATTGGGATTATTATCAGGATAGTGAGGAAAAATACAATCGTAACTTCCAAAATCATCATAAGATCAGCCAAGATATTGCCTTTGCAGGCGGTGCTTGGAAGTGGATTGGCTTTACGCCGCATAATCATTTTAGTCGCTTAGTAGCTATTGAAGCCAATAAGGCTTGCCGGAAAAATCAAGTCAAGGAAGTGATTGTGACAGGCTGGGGAGATAATGGTGGAGAAACTTCTCAATTCTCAATCTTACCTGCTCTGCAGATTTGGGCGGAACTAGCTTATCGAAATGACTTGAAGAAAGTTTCAGAACACTTTTTAGTGAGTACAGGGCTTGACTTTGATGATTTTATGAAAATAGATTTGGCCAATCTTTTGCCAGATTTGCCAGACAATCTTAGCGGTATCAATCCAAATCGCTATGTCCTTTACCAAGACATCCTCTGTCCCCTGCTGGAACGCCATATCCGACCGGAAGAAGACAAGCAGCATTTCGAAGTATCTGCTCAGCAGTTAAAGGAAGTCAGCAAAAGAGCGGGCGAATATGGTTATGTTTTTGAGACCCAGGCCCAGTTAAATGCACTCTTAGCCTTGAAGATTGAAGCAACATCAGGCATTCAAAGAGCTTATCGTGAAGGGGATAAGGAAGGTTTGGAAGACTTGGCCGAAAAAGATTTGCCTCAGCTTTACCAAATGGTTGAAGACTTTTCGGACCAATTTAGTCGCCAATGGCAGCAGGAAAATAAGATTTTTGGCTTGGACACAATTGACATCCGTTTTGGAGGTTTACTCAAGCGAATCAAACGAGCACAAGAACGCCTAGAGCAATACATTAGTGGTCAAATCGAGCGTGTCGAAGAATTAGAACAAGAAATCTTGCCTTTTAATGATTTCTATAAGGACCAAGGTTTGACAGCGACAACTGCCAACCAATGGCACTCGATTGCAACGGCCTCAACAATTTATACGACTTAAGAAAAGACCGGCCTTTTTGGGGTCGGTTTTTTTTTCTCATTTTTATCTATAAATTGGATAAATAATTTGTATAGTTTTTTCTATAATTTGGAGTTTAAAATAATTTTTAAAAAAGCATATAATAGAAATGTGAAAACGGTATCAACTAAATAGAAAGGGAGATTTGCATGAATAAGTTGATAAAAACATTAAAAGAAAATTTCGTTTTCTTGCTCATGGTTCTGCCAGGAGTTATTTGGTTGATTTTATTCTTCTACATTCCGGTTTTCGGAAACGTAGTTGCCTTTCAGGATTTCCATATTCACCCTGATGGTTTCATTGCCAGTATCTTAAATAGTAAATGGGTGGGATGGGATAACTTCAAATTCCTATTTAGCTCGAGGGACGCATTTATCATTACCCGTAATACCCTGCTCTACAACTTTGGATTTATCATTCTAGGTTTGATTGCTGCAGTGGCGATTGCGATTATCTTTAGTGAAATGCGATCTAAGAAGTTAGTGAAAGTGTACCAAACTTCGATGCTCTTCCCTTATTTCTTGTCTTGGGTTATTATCAGTTACTTTGTAGATGCTTTCTTAAACATTGATAAAGGACTGATTAATCACTTGCTTCAAGGTTTTGGAAAGGAAGCCATTAACTTCTATACAACTTTAGGAATTTGGCCGGCTCTTTTGCTCTTCTTGGGTATTTGGAAGGGACTTGGATATAGTAGTGTTATCTACTATGCAACTATTATGGGGATTGACCCGACCTACTATGAAGCTGCAACAGTGGATGGTGCTACTAAGTGGCAACGCATTCGCAATATTACCTTGCCTCAGCTAACACCTCTGATTACGGTCTTGACCATTCTAGCAGTCGGAAATATCTTCCGCGCGGATTTCGGTCTCTTCTATACAGTAACCCGTAACGGAGGAGGAGGATCTCTCTATAGCGTTACCAACGTTTTGGACGTATATGTCTACAATGGACTTTCAGGAACTGGGGACATCACAATGGCCGCAGCCGCAGGATTGTACCAATCCGTTGTTGGTTTAATACTCGTTTTAGTATCTAACTTGATTGTTCGTCGCATAGATAAAGATTCTGCGCTATTCTAGAAAGGAGGAACCAATGAAAAAATCGGAAAAAATCAAAAAAGAAAAAATCGATAACGTTGGTATCCATGCCTTCAGTAAGCCAGCTAACTTATTTTTCAGTATTTTAATTGGGATTATTGCCCTATCTTGTATCTTACCATTTATCTTCGTTATTATGATCTCTATTACAAATGAGTCTGTGATAGCTACAAATGGTTTCAGCTTCTGGCCTTCTAAATTTGGCTTTGACGGTTATCTTTTCCTGGTACAGTTTAAGGACAAAATTTTAAACTCCCTTTTTATCACTCTGTTTGTGACAGCAGTCGGTACCAGCGTCAATGTCTTCATGACAACGACATACGCATATGCAATTTCTAGAAGAACATTTAAATACAAACGCTTCTTTACAGTATTTGCTTTGATTACCATGCTCTTTAATGCAGGTATGATTCCAGGTTACATCGTGGTAACTCAGTTGCTACGAATCGGAGATACCATTGCGGCCTTGATTATACCAATGTTGCTTTCTCCATTTAACATTATCTTGATGCGTACCTTCTTTAAACGGACGATTCCAGAAGCAATTCTTGAATCAGCTAAGATTGATGGTGCAAGTGAAACACGGATTTTCTTCCAAATTTGTTTACCACTTGCTCTACCAGGTATTGCAACAATCAGTCTCTTCACAGCTCTAGCTTATTGGAATGACTGGTTCAATGCCTTGCTTTATATCAAAAATCCAGATTTCTATCCTTTGCAATACTTGCTGATGCAAATCCAATCAAATATGGACTACATCGCAAAATCATCAGGTCTGTCATCACAAGTTGTTGGGGCAGCCAGTGGACTGCCTAAAGAAACTGGTCGTATGGCCATGGTGGTTGTGGCAACCTTGCCAATTGCAATGCTCTACCCATTCTTCCAACGTTATTTCGTAAAAGGTTTAACGATTGGTGGGGTCAAGGAATAAAAGTCCTAAACTTGCCTGTCAAGTATGGACTTCCTTGAAGTCAGCTTCGTAACTGAGCTTATCAGTTCATTAAATTGTTTATCAAAAAATAAAAATAAAGGAGTTTTTCTTATGAAAAAGTGGCAAAAAGTCGCACTCTTCTCAGCCAGCGCTCTCTTGATTACAGCTTTGGCTGCCTGCGGTAGCAGTAAATCATCTAGTTCAGAAAATGGTCCAACAACCATTAAGATGTACCAAATCGGTGATAAACCAGACAACTTGGACAAATTGTTGGAAAATGCTAACAAGATCTTGGAAAAGAAAGTTAATGCTAAATTAGAAATGCAATACCTTGGTTGGGGTGACTACAGCAAGAAAATGTCTGTAATTACTTCATCTGGTGAAAACTATGATATCGCTTTTGCTGATAACTATGTTGTAACTGCTCAAAAAGGTGCATATGCTGACTTGACAGACCTTTATAAGAAAGAAGGGAAAGAACTTTACAAAGCTCTCGACCCTGCTTACATCAAAGGTAACACTGTAAATGGTAAGATCTATGCTGTTCCAGTAGCTGCTAACGTTGCATCATCACAAAACTTTGCCTTCAACGGTCCTCTTTTGGAAAAATATGGAATTGACATTTCAAACGTGACTTCATATGAAACACTTGAACCTGTTTTGAAAGCAATCAAAGAAAAAGATCCAAACGTTGTACCATTTGCAATTGGTAAAAACTTCATTCCATCAGAAAACTTTGACTACCCAGTAGCAAACGGTCTTCCATTTGTTATTGATATGGAAGGTGACACTACTAAGATCGTCAACCGTTATGAAGTCCCTCGCTTCGTAGAACACTTGAAGACTCTTCACAAATTCTACAATGCTGGATACATTCCTAAAGATGTAGCAACAAGTGATACCACTTACGAACACAACAGCGATACATGGCTTGTTCGTGAAGAAACAGTAGGTCCTGCTGACTATGGTAATAGCTTGCTTTCACGTGTAGCAAACCGTAAGATCGAAATCAAACCAATTACTAAATTCATCAAGAAAAACCAAACAACTCAAGTTGCTAACTTTGTCATCTCAAACAACTCTAAGAACAAAGAAAAAGCAATGCAAGTGTTGAACGAATTGAACACTAACCCAGAACTTCTTAATGGACTTGTTTATGGACCAGAGGGAGAAAACTGGGAAAAAGTTAAAGGTTCAGAAAACCGTGTAAAAGTCTTGGATGGCTATAACGGAAACACTCACATGTCTGGATGGAACACTGGTAACAACTGGATCCTTTACATCAACGAAAATGTAACTGATCAACAAATTGAAGATTCTAAGAAAGAATTGGCTGAAGCAAAAGAATCACCAGCTCTTGGATTTATCTTCAACACAGAACCAGTTAAATCTGATATCACAGCTGTTACAAACACAATGCAACAATTTGATACAGCTATTAACACTGGTACAGTAGACCCAGAAAAAGCTATTCCAGAATTGATGGAAAAACTTAAATCTGAAGGTGCTTACGACAGAGTACTGAAAGAAATGCAAAAACAATACGATGAATTTTTGGCTGCTAAAAAATAAGCCGAGGTAAACATTGAGGTTGGGATTTAGATCCCGACCTTCTTGTTTTTTTCTTGTTCGATTGTTCAATTTTGAAAAGAGTAAGGATCTAAAATATGGTATAATTTGTTTATATGATTTTTAGATTGAAGATGTAATAGAAGAGGTAGGATATGGGGAAATTCATTGAATTTGTTTTTCAAAAAATTTATATGGCAATGCTGGCATCGGGAATTTTTTTAGTCCTGACTCTCTGTGGTGGTGTCTTGTTTGGCTTAGCACCTGCTAGTACGGTTTTAATGACTCTTTTTGCCCAGTATCGGTATGATTATAAAGCTTATAAGTGGCAAGAAGCTTGGTCCTTATTTAAAGAAAATTTCCTTCGTTCTAACCAGGTTTTTTATACCCTACTTTCAATTGAGGCAATTTTCTTGTATGGCCTCTATCTTCTTGTCCAGCTTCCTCAGTCTATTTTAACTGTGATTATCAGTATTTTAAACCTGCTTTTAGCTCTTCTATTGCCACTAGCTTACGCGGTTTATTTGAAATTGCAAGTTTATTTTGAGTTATCTTATATTAATTCGATTAAGCTTTCCTTTATTGGCATGTTTTTGAATGTAGGTGCAATGTTTAAGATTGCATTTGGAACGGCCATGATTATGGCAATCTT
Source organism: Streptococcus sp. 2_1_36FAA (assembly GCF_000161955.2). Lineage (NCBI taxonomy): Bacteria > Bacillati > Bacillota > Bacilli > Lactobacillales > Streptococcaceae > Streptococcus > Streptococcus sp. 2_1_36FAA. Next base: position 221,872 of record NZ_KI391975.1, read on the forward strand.
TTATTACATGCCTGCCTTGGTTTTCTTTGTCTTTCTTGGGGCTTGGCATTTCTTTATCAGTGATTTACTAGAACCAGTCTATCAGTTGATTGCTTCTAGATTAGTGGACCAACCATGAAAAAATTTTGGTTAAATTCCTTGCTAAGAGTCTATGCAATGACCATGTTTGTCATTGTCGGTTTTGTAGCTCTGTTAATCTCTTATGCCAGTTGGCAGTCCAAGGTTCAAGAAGTAACAGAAACTTCCCAGCGTATTTCAACAAGACTGGTTGATGAAGTTGAATCCTACTATCAGCGTGGTGTTCAAATCACTAAAAGCCTTGTAGGAAACCAGGCCAAGTTAGAAGGTGTCTATAATTATTTCACCATGTCGCCATCTGAGTACATTTATTGGCGTTTAAATAATGGCCTTCTTGGGATCGTTGAAGTTTCGCTACACGAGAATGTTGCCGATATTTATCTGCAGAATGATTTTGTGGCTGGTTTTGATATTGCATTGCAGGATTACAAGACAGTCTTTGTTTCAACTCGTCAAAAACAAGGAGGAATGCAAGTTGAAGCTAGTAAATATAAGCCAGCTAAGAATGCTTTTCCAATTCCTATTTATGACAGCGTCACCAGCAACCATATCGGGGTCGTTTATCTAACGATTGATTCCCAAGTTTTTGAACAAACGATTGACAATATTCGAAATACAACCCCTGTACTGGTTAAAATTACCTCGCCCTTCCAAAAAAATATGCTGACTTTTGGGGAAGGGAACAGTAAGAATTGGCTGGTCAAGGAGACACCTCATGGCTATGGTGTTCAAGTGGCTGTCCCAGAACATTATGTTTTAGAGAGAAGTTTAGTAAATGCCATTGTCATAGTGGGTATTAGTGCAATTCTAACAGGGAGTCTCCATCTGATTCTGCAACGAGTATTCCGCAACTATCAGCGCCAGGTTATTGATTTGGTGGATACGATCCAAGCAATAGGACAAGGAGACAGCCACTTACGGATTGAGACTGCAACCAAGGAGCAGGAATTGCTCTTAATTGCTGATAATACCAACACCATGTTGGATAATCTCGACCGCAATATTCATGACATCTACCAGCTGCAACTGAGTCAAAAAGATGCCAATATGCGGGCTTTGCAGGCTCAAATCAATCCGCATTTTATGTATAACACTCTGGAGTTTATCCGTATGTATGCAGTTATGAAGAGCCAAGAAGAACTTGCGGATATTATTTATGAATTTAGCAGCTTGCTGAGAAACAATATTTCTGATGAGACGCAGGTAACCTTGGAAAGCGAATTGGAATTCTGTCGTAAATACAGTTATCTCTGTATGGTGCGCCATCCAAATTCGGTTGCTTATGGCTTTACCATTGCTGAGGAGCTTAAAGGAATGATTATTCCTAAGTTTACCATTCAGCCTTTGGTGGAGAACTATTTTGCCCACGGTGTAGACTATCGCAGAAAGGACAATGTGATCAGTGTCAAAGTTTTGAAAAAATCTGATGCAGTTCAAATCATTGTTCAAGACAATGGACGTGGAATAAAGGCTGACAAGCTTGCAGAAATCCAGCAAATTTTAGCCAAGCGTCAATTGGAAAATTCGGAAAATAAGGAGAAAAGGACCTCGATTGGGATTATCAATATCCACGAACGTTTCTTGCTTTACTTTGGAGACCGCTATAGCATTGCTGTAGAGTCGGGAGAAAATAGGGGCGTTCGCTATATTATAGAGATCAAGGATGAATAAGAAAACACCATGCATAAAGTATTACTAGTTGATGATGAATACATGATTACCGAAGGTCTGAAAGTTCTCATCCCTTTTGAAAAATGGAATATGGAGGTTGTGGCAACAGCCAATGATGCTGAAGAAGCGCTAGACTATGTTAAAAACCATCCTGTTGATTTGGTCATCACCGATGTCAATATGCCAGGTATGAATGGTCTAGAAATGATTGCCCAGATGAAAGAAAGCCTGCCTAAACTCGCCTTTATCATCTTGTCAGGCTATCAGGAGTTTGAATATGTTAAAAAGGCCCTAAATTTGCAGGTGGCTGATTATTTGGTCAAACCTGTCAATAAGGTTGAGCTTGCAGCTATTTTAGAGAAACTTTCCCTGCAATTTGACCAATCTTCTCACCATCAAATGGAAGCAATTTTCCAAGATGGTCTCTCAGAGGAGGATTTGATTAGACTGTTAGAAAAGGAAGGAACAATTTGGCTAGGAGCTAGTCGAATCCCTCAAGGTATCGCTTCTACTTCATATTCCGTATCTGGTCAGACCTTATATCTTTTCCTATCACATACGAAAGAAGAGAGCCTCTACCAGATAGAGCTGGAGCCTCCTTACAAAGATAATTTGCAACAATTCAAATCCAATCTCGAGAAAGTTGTCTTTTATGGAACGGTTGGCCTGCAACAGGCAGATCCCCTTTTTCAATACTATGAACCCATGTATCGTGTGATTATTCAGGGGAATATCAATCAGATTTTGGATGAGTTAGACTTGCTAAAAGGTGTCGTCTTGAGCCACACACCAAGGATATCAATTACCAAACAGCTTTTTATTCAATTTATGATGGATGTTTATCATTTGTTTGAGCATTTGAAGCCAGATGATATGACCAGCATTATCAAGGAGATTGAAGGTATGATGTCCTTTGAGGACTTGCTAGACTATATCAAGCAAAAGTTGACTCATCTATTTGCTCAGTATCGTATGAATGAAAACGTCGCCAGTGTTCTAGAAGTCATTGGTCGCGATTATCAAAAGGATCTGTCTTTAAAGGATATCAGTAAAGACCTCTTTATTAATCCGGTCTACCTAGGACAGTTGATTAAGCGTGAGACCAATTCGACCTTTGCTGAGCTTCTGAATAAGCAGAGAATTAAGGCGGCCCAACAGTTGCTTTTGTCAACCAATGACAGTATTGAAGATGTCTGTTATGCAGTGGGTTACAGTAATGTTGGATATTTCTACAAAGTATTTAGAAAACTCTGTGGCAAGTCACCAAAGGCCTACCGCCAGCAAGTAGACTAATGAATCAGATAAAGCTAAGGATCTATTTAGAATTTTTCTCTTTAAAAAGCAGAAAAATTGGAATAAATAGGTCCTGTTTTTATACCATCAGAAAGAGTATAATGAAGGTGACTTTATAAAGTGAGGTAACCATATGCTTACATTTCCAAAAGACTTTGTTTGGGGTTCTTCCACATCTGGTCCACAAACTGAAGGGCGCGTGCCTGGTGACGGCAAGGGGGACAATCTCTGGGATTACTGGTACCAAGTGGAGCCCAATCGCTACTACAATGAAATCGGCCCAGAACAAACATCTACTTTTTATCAACATTGGGAGCAAGATATTGATCTTCTAGTCGAGACAGGTCATACAGCCTTTCGAACTTCTATCCAGTGGTCACGGATTTTCCCACAAGGCCGAGGTGAAGTTAATCCTCAAGGAGTGGCTTTCTACAGACAGGCCTTTGAAGCCATTAAGGCTAAGGGAATCCGCCTTTTAGTCAATCTATACCACTTTGACCTGCCTTTTGCTCTTCAGGAAGATGGGGATGGTTGGGAAAATAAGGCAACTATCAAGGCCTATGTTGACTATGCTCGTTTCTGTTTTGAGACCTATGGGGACTTGGTAGATCAATGGATTACCTTTAATGAACCTATCGTTCCGGTGGAGTTTGGCTATTTTTATGATGCCCATTATCCTCACAAGGTGGATGCAAAAGCAGCAGTTCAGGTTGCTTATCACACACAACTAGCGAGTACCCTTGCAGTCAAGGCTTGTCATGAAATCTTGCCTGACTCTAAGATTGGGATTGTCCTAAACTTGACACCAGCTTATCCACGAAGCCAACATCCTGCTGATGTGAAGGCTGCGCGTATTGCGGACCTCTTCCAAGCCCAATCTTTCTTAGATCCATCTGTTTTAGGAACTTATCCAGAGGAATTGGTGACAATATTATCTGAGTATGATTTGCTGCCAGATTATACAGCTGAGGAGTTGGAGCTCATTCGTGAGCACACCGTGGACTTCCTTGGAGTCAACTACTATCAGCCTTTGCGGGTTATGGCACCGCGTTTTGCTAAACATCCTGATAGCCCGCTCTTGCCGGAGCATTTCTATGAGCCATATGTCATGCCTGGTCGTAAAATCAATCCTCACCGTGGCTGGGAAATATATGAGCAAGGGATTTATGATATCGCTCAAAATATCAAAGAAAATTATGGCAATATCGAATGGATGCTGACGGAAAATGGAATGGGAGTTGAAGGTGAAGAAAGATTCCGTAAAGATGGCTTTATCCAAGATGATTATCGTATTGACTTTGTCAAAGGCCATCTGCGCCAGCTCCACCGTGCCATTCAAGACGGGGCCAACTGTACTGGCTACCTCATGTGGACCTTTATCGATTGCTGGTCTTGGCTCAATAGCTATAAAAACCGTTATGGTCTGATTGAATTGAATTTGGAAACTCAAGAACGGATTATTAAGAAATCAGGTTATTGGTTCCGTAAGCTTAGTCAGCAGAATGGATTTGAAGAATAAATAAGAAGGCCTATCAACAAAAGGTTGGTAGGCCTGTGCTATGATTTGAATATCAAAATATGTTATAATAGCACCAATATTTTTGAAAAATGGAGAATAAAAAGTGGATTTCAAGACAGAATTGGGACAAAGGATTCAAAATCTCCGTGAAAGCAAAGGATTAAGTAGACAGGCAATCTGTGATTTAGAAGATGTGTTAACGACACGTCAGCTCCAGCGGATTGAGAAAGGACAGTCTCTGCCCACGATTGCAACAGCAAAGTATATTGCTGACAAGCTTGATGTTTCTTTAGATGTCTTGGCTAACAATAATAGTTTAGCATTACCTCCTGAATACATTGATTTGAAATATCAATTACGAACCTTGTATCATTATGGCGATCCAGAACGTCTTCGTTTACTCGAAAAAATTATTGATGAAATTTATGAAAACCATTTTGAGAATTTACCAGAAGAGGAGCAATTATCTATTCAGGTAGCTCAGGCAACTGTTGACATGATTGGTGCTAAAGATCCTTCCTTTGATCAAGGTTTATTAGATGAGTACCTAGAGCAGGCAATGAAGAAAAAGGAATTAAGCTTCAATGATGTGGAGATTATTCAATTGCGCTTGCTTTCCTTAGCACTAGGAGACTTTAATCAGGAAGAATTTGTAGACTTACTGAGTAAAGTGATCTTGGCTGCAGACTACTTTCCATTATCGGAGCTGGAAAAGGTTCAAAATACGATTGTTTCAGCAGCAGCAGGTGTATTGGCCCATTATGGGATATACGAGATATTACCTGATATTGTAAACGTACTAAATGATATTATGACAAAAAGACGTGATTTTCAGGACAACATTTTTGTTCATGCCCTAAATTGGAAGGTTGCTTTATTTATAGAAGATAATCTAGAGAAAGCAAAAAATGATTATCAAAAGGTATGCATGATGGCAGATTTATTATCTGAGGATTTAGTGAAAAGAAATATGCAAGAAGAATGGATTGAAGATCTTGAGAAAAAGGGTCTTAAATATACTAATATTTAAAGAATTTAGGCTATCCAGAAGAAACTTGCCAGAAGTTTTTTTCTGAGAAGAGTTGCTAATTGATTAAGTTGCCTCAAGGAAATATCAACTATTCAAATTCAGGAAGTTATCATGAGTTAGTTTATTCAACAAATAACCTATCAACTAGAATGTTGATAGGTTTTTCTTAAGCTTATCTTAACTAGACCAATTTTTAAAGATGTAAGTGGTAAGAGTTTTTAGAAAAGTATAAATTGAATATCTTGTATAGGAAGGAGAACGGAGAAATCTGTTCTCCTTTTTTGTTCGTTTTAAATTTAAAGAGAAAGGAGATCATCATGCGAGGATTGGAGATTGTCATGAATATTGACACATTGGAAGTTTATGAAGTGATTGATCACGATAAAGAAAATCAGTCAGAGAAATTACCGCTAGAAGATTCTGAAGCTTCTCCAGGTGCCTTTCAACTTGATTTATTTGAAAGCATGAGCTGTCAGAACACATCCTAGGGGAGATTGTAAAGAACTGTATCAGAGGAGACAAACGATGATGACAAACAGTTTAAATTTATATGAAAAGTTACTCAATAGTGAGCCGTTAGGATTTATTGATCCGCTGACAGATCTAGGAGAGTTTGACAAGGTTCAGATGAAATTCAGAAAACCTGTCCGCAGCTTAACGAACAAGTATTCAGGTCAGCCTTATAATCCTTACTGGCAAGAGAAAATTGAGGAAATGCGATTACTCTATATTCAATATCAGCTAAGCCTACGTGAAGAAGACAAGAAAGAGAATATCCAAACCAGGGTCAAGGTTCCAGAAACGCAAGAACATATTGAAGAAATCGTGACCACGTATTTGAAGCTAGGTTTTCGCTTTAGAGAAATTGAAAAAAGAGTATCACTGTCCTACAAAAAGCTACGGAGTGACTGGAGTCGGTGCGATTATGTAACGACCGCAGAGACTGAGTTTTACAGTAAAGAGGACTTAAAGGACGGCTACTTCTTTTCGGTTGCTGAGCCTCCTAAGAGTATGAAAGAGAACTAGGAGTTAAAGTAAATGAAATTTTTAGATCTATTTGCTGGCATTGGCGGTTTTCGCCTTGGTATGGAAGCCGCAGGCCATCAATGTGTAGGGTTTTGTGAAGTAGACGGCTTTGCCAGAAAATCTTATAAAGCTATTTTTAATACAGAAAAGGAGGTAGAACTTCATGACATCAGAAGCGTACCAGATGAATCTATTCGAGGACTTGGACAAGTGGACATTCTCTGCGGAGGATTTCCGTGTCAGAGTTTCTCGCTTGCTGGAAGCAGACGAGGTTTCAGAGATGAACGAGGTAATCTCTTCTTTGAAGTTGCACGCTTCGCAAAGCTTCTTAGACCCTCTTATATTTTCCTTGAAAACGTCCCAGGACTCCTTAGTCATGGAGGAGGTGATACCTTTGAGACCATCCTCAGCACGCTTGATGCCTTGGGGTATAATGTGGAATGGCAAGTGCTTAACAGCTCGCACTTCGGAGTTCCACAAAACAGACAAAGGATCTTCCTTGTCGGACATTCTCGAAGACGAGGTACCCAACCAATATTTCCTCTCGGAAGCGACAACAGGGAAGTTGCTGAATTACCAGAAATCAGAACAAATTCCCTTACCGCCCAATACCCAGGGGGACAAGGGAACGGATCGTACATTGTTGAAAGTAAACCGAAGAGAGTAGGGAATATTCATCCTTCGGGTAAGGGAATGAATGGAGATATTTACTCAGTTGAAGGAACTGCTCCTACTCTTACAACAAATAAAGGTGAGGGGATGAAGATTGTACTATCAGGCAAGCTGCCTGGTAAGTATTCTATAACGAATCGATTATATGATACTTCTGGTATTGCTCCCACACTTTCCACAATGCAAGGAGGAGGCCAGGAACCAAAGATAATTCAGCGCTCTCATGGCTTTAATAAGGGTGGGGAGTATAAAATAGCACCAACCTTAACCAGCCATAGTTATCAGGAGAATAACGTTTTGAAAATTAAAGAAGCAACATCTGTTGGTTACACAAAAGCTACAGTCGGTGACAGTATAAATTTAGCTCATCCTAATTCTGCAACACGCAGGGGTAGAGTTGGAAAGAATAAAGCAAACACACTAGTGACTGATGACAGCCAAGGAGTTGTTATGTCAGATTTTCGTATCCGTAAACTCACTCCTCGAGAATGCTGGAGGCTTCAGGGGTTCCCTGACTGGGCTTTTGATAAAGCGTGTTATGGAGAAGTTATACCGCAAGGTTATTTTGACCTACTGCTTTCAAGAAAATTGTCTCGCAAAAAATGGCAGAAGCTATGGAGAATAACTCGTAAGCAACGAATGTCAAACAGCCAGCTATACAAGCAAGCAGGGAACAGTGTAACGGTTCCTGTAATTGCAGCTATAGCGAAATGCTTTAGTTAGAAAGTTACTTTATGAATATAAAAACTATCTATCCTTTAATCCTCAAAGATGGATTAAGGAGCTATAAATTTAGAAACAGCCATTTGAAGCCTGTTTCTTCAGCTGAGGAAGGCAAACGAGGGGCCATCTTTGCTTACCGTTCCAAAGCTCACATGATTAAGGCCCGTGGACTTGTTCTGACGTCGATGGAAGCTATTGAAGAAAATCAAGACAGCTTCACTCACTGGACGCCGAACGTTTACCGCTTCGGATCATACAGTGACAGTCGACGACAAATTACACGTGGCCATGCTGAAGAGAATTTGCGTCAGATCAATACCTTTGTGATTGATTTTGACCTGTCCTCAGATGATGTAATGACATCAGGAGACATCCTGACGGCTGCTCTTGATTTAGGCTTCATGCCAACGTTAATTCTAAAGTCAGATAAAGGATACCAGGCTTATTTTGTTCTGTCTGAGCCAGCCTATGTGACGGCTCATTCACAGTTTAAAGTGGTAAAGGTGGCCAAGGCGATCTCTCAAAATTTGAGAAGTTACTTTGGCCAGACTTTACCTGTCGATATGACCTGTAATCACTTTGGTATTTGCAGAATACCCCGTACAGATAATATCGAATTTTTTGATGAAGAGTACACCTATTCTTTCCAGGAGTGGCTGAATTGGTCGATGAAACAATCAGACTTGCCTTTCCCAAGTAAGAAACCGAACCTAACGGTTATTTCAGGAACGGAAGGGGCAAAACAGACCGATGAGCCCTGGTACAAAATGTTGATGAATGAGTCAAACATCAAAGGTACTAAGGACTTAATGGGCCGAAATTCTGTATTATTCACTTTAGCCTTAGCTAATTTCTCCAGTGGCGTCTCACAGGGCGATTGTGAGGTCGTGTTAAATGAATTTAGCCTACGACTGGACGAACCAGTCACTACAGGCGAACTCTTAAAGATTATTGCCAGTGCTTATTCAGGCAAATATGAGGCAGCCAGCAGAGATTATATCATGCTGCTGTGTCGGGCCTGGGTCAATAAGGATTTGAAGTCTGCGGATCTCTTTACCAAGCAGCGGTGGTACAAATTCAAGAAGAAGCGGGCTGATCGCAAGAACAGTCATCTGTATGAATGGAAAGCCGATGTGATGGCCTATTTAGAGGACTTTTACCAGTCAGAAGATCCATTTATTCAGACAACGAAAAAGGCGCTGAGAGAAGCTCTCAGTATCCCTGAACGCTCTTTAGACAGAGTACTGAAATCACTGAAGGCAGATCAGAAGATCTTCTTCACGATTAAATCTGGCCGTGGCGGCGGGATCCGTATTGCTTCAGTCAAGGCTATCTTCCTGTCCCTTCTCCAGGTGAAAAAGGATCGCCAGGAAGCGTATGTTGGTTATATTGCTGCTTTCTTTGAAGAAAGCTTGAGTCTCACTCGGCGAGTGATAGAAGGAGTTAAAAATGACCTTAAACAAGTATCACAACTCTCTTTATTTGAGCTCGACATTGGATAAAAAATAAAACCCGTCAAGTGCCTTTACATTATATCTAGGATACTGTGAGGCAATTCGGAGGTGGGGAAAAACTAGCTAGTAACTATTCATTAGGTAGGAGAACAACTAACACGTAAAAAAGTATAAGAGTTGGGTGTACTCAATGTTCAGGAGCTAGTCAAGAACTTGGAAGATCAAGAAAGTGAGGAAGTCAAATGATTGCTATTTTTAGTTTTGAGATTGGAGATTATCTGCGTGATGAGAAGAAGAACCTTCTAGTTTTTGAGACTCAGGGGATGGCTTCTCAATATCTTCAAAAATGGTATCACAAACCCGTACCAGTAACGAGGACAAAGAGAATTATTCAGTATCCGAATTACTATCAGGCTCCATTTAGATTTCATAAGGTTTGTTAGAAGGGAGGTTTTAATGGTGAAAAATGAAGATGATGTTCTTTATACTGGAAGACTTTATCTGTTTGATATTATTCCATTATGGAAAACGACAAAGACCAAGCGAGAATGGAAACAAATTGAAATGGAGATGTCATCAAGAAATAAAATGGTGATGTTTAAGTTTGATGACGAGGAGGAGAGGGAAGATGACAAAAACGTTTAAGATTGTACGAGGGACTTATCTGACAGGACTAGGACAAGAGCCCTCAGCTTATTACTTCAAAGTGTCTGAAAGCGATGCAGACTTTGAAACGATTGCTCCTGGAGATGTAGCCCTGACCTTTTATCAAAATGGAGAAACTATCACAAGTTTACCAGCTTTGGTACGAGTTGATGGGGTCATTGTAGCTGAAAGACAGGTCAATGAATTTCTCCATAGTGAGAAGAAAGATCATCTGCCTATGTTGCCGATTGTGGCGATTTATGATGATTTTGATCCGCTTGTTTTTAATAAGATTATGACCAGCTTTCAGGAGCTAAAGCAAGACATGAAACGGCTGGCTAAACTCCAAGTGATCCAGGGCAATCTCTTTGATTTTCTGGACAAGGAGGACTCTCTATGAAAGATTTGAAAGCAATCAAATTGGGTTTTGGCATTGTTCTTTTTATCATGCTTTTGAGTTTTGCTGCTATTGGAGTAAAGACAGTTTGGCAAGAGGTTGTTTTCAAAGATTATGACAGCCATCTGACCCAAAACGAATATACAGCTGCGGTAGTTGATCAGAATGTGAACCTGGTCTTTTACAAGTCAGGCTGCCCCTATTGCCAGGCAGGAAAACAGGCGGTTATTTCTGCTGCTGAAAAGAGTGCTTATCCGACTTTTTATATCAATGTTGAGTCTGAAAACGGGCAGGCCTTAGTAAAGAAATACCAAGTAAAAAAAGCGGCGACTATTGTCAAGTTGAGAGATGGAAAACAGCAGCTTTCTCTCTATGCAACTAAGGCTAGTAAAGGTGAAATTAATGTTGATGAGTCTGCTATCAAGGAGGCAATGAAATGACTAAAAAGGTAAAGAAAAAAACAGAAGCATTGTTTCGTTTTGATAATGAATTGTGGCGTGCTAAGACGCCTGAAAGTGTGGTTGCTTTAGGCAGACATGTTGGAGAAGATCCTTACTATCTTCTCCGGTTCCATGACGAGGGCGGCAGCCTTACCTATATCTCAGAGAGTGAGGCTTTGTGGCTAACTCTCGAACTTGCACCAGAAAAAATGTCTTGTATCTAGGAGGTTTCCCATGAATAACTTATCGAATTTTATTAGTCATTTTGTCATCTTGGCTAGCTTGCTATGCACTTGGTTTCTTCCTATTTGTTCTGTGACAATCAGAGATAAATATGAGAATGAGAAAAAGCAAATGAGAGCGTCTGTCGTCTTGATGATGTTGTTGAAAATGTTCTGGCCTAATAGTCAGGTGAAGTGGGGAAAAGAAAATTAGAAAGGATTTGTTAGACATGATAGAAACATTAAAACGCTGGATGGAAAATGCAAAATCCAGCACCGTTGTAAAACCATTTCTGGCCGTTAAAAACTGGTTTCAGGAGAATGTGATCAAACGAAAATTAGTCATTTTTTCCGTTTTATTTGCGGCCTGGATCAGTCTTTTGGCTGGAGCACTCTATTCTCCAGAACGCCAAACCTACACAGATGATCAGCTTAAAACCAAGCAAACATTTGTCAATGGAACTGGAGAAATTAAGCTGACCAGTCAGACCTATTCTCCCAAAACAGGTATCATTGTTCTTCAGTTTGAGACTAGGGATGCGACTTCATCTGTTGACCGTGGAATTGATGCCAAGCGCTTAAAATGGAAGCTTTACTCACAAAATAAATCAGCTAAAACGAGCATGGAAGTTGTCCCAATCGTGGATAATAAAATCTCAGTGATTATCCGTGGAGTACCTGAAGATTTTGGCGCTTTTGCGATTGATGTCATCAATACAACTGTCTCAACTAGTTCAGTTGATATTGACATTACATCGCCATCCAGTGACGATAGTTCCACTTCAAAAACCTTGTCCCCGAAAGAGGAGGAAGCAGAAAGAACAGTTCAATTCTTTGTAACAACTCAAAATAAAAATCTCAAACAAAAGACAATCGATGCGGTGTCTCGTGAAGAGTTTACACTGACTGAAATCGAGGCTGAAATCACCTATCAGGAAGGACAAATCAAAAAATTGAATGAGTCCATTTCTAAGCTGAAAACCTCTATTGAAGATGATGAGTCTCGCAAAAATGGATTGAATACTGAAGCAAAATATCTTACAGGTGATGACTTGGAAGCCAACCAAAAAGATATTTCTGTCATTGATAGTAACATCGAAACCAAGAACCGTTCGATTGAAACAGCGACAGAAAATATCGAAAAACTAAAAGGTAAGATTGAGACCTTAAACAAGAAAAAAGCAGCCGTGAAAGATGGTACATTTGAATTTTCTAATCCGATTGAAACGGTGGAAATGAAATAGTGAAAGGAAAGATATCATGAAAAAACACACTCAAAAATGGAAAGAACTAAATAAAAATGGACTCAAATTATCACTGTTTTGTGGTTTGAATTGGCTTGTAAAATTCTTGATTAAGGGTCAATTTTATATTTTCTCAGCTGTTTTACTCGGCTTGCTGACGTATTATATGCCACGGGATATACAACTATTTACTGTGAAAGTTTTGATTTCCTTAGTCATGCTCAAGTGCTTAATAGATGTCATTTATACGCTCTCCTCAAGAGAGTTGAGATGTATGAAGACGACTTTCAATTTTGTTTTAATCTTTCTATTTTTCCTAGAAGGAAATGATTATATTAAGCAACATGTTTTAACAGAATCTATGGTTAATCGTCTTCTTACATTTTGGCTAATTAGTCTTGCTCTTGCAACTCTTGTAATTTTTATTCAGCCGATATTATTTAAGCGCTATCTCTTCAAAAATGTTATTAATAAAGAGTATTTAGGTATTCGAAAGCTAACAGATCATCTGCCGCCTGAATGTAATCTTTATACGGATGCTGATGAAAAAGAAGCTGACAAACGGATGAAAATGATTAACCAAAATGTGATTAAACAACCTTATCAAGAGTTTGTCGAATTAAGCTATTTAAACAGAGAAGTGCATACAGCTATTCGCTATAGTGTAGTTCAATTTGAAAAAGAAAAAGAGCGTACTTTCGGTGATTATGATACCATTTATTATCCTGTTTTTAGAATTTATCCTTTTGGAATAAAAGAAGATTTTGGTCATACACTGATTAAATTTAAACTTAGTCGAAGAGCTGCTTTTACAATAGAAGTTGAAGGATTTCAGAAGCAATTTTCCTAAAATTGGTTCTCCCTAATTTTATATTAGGGAGTTTTCTTTTTGCGGTGACTTGTCCCTTTACAGCACAAAAAAAAATTATCCCTTATACTGATTTTAATTTTAAAAAGGAGGCTATAAGATGGCAAAAAAAGATCTTAAAAAAATTGATTTAGAATTGGAAGAAGCAAAGAAAAAAGTTGCTGCTTTGGAGTCGGTTCGTAAGGAAGCAGAAGAAAAGCTTCAAAAAAATATTGGTAAATTGTACGTCCAGGTGCAGCTCAAAAAAGATAAAAATTTGTCGTATGAACAAATTCATGATGACCTAAAAACAGAACTCGCTCTTCTCAAAGAAGAAGAAAAAGAACGTCGTCAAACTACTCAAAAAGCTACTGAAGAAAGTGAACAGGTTTCTTAAAAACAGACCGATTTTCTCCAGCTGAATGAGCACTAAATAACCTGATTTTGCTCTTAAAAGTTCAGTGGCTAAAAGTATGCTGATTAGAAAAAAGAGTAAGTATAGGTGTGTTATAGTGGTGTGCTTAGGTAGGCGTAGCCGAGAAAATTGGGGACAAGGGAAACGTTGATACTATCAACTCCCCACGGGATGTGGGGACAGTTTCTCTTATGCTCTTTTCAAGCACTGAGACCCTAAAAGGCCTTAGCCTTGCAGGTGGGCGCTGGTGTGCTGAAAAACCGCAAAAGTAGAACCGTTTCGGTTCGTGACGTTGCGAGGTTCGGGTTTTCTTTTTTGCTTCTTTTTGCTTTTTCCTCGTAAAAAGAAAAAAGAAGGGCGCTCATTTTTTGAAGAAAGGAGAGATGAAATGCCGACCAAAAATCAAATTGTTGAAATCAAAATCCGAGGACTTTCTCACCAAGAGGTGAATTATCTAAAAGCTCTTGCGAAAGATACCAAGGCAAAATCATTTAATGAATTTTTGCTGCGGATGTGCCGTGAAAAAATCGAAAAAGGAAAATTCAATCGGGCAGAAGATTTATACGTCTCCCATCTTGAAAATATCAAACTGACGTCTGACCACGTTTTACTTTTGACAGAAAAACAATCCGACATTTTACAAGATTTTGAAACGAAGATGGCCCGTTACGCTGATCATATTTCCCGCTGGTTGGAATACGAGGGGGAGGTGGAAAGAGATGACTAAGGAAATCAAAATCAGAAACATTCCAGATCATACGTTTGAGCAGCTGCACACCATAGCGGACAAATATCAGTATTCATCATTCAATGAATTTATGCTCTCACAATGTGAGTCTGTCGTGATGAACGACGGACTAGATTTATATGAAAATCGTTTCGCTGAAACTTTAGCTGAAATTAAAAAGCAACAGAGCCAGATTTTAGAGTTGCTGTTGAAGAATGAAATCAAATTATCAGGATATGGTGCAAAACAAGAACTGGTAGAACAGCTGACGATTGATTGGCTTAGCTTTATGAATGACGAAAAAGCAGTGACTTCTGAACGACAGGCAGGTGATCACTGATGAAGAAAAATAAATTTGTTTTTGTCGCTATAATTTTTCTAGCCATCCTTCTGGTACAGCCTCAAAATTTTCAAGCGATCGTCTCAATTTTTACACAAAATGATTTGAAAAGTCAGCTCAATATCACTGGTTCACCTGGAGAAAAAAATTCTGATATTTCATCCACCTATCATTCTAAAAATAGTGAACTGAAATCACAAATCTATGATGGAAAAAATCAAGTCATCGAAGTTCATTCTAAAGCTCAATTTATGAGTGAAGAATTGAATTTGGAAAAAGGCACCTGGAAAAAATTTTCCAGTCTTGATCTGCTCAATCGTGTAGGAGTGGCTGAAGCCATGTTAGGTCAAGACCTACTGCCTAAAAAAGAGCGAGAAGATATTTCAACCGTCACACCGACTGGTTGGAAAAACAAGAAGATTGATTTTAACGGTCAGTCGGATTACCTCTACAATCGTTCCCACTTAATTGCTTTTCGGTTGAGTGGTGGAGATAATCCGCAAAATCTCTTCACAGGGACACGGGCTCTGAATGCAAACTTTGAAGATGAAAAATCTTCTATGCTCTACTATGAAAATCTTATCTCAGACTATATCAAAGAAACAGGTCATCATGTCCGCTACAGGGTTACACCAATTTTTAAAAATGTGGAATTGGTGTGCCGGGGCATCCGCTTGGAGGCCCAAAGTGTAGAAGATGATACCATCTCTTTTGACGTGTATATTTTCAATATCCAGCCAGGATATGAACTCAATTATTTAACCGGGGACTCTCAAAAAGTTGCCCCTTGATGAACCAAAAAAGGAGAACTCATGCCAAGAAAAAAATCAAATATCCGTCGGTTTAGCCTATACCTAGGAGATGAAGGTGCTGAAAAATTTACAGCGATTATTGATTATTTACAAGACCAGGGATCCCCACACGGGCCAGACTTGAATAAGTCAGAAACAATTCAATTAGCCCTGGATGCTTTCTATAAATTGTTCCTTGATATTGATCGCCCTCGGCCTTATATCCAACGTTTAGCTGAGCTTCAAGGGGTCAAAAATAACCAGCTGGAAAATATAGAGCAGGATCTGAAAGTGATGAAAAATCAGCTCAATAGATTGCAGTATTTGGAGCTGACTAATTTTCATGCTATTACCAAAGGGCAAGAATTTGATGTGCAGGATTTAGAGTCTATTCACTCACGGATGGATCCTAACCAGCACGAACTAATGGCCAGAATTGATGATGTCATTCAAGAAGATGTGGCCAGGGGTCAAACCATCAAACATTCTCATTAAGGAGCTGTAAATGCCTATGGAAATGAACAGTCCAGCCGTGACATTTATGTTGCAGTACACGGAGGCAAATAGCGGATTTGTAGATTACACAAACCGTTCTGAAGCAGTCAAACAGGATCAAGAATTAGCTCTTGAAACTCATCGTCAAGAAATCGAAGGATTGACTGAAGAACAAGTTTTGGCCATGCAGTCAGCGGTTCCTGAACTCAATCTCAATTTTAGAGACTACCTGAGTTATATGAACCGTTCTTATGCGACGGAAAATCAAACAGAGGAGCTAACGGCTATCTTTACAGCGGATGCGAATTATCTTCAAAGAAGCAAGGTCAATGAGTTAAAGGAAAATCTTGAAACGGCTTATCAAAACGGCTCCCTTCTTTGGCAGGGAGTAATCTCTTTTGATAATGCCTTTTTGGCCCAACAAGGCCTATACGATATTGCGACGGGGCAGGTTGACCAGCAAGCTATCAAAACAGTGATCAGAGATGCTTTGCCGAAAGTGATTGCTAAAGAAGGGTTGTCAGACTCTTCCTTTTGGTGGGCCAACATTCACTTGAATACGGAGAATATTCACGTCCATTTTGGCTTGTCTGAACTTCAAAGTGCCCGTGAAAAAATCTTTTATCAACCAAGAGGGCGGATGGAATACAAAGGCAACTTTTCGCAGAAGACTATTTCAAAATTGAAAAGTGATGTGTTTCATGGGTTGCTCAATGATCAGACCCGTAACCGTATCATCCGAAAAGAACAGATTTTAGCGAACCTAAAATCCAATCTTGTTGATCAAGTTTTTCATAATCAACAGGTGACCTCTTCAGCTGAGAAAAATTTTCTGGAGCAGGCATATAATCATTTGCCGCTCCAAAAAAATTGGCGTTATGGCTCGAATGCCAAAGACTTTGCGGTTAGTAAATTTTTCCTGGATAAATATATTGACTCTTACTTGCAGAATGAAGGGAAAGAACTTTACCAGGAGTTTCTAGAAGAGACCAGAAACTTCTTGGGACTTTATGATAGTGCTTATTCAGCTGGAAAAAAACAAAAGTATGAACGTGTCCGAAAGGTAAATGGCCAAACGGTGCGATCAGAAAAGCAGGCCAAAGGCTATGACTTAGAAGGTATGTTTCATCGACGGGAACTGGAATTGAGAGAACGGCTAGGAAATCGTATTCTACGCTCTTTTAAAGAAGTGGCTCCGCAGATTGAAGACGTTCAGCTGGAAAAAAATTTGCCAGATTTTTCCAAAGGCAACCAAAATCGAATTCTCCAGCAGTTTCCAGAAGCCAGCTACTTAAAGTCCTTAGCTGCCTGGGAGAAAAAAGGCTACAGTCCCAAGAAAGGGATGCAGCCGATTGAAATTATAAAGCCAGTCTATGAAGAGTATGATAAACATGGAAATGGGATTGGAGAAATGAGCTTTGAGACCAGCTATGTTTACGACATCAAACAGATGGAAGAAAATATCCTGACCAAACGACTGTCTTTGAAAGAGTTGTCTTTCTTTTCTTCAGCTGAACTCCAGGAGCTTGTCGATGCAGCCAAGAAGAAAGAAAATCAGACGGAGAAAGAAAGGCAGGAGCTGGGAACTTTTCGCTATGCTCTAAAATTAAGTAAGTTAGAAGAGCGTCAAAAGGCCTTGCTAGTCAGTCAAAAATTGCTTCACCAGGTGCAGCCTTTACGGTCTGACCAGCCGTTTCTCAAGTTAAAACAAGAAAGGCTGGCCACAGAACTTAAGCTAGTTGAACTACAGTTGACACCAAACTATCGCTTGTCTAAAGATAAATTAGAGCTCAAACAATCACTGAGCCGTCAGTTTGTAGATAGCGTCAATCTCCCTATCTCTAAGGCAGATAGGGCCACTGTGCAAACTCCTATCCGACACTTACAAGCAGAGCTGGAAGTATTGAAACCACTCCAGGATGAGGGGATAATGATGCTGCTGAAAGGTTATCCTATTTCCAAGCAGGATTACAAGGAAGAGTTGGAGACACAGATCTCCATTTTCCAGGTGAAACATGGGATTTATAAAACCAATCAGAAGATAGCTCAAACCACGGATGAAGCTCAAATCAAAGCCTATAAACAATTCAATGCAAAAGAGTTTTCGAAACTGAAAGAATTGTATGGTAAATTACGACCTGAAGAAGAGGGACAAAAAGAGGCTCTTCTTCAGACGGTACAAAAACAAATCCAGTCTCAAAAACAAATCAGACGCAGCACCATCCAACAAACACAGGGCAGCCTGAAGGTTGATACTAACTTTATGAGAAATCTGACAGCTTCTCTCAAACAAGCTCAAAGGAGCAGTCAAAAAGCCCTTATGGAAAGAGCTAGGAGTGATGAGCGAGAAGAACAGGAAGAACGCCGTGAAAATCGTCGTTAAAAGTCATTGGGTGCCAATGGCTTTTTTAACATTGACTTGTCCATTTAGAGCACTCTTTTAAATTATTACTTAGACTAAAAGAATAGAACAAAAGAAAGGAGAAAACATCATGAAGTTATGTTTTCCAAGTGTGACAATAGAAGACTTTGACTTTGAAGCTGATTGGCTTGTCAAAGCGCTGGATAGTGAGACTCACCGAGTCCTTTTTGAAGGTCAAGGTAAAAATGCCGAACTTGAAATGACGATTGATTATCAGGCCAATCCCAAGGTTTTTGAAGAACTTTCAATCGGGGAGCTTGTTCAGCTGCCAAAAGAACTGTTTTTAGAGGCTGAAGAAGAACCTTTCCAGCCAATTTGTGAACCTTTTTAATATAAGAAAGGAGCTACTATGCCAGAAGAAACACATCAACCTCAAGGAAATCGTGGCCGCAGCCGTCGAGAGAGGGTAGAAATTGCTCGTTCCAGAGATATTCTGGATGTCGCTAATGAATTGAATATGGAATTGGTACGAGATGGGAAAGACTATCGCTGGAAAGAACACGACTCTCTGGTGATTTCACCTGATAAGAACAAGTGGAATTGGTTTTCCCGTCATCAAGGCGGGGATGTGATTGCTCTTATAGAGACTATTAGAGAGATCAATTTCAATCAAGCGATTGACTATCTCAATGATGGTACCTTTAAAGAATTTACCGCTGTAGAGAGGGAAAAAGAGCCATTTCGTTATCATCTTCAACCGTACGAGCAGGACTTTGTAGAAGCCAGAAATTATTTAAAAGTAAATCGTGGTCTCTCTGATGAAACGATTGACTTCTTTTTAGAAAAAGGTGTTCTAGCCCAAGCTAATGCGATGCTGAATAACAGCGTGGAGCCTGTGGTTGTTTTTAAAACCTTGACTTCTTCAGGCGAAATTACAGGAGCTACCCTACAAGGCATCTTTGAAAATCGGGATAAATGGCCGGGACGTGGCTATGCCAAAAATATTATCAGAAATTCTGATGGAATGGATGGCTTGCACGTGGATATTGGAAAGCCTAATCGGCTCATCTTCGCTGAAAGCCCAATTGATCTAATGTCCTATTATGAGATCAATAAGGATACTTTACAAGACGTTCGGCTTATATCTATGGATGGTCTTAAAGAAGCTACGATTGGCCGTCATCTGGCCCAGCTTCAATCAGAATTATCAGGCCGTCCGCTAAATTGGACGCCTGAACAACTAGCTAAGGGTCTCCAAACAGCGATTGACAGTCAGTATTTTGCGGATGGGAAACATACTGATATGATTACTCTTGCGGTGGATAATGACACTGCAGGAAGAACATTCGTTGAGGAACTGAAAGCTAAAGGAGCAGCTGTTACTGTAGATTTGCCTGAACTAAAGCAAGGACAAGATAAAACAGACTGGAATGACGTCTTGAAAACTCAGAATGAACAACCGTTAGTTGATTTATCAGCTCTATCAGTAGAAACAGTAGAAAATGAAAATTTTTCTAATAATCCATTAGAGCCAGTTTGGAAATTACATGGAAAATGGGAAGATGAATTAGCAGAAAAAATTCGGGAAAATTTAGGTATTAACCATGAACTACAGGCATGGCAATTTGAAAAAGAAATGTCACGATTTATAACGACTGATTTAGACAAGTTATTCGCAAAACGTACCATATTGGAAAGGGATGCTTATTTTGCGGATAGTTCAACGTCTATCCGAAAAGAGATTGATCGTTTAGATGCACAAATACTGGAGTACATAGAAAAAGCCCCTGAACAAAGTCAGGAGCGCTTGATTGATAGGACCAGTGGTGGCACGGGGTCTTTACAGAATACTGAAGGCAGTCCCACACCTGTACTTGAAACAAGCACCTTTGAGCAAACTGTTACCAGTCACCCGACATCATCCTATCCCTACCTTCATTTTAGCACAAATTATGATAAAGTGCAACGGCGAGTGGGGAATTACCACCCAATTACACCTGCCGATTTAAGACGTTTGAACCAATATGCGCCGTCCATTCAAAGTACAGCGTCCTGGTATTTAAGTGAACTGGCCGGCAGTAAAATCAGTTTTGTTTATGCGGATAATGGAGAGGAAAACGTTCTTCAGGTAACTTTCCTAAAAGAAAACTTTATCCATCTTTCAGGGATTAGACCTTTTGAAGAAGGAAAAGGAGCTGCTGACTTCTTAGAAGATTTTGCTACTGGTCAAGGTCATTATGACAGTATGCTAGTCAGTAATGCAATTAAGGATAAGTTGCAGGTTCTTCCAATGCTTCAGGACATTTTAGAGCCACAATCCTTTGTTCTGGATGATTTGAGCAGTGTTGAGAAATTACACAATCTCAATATGAGCGAAGCTATCAAAGCAAAAGATGAAGATTTCTTGTTGCTGTTTAAAGACGCTGAAGGTGAAAAAATCCCTGCCTCTCTCATGAAACTCAAGGGAGAGCTTGCAGCTAATGTAAAATCGCTAGATGAAAAGGTTATTCTTGGTGTTTATCGAGAACGGGATAATCAAATTGAACAGTTATCAATCAATGAAGAGTTCGTTACAGATGGTGGAGAAGAAATGTTAGATAATCTAAAGAATCAACTGTTCTCTTTAAATGAACCAAGTCAAGAACAAAAAACCACATTATCTCCAGTTGAAAAAAATATTGATGCAGCTATTTTTACACAAGTACTAGATGACGCACGTAATGTAGGCAACTTTGTAGAACTCGGTGTGACTATACCAGAAGAGGCTAAGGAAGCTTGGGCTAAGTATATAGAGTTATCAGATGTATCTTCAGGAGATTTTAATACAATTGTTCTCAAAGCAGAAGAATTAGGTTTGCTTGACAAAAACTCTAGTTTTTATCAAGAATGGCGTCTAGAAGATATTTATAATAATAATTATCATGTACGTTTTCAGTGGTTAGAAGAACAGGAGAATAATCTTAAATTACAATTTGAAGAACATAGCCTAGTTTCTTATCAAGACTTTGCTAGAGAGCTATACAAGGCTAATCAAGAAACCAAAAACAATACTGAAGCTAATATTTCTAAAATCAAATTTGATATTTATGCTCCAGGGGGAGAGATGATTAAAGAGGGGGTTCGATTTAATATTGGTGATGAAACTAAGCCAATTTCACAAATGCTAGGATTGGGCTATCGTCGTCTAAAAGGTCAACCAATACTAGCTAACATTGATGAGAATGTCCTTTCTCAGCTGGAAAATCTGGCTCTTAATCAAGAAATTTCTCATGAGGCTAACAATCCTCAAAATTCCCTCACTAGTCCAGAAATGGATTTGACAGCCTCCCTTTCTGAAGAAAGAGAATTTCGTTCTTCTAAACAGGAAACAAAGGGCCAACTGGATCAACGGGTGAATGAAATTTTAGTAGGTAATCAAGCAGATGCTGAAGAAGTGGCTCCAGCTAAAGAGTCACCAGGAGAAATTGATTACAGCCAGGTCACACCTCATGAACTGAGTGAAATCGCCTTTCAAAAAATCAGAGAGTTTACCCGTTCTCCTGAAGCTTTGGCTGAGTATATGGATTTTATGAGTAAATTTCCTCAACTCTCTCCAAGAAACGTAGCGCTAATCCAAGACCAATGGCAAGGAGCCAATGCAGTGGCGACTTATAATCAGTGGCAGGCTCTAGGAAAAACGCTTGGAATTAGACCTGA
Organism: Streptococcus sp. 2_1_36FAA; assembly: GCF_000161955.2. Lineage (NCBI taxonomy): Bacteria > Bacillati > Bacillota > Bacilli > Lactobacillales > Streptococcaceae > Streptococcus > Streptococcus sp. 2_1_36FAA. The sequence continues at coordinate 243,958 of NZ_KI391975.1, forward strand.
AGATGTCATTGAGACCAAAAACACCTACACCAATAAGCGGACAGGTGAGACTAAAGAAGTTGTTCATCAGGGCTTGTCTGTGAAATCGGGGGAAAAGGCACAGATTACTCTGTTCCGCCCTCTCATGGCAAGAATGATACCCGTTCTGGATGGCCAGGGAAACCAGGTTAAGAACAGTAAAGGCAATCCGAAATTCAAGAAGATTTCAGAAGCGACACTACAAGAGAAAGCTTTGCTGAAGGAAGGCAAGCTGAAGGTGGTTCAATTCCAGGAAAGAGACCAAGAGACAGGGCTGCCTAAGTTCACCACTTACAAGGTGTTTGAACTTTCTCAAACAACTTTGAAGCCAGAGAGTTATCCAAAGGCCATGCCAAATCGTCAATACCAGTTTGACACTGACCAAGTAAAAACGAAAGAGGTATTAGATGGTCTATGTGATTATGCAGGGACTTTAGGAGTTCGTCTGTTACGGGATGAGGTTCATGAGCTAGGAAATGCTAAAGGGGCCTTTTATCCAGGAGAACAAAAAATTCTTCTGAACCCTAATAATTTACCAGGAGAACAAATTGCTACAACTATTCATGAGTTGGCGCATGCCACACTCCATAATCCAAAATTTACCAATCATTACAAGGAAAATGTATCAACTCCTCGTAAGGAGCTAGAAGCTGAAATGACCAGTCACTTGGTGTCGAAGCATTTTGGCTTAGACACCAGCGAGGCAGCCATCGATTACATGGCTGGCTGGACAAAAAATCTAACACAGTTGGATGATAAGCAGCTGACAGAGTCCATGAAACGGATCCATCAGACTGTCTCAAAAATGGTCAAACATATTGAACATCACACAAAACCCTATGAACCTCCCAAAGAAAGAGGGCAATCGCCAAATTTTTCCAAAAGCCCAACTAAAGGGCTGAAGCCTTAACAGTCAGGGCGCTTCCTATGCGGAGCGCCTTTTCTTATTTAAGAAGATACACACTAAGTTATATAACTTGGTGAACAATAAAAAAGGCGCCTTTCTCAGCTGGAAAAGATTGATTGCAGCGACTTGTCCTCTTAGAGCAAGCTTTTTCATTATCCCTTACACTAAAGAAGTAAAACAAAGGAAGGAGAAAAAGATGCTAACAGTTATTCTGGCTGAAAAAGAAAATCAAGCCTTAGATTATGCAGAGGCACTAGGAACCTTCACGACAAGAAAGAAAGTTCATATTATCAAACAGACACCCTTTCTTACAGGTGAAGTGCATATAGTGTCCGCTGAAGGTCACTTGTTTGAATATGGTCTTCCAAAAGATAATTGGGATTTAGCCAAGCTCCCCTTGGTCGATGTCTCTTTCAAGCAATATCTCAAAAAAGACCCTACCTCTAAAGAAATGTTTAAACGGATTTATGAAGAGGTGACGGCTGCGGATGAAGTGATTATAGGGACGGACGCTGACCGTGAAGGGGAGAGAATAGCTTATTCCATTTTATCTCATATTCCTGAAGGTAAAGCGAAAATTAAAAAGCGTCTATGGGTCAATTCCATGACAACAAGAGCTCTACAGCGAGCCTTTCAGAATATGAGGGATCCTCAAGAAACCTACAGCTTCTATTTAGAAGCTGAAGCTAGAGCACAAAGTGATTGGCTGGTAGGGATGAATTTATCCCCAATGGCTACGCTAAACCTTCAGAAACAGGGAATGCTCCCTAAAGCAAAGGGAAACAGTTTATCAGTTGGGCGTGTTCAAACCCCAGTCGTTCGTCTGATCTGCGAGAATGATCTGGCCATTCGAAACTTTGTCCAACAGACCTATTGGAAACTTCAGCTTGAAGATAAAGAAAATGAGGTAATCTTTACTAATAAGGATAAATTTACCGATAGTGACGAAGTTTTGGAGCTTTCCAGGAGCCTTGCTGATGTTGCTCTCGTTTCTTCAGTTGAAGCTGAAGAGAAGGCAAAGCCTGCTCCAGCACTCTTCAATCTTTCTGACCTACAAAGCTATGCGGCTAGACGTTGGAAGTTTGAAGCAACGAAAACAGAGAGACTGGTTGAAGGATTGTACTTGAAAAAATACTTGTCCTATCCTCGGTCAGATTGTCGTTTTATTACTGAAGATGAATTTAATTATTTGAGGCAGTATCTGTCCAGCTATCAGGACACTGTTCATTGCCATTTTGAGTCTGTTTTCTTAGAGCCTAGGGATTTTTATGTAGACCCTGCTAAAGTGGCGAAAAGCAGTCACTACGCCCTTGTTCCGACAGAGAATATTCCTAATCTCCTGAGACTTTCTCCAGATGAACGGCTGATTTATGAAGCAGTCGTCAAACGAGCTATCTTGATGTTTGCGGCTGACTGTCGTTATCAGACGACAACGGTTCAGCTGGAAAACAAGGGGCAAGTCTTTCAAATGAAAGGTAAAATAACCATAGATCCAGGTTGGATAGAATGGAGTGATCTGCCTGTCAAGAAAGATGTAGAGTTGCCAAACTATCGGTTGGATGATCCGGTAGCTTGTCAGATAACGATTGTAGACGGTGTTACAAAGCCGCCTAAACGATTGACGGAGAGTCATCTGATTGGCCAAGTCTTTCCTAAATATGGTCTAGGAACACAGGCGACACGTGGAGCAGTTATTCAAACAATTCAATCCCGTGGTTACGTGAAAAAGGATAAGAAAACGGATCAGCTCTTTCCGACAGATAAGGGGTACTTGCTGATTAACTATCTATGGGATAATGAATTTTCCAATCCTGAAACGACAGGAGGCTGGGAACTTTTTCTCTCCCAGATTGGCGAGGGAGCGATCAATCCCCGTGATTTTGTAAATGCAATTAAAGATAAATTAACAATTCAAATTGAGCAGGCCAAAGAAGGGAGGGCTGATACATGGTGAAAACTCCATTTTTGGAAAAATACACGGATAACTTATCGGCTAAAATTGCTAAAAAAGAAGCAGATTATGAGGTTTACGGACGAGATGAGGAAATCCAGAACGTCATTACTTCTCTTCGCAGGCGCACTAAAAATAACCCAATTCTGGTTGGAGAAGCGGGCGTTGGGAAGACTGCTATTGTAGAAGGGCTTGCTTTAGCCATTTTAAGAGATCAGGTGCCAAATGATCTAAAAGGCTTAACTGTCCGCTCTTTGGAGCTCTCCAGTCTAATGAGTGGTGACGACGGTGGTTTTATTCCTAAATTTAAAAACATCATTCAAGAAATGATTGCTACCAAAGGCCAAAATATCCTTTTTGTCGATGAATTTCATACTATTGTTGGGGCGGGAAGCCAAAACGGGGAGTCTCTTGACGCTGGAAATATTATCAAGCCAGCCCTAGCACGTGGGGAGCTCCAGTTAATTGGGGCTACCACATTAGACGAATTTCACGACTACGTGGAAACAGACCGAGCCTTGGAACGGCGGGTTCAAAAAGTTATGGTTGAAGAACCGACAATTCCTGAAGCGATCACAATTATTGATCAAGCTAAGGTAATCTATGAAGACTTTCATCGCATCAAAATTAGTCGAGCTGCCGTAGAAACGGCAGTCAGGCTCTCAGTTCGTTATATTACAGACCGCTTCCTGCCTGACAAGGCCTTTGATCTGATTGACGAGGCTGCCACTATTTCCTCGGCCGAAAACAAAGAGCTGGTCACTGAAGAAGGAATTGCCCAGGTCTTGAAAAATAAGACGGGGATCCCGATTACCACCATTCTAAAAGGTGATAATGAACGCCTAGCTGGCTTTAGAGAAAAGCTATTGAAACGGGTCAAAGGCCAAGATGAAGCTATTGACGCTGTGGTAGATGCTGTTACGATTGCTCAAGCAGGGCTTCAGGATGAAAATAAACCTATTTCATCTTTCCTTTTTCTTGGCCCAACAGGAGTCGGAAAAACTGAATTATCAAAAGCAGTGGCGGAGGCACTTTTTGATGATGAAGATGCCATGCTGCGCTTTGATATGTCTGAATATAAACAAAAGGAAGACGTGGCCAAACTGATTGGTAATAGAGGAACCAGGACAAAGGGCCAGCTGACTGAAGGAGTCAAACAGAAACCTTACTGTGTGCTATTGCTGGATGAAATTGAAAAGGCGGATGGTGAGGTGCTAGATCTCTTCTTGCAGGTCTTAGATGATGGCCGTCTGACAGATGCCACAGGCCGCCTTGTGAGTTTTAAAAATACGATTGTGATTATGACGACAAACGTTGGAGCGAAGAAAATCATTGATAAGGCGGAGCTGAAAGGCAACTTTAAAGATCTGACAGATCGGGAACGCCAACAGTTTGAACGCAGTATGGAAAATGTACTCCAGAGAGAGTTCCGACCTGAATATCTAAATCGTATTGAAAATAAACTGATTTTCAATCTGCTGGAAAGTGATGTTATTGAAGAAATTGCGGAGAAAAATCTATCAGAGATTGCGTTGCGGATGAAACGCCAAAATCTCACTCTATCCTATGACTCTAGCTTGATTGCTTATTTATCTGACGTGGGAACAGATGTTAGAAATGGGGCCCGTCCACTGGAACGTTTGATTAAGCGGAAAGTCTTGGCTCCTATTTCTGCTAAAAGCCTAGGCCTCAATAAAACGACTCAATCTTACAATATCCATGTTTGGGTAGAGGGCGAGGCTCCAGATGGCAGTCACCGTATCGATCAGCGCCAACTTCATTTTGATGTGACAGAGCCCCTGGAAGTTCTCTTCAGCTGAAAAAAATACTTCTTTTACAGTGACTTGTCCCTTTACAGCGAAAACTTTCATTATCTCTTACACTAAAGATGTCAATAATTTTAAGGAGGATTTCACATGAAACAAAAATTGACAAACACTCTTCAAACCGTTAAGCAAAAAACAAAACCTTTTTTTCTGACCTTATCTCTCTTCTTGACTGGGCTGTTGGCTTCTCCTGTCTATGCAGATGATCCATTCGCAAAAACTCAAAATCTCGCTCAACAGGGAATTTCAAAGGTCCAGGGAATTGGGATTATCACCTTTGGTCTGGCTGTTGTAGCGACTGGGCTTGCCTATGGTCTGGGCGGTCGCGAAATAAAGGCTGCTATCAAAAAACATTGGGTGGCTATTGCCATTGGTATTATCGCAGTAGCTGCTGGCCCAAGTATCGTGGAGTGGGGCTTTAACTTTGTGAAAAACTAAGAAAGGAGTCAGAACCTATGGCATTTAGCCCGTTTCAAAAAAACAAAAAATGCTTGATGACGGATGACTTGTTTTTAGAACTTACCTGGGAGGAAGGTAAATCTCCTGAGGATGACAACGAGCTGCTTGGCATTATTGAAGGGTTAGATAATAGCTATCTGCCAGAAGGACAGATCTCGGTTGAAGACTCTCTTCCTTATGTGAGTTTTTTGACGGCAGAGCTACTCTTTCAGGAACTGAAAAAAGCCTATGGAGAATTTGCTTTTCAGAAGGTAGCCGTTTGTCACCTGGAAGGGAAAGAAGCTGTTTCCGAAGGTGAAGTATTTGCCAGTCCCTTTGTGATTGGCAAAACCTATCAAAATTTGCTTATCCCATTAATCCAGGCGATTATGACAAATGAAGCTTTTAGAAATTATACTCATTCAGATAAAAAGGAATACTTTGAAAATCAAGTGTACCCTATTTATAGGCAAAGCTTAGGTATTCCTGAGTCGGCCCTCCCTCTCTTTCCAGCTGAAGGTGAAGCGATGGAACCTGTAAAAAGTTCCTATTTTACAACTCCACGGGAGCCTCAAGCGATGGCTTCTTCAAAACAGGTGACACCTCATCCCGTAAATCTGAAAAAAGTTTATCTCCTGCTGGGAGTGATAGGGGTGTTGACGGCAGGAGCTTTGAGCTTGTCAATGCTATCTATCAGCCGCCTAACCAAACAAAACGAGCAGCTTCAGTATCTTTACCAGGAGTTGAAGCAAGAACAACACTTAGTAGCTACTGAACACCAGGTAGATGTATTCAATCGCTATTTCCTGCCAAACTATTATTCAGGAAATAAGGAAGCTCTGGCCCCGTTCCTAGATGCTGGAGATGCTAAGTACACCACTCCTAAAGAGGGTACTTTGCAGTCTGTCATCTTAGAAAAAATCACGTATGATGCTGAAAAGAAAAGCTATCAAGCAACCTATGTCTTATCTGTTAAACAAGGTGAAGAAGCTTCAAATCACCGCTTGAGTTTTTCTGTCAAAGAAGATAAATCTAGTACTTACGGCTTTGTGGTCATAACAGAACCGAAAGAAACAGATTATCTCAAGCCCAAAAAATAAATGAAAGAGGAACATATCTTATGAAAAAGAAACAACTTTTAGCTAGTCTAGCCATCTCTACAATCATTTTGAGTCAGGCAGGTGCTGTATTTGCTGCTGAGAATGTCGCTCCAGTAGACAACAGTTCCAGTCCTTCAGTAACAGTTCCAGCCCCTTCAGCTGAACGAGGTACGAGTGTGACGCAGCCAACAGAAACCCCATCTTCAACAGATCAAACGAATCCCGTCGATGGAACGACTACCCCAGGAGTTCAGCTACCATCTGAACCGTCACAGCCAAGTACCCCTCCAAGTACGGTAACACCAAGTGACTCGAATACCCCTCCAACATCAACGGAGGAACCAACTAAGCCAGGAGGCAACACAACATCTTCTTCTTCAGAAACGCTTCCAGCTGATGGAAAAGGTCAGACTGCTGAAGATCCTAAATCAAAAGATCCTGTGACCCCTCCTAGTCAGGATGAGCCAACAACTGTTCCAACGATTAACGGCGGTACAGCTACGATTACACCAAATACCAATACCCCAACTAATGACCCTACTATTTCTGCTCAAACAGCTGCCAGCGTGGGAGCTAGTCAGGTAGGAACAACTTCCCAGGTGACTGGTCAAGTTGTTTCTAACGTGTCTCCAACTGAACCAATTTTTACGAACACGGGCTATCAAATTGTCTCTACACAAAATAGCCAAGTCGTGATTGCGACTGCGGATGGTTCCACTCAAACGGTGGCCCCTGAAGTAGTTGGCGCTACAGTTAATTCAGATAAAACAATTTCAGTTACAGATCAAGTAGGAAAGATGACCACTCTTCCATCTACAGGAGATAAAGGAAGTCTATTGACTGTCCTTGGAAGCTTGTTGCTGGGTGTAGGTACTTTCTTCCTGAAGAAATGCCGTGAGGCTAAAGAAGTCTAGAAAGGACAATTGCTTATGCAAACATTTATAGCTGATGGCCGTGTCTCTGATATTCCTCAAGATGCAGTAGGTAAAACTTCTAATGGGAATGTCAGCTTCAAATTTGATTTTGTGTGTGACTCCAGTCTCCTGGATGAGAACCGCAAGCCGATGCCTAGCTTCTTCCACGTTCAAATGTACGGGAAACAAGCAGAAGTGATGGCAAAAAGCCTCTCCAAAGGGTCTCCTATTTTGCTGAAGGGAGAGATTGTCCAGCGGAGCTATACCAATAAAGATGGTCAACGTCGCTCTTATCAGTATATTGCTCCTGCACAGTTTGACGGGATCACCTTCTTGGAAAGTAAAGATGCGGCGATCAAGCGTCGTCAAGCTCAAGTTCCAGGAACTAATATTTTCCAGTCTGAACCAGCTCCAACTCATCAAGAACCTGAAGGAAGTTCAGCTTACCCTATCCCAATGGATGCTGATGAACCTTTCTAAAGTTCAGTGCAGCACTTGGCTTTAAAAGCCAGGTGCTATTTTTATTGTATGATGAGAAAGCTATTCTAACACTTTGTTTGAAAGAAGGCTGACAAGTTATCCATGAAAAATCCCTAGAATAGACGCTGTCTCATCAGACAATGGAATAAGTAATTAAATAACAAGTTACACAAAAAGTTATACAACAAATTGCACGCTAATGAGCGTCCCTTTTTACTTGGGGAAGGGTTTCCTCTGACTTGTCCCTTTAGAGCAGGTTCTTTCATTATCCCTTACACTAAAGGAGTAAATCAAAAGGAAAGGAGTTTTGCCTATGGCAAAACAACAGACAGAACTAATAGCAGATGATTTGATAGCTGACTCTCTTCAGGCTGAAAATTATCTGAAGCAGGGGAGAACTTGCTCTCTGGCAACTATACAGCTGGGATTGGAAGATTGGCTTCATCATTATTTGTATCGTTACCAAAAAGCCAGTCCAGAGCTGCGCTTCAAAATCTTTCTTTATTCCAATTTCTATGACAGAAAGATTGTTCATGATATAGAAAGGGGTGAAGTGAATGAATAATAATTGGTTGGAGGTGATCTATTACACCATAATCCAGCTGGCCAAAGTCAATTATTTCAACTTGCTGATTATTTTAGCTTTCTTAGGCTATCTTCTTTTCCAGGTGTTTAAATGGCAGCGACCATCGATCAAGAAAGGTTTAAAGTATCTCAAAATAGTAACTATCAAGACAAGACTTGAACAAAAATGGTACCAGTTCAAAGCGATTGTCACAGGGAAAGAAAAAATAGACTGGAGGGGGTTCTTGAACAGTATATTGACTTTTATCAAGCACTTGGTTGAGATCATCCCAGCATTTACTTTCTTACTTTTTGGCAATCTGATTTTTCGGATAGTCTATCGCTTGCCCTTCGTTAAACAAGAGCGTAAGCGGTTTGACAAAGAGATGAAGCCAATCTTGTATTTCAATAGCTACCGTAGCTTGGTGCTCATGGGGCTGGGTTTCAGTCTGATTGCTTTTATGATCACTAATTATGGGGTGACAGTCTTGCGTGCTGCCATTCGCTATCTTTATTTTGCCTTGCTGACTTTAAAAGACAATAGTCAAATGGTTGAATTTGATACGGACAGCCTACTAATCCAAAATCTCCTGAATGTACGGGTCTTTGTCCTGGCGCCTATTCTTGCCTTCCCACTTTTGATTGTTGGCTTGATTATTGCCTGGAAATCAGCCTGGATCAATTTTGAGCAATATCGCAGTTACAATAACAATGAAGAAGGAGATGACCGTTTTGCGACGGTCAAAGAAATTCACCAACAGTATAAAAAGGTTCCTAATAAGACAGAAATCTTTCCAGGTGAAGGTGGTGTGCCTGTTCTTCATGAGACCAGAAACAACTTGACAGGACTCACGCTAGGTTCCCAAATGTTGTGGCAAAATCGTAAATTTAGCCGTCTTTTAACTAAATCTGAGCGAGTGTTAGGCATGCTTGCAACTCCATCTGGAGATTATTATATTGAAGATGCTACCACGAACATGTTAGGAATTGGGATCACTCGTTCAGGTAAAGGAGAAGGGCATATCGCAGTTACGATGGATATTAACAGTAGAGCCGCTATTCAGCCATCAATGATTATTGCTGATCCGAAGGGAGAGCATTATCAGTCCTCTTATAAGACGATGCGTCGCCGTGGCTATAATGTCAATGTCTTGTCCTTCCAGAATATGGATTGGTCGATGTCATATAACCCCTTAGCTTTAGCGATTGCAGCTGCTAGAAAGGGCTATTATGAGAAAACCCAAACCCGTGTCAATGCAGTAGCAGAAGCGATTTATCGCAAGACCAAACCAGGTACGGGAAATGGAAACGCTAAATATTGGGAAGATACCTCTATCTCTCTTTTCAATGCCATTGCAATGGCATTGATTGATCGGGCCAGTGAAACTTTTAAAAATGGTGAGTCAGATGCCTGGGACACTGTAACCGTCAGAAATGTGGCTAAATTCCTGACGGATTTAGGATCTGAGGAAGTCTTTGTGGATGATTTGGGAGAAGTCATTGAAAACCCTGGTAAAGATCAGGCTGTAAAGAAAAAATCTAAAATTACGGTTTATTTTGATAATTTAAGAAGTATCAATCAACGTCAATTCTCTAAGTTTCGGGAAATGGCTGACCTCAACTTCAGGTCGTCCGATTTTGCGGCCGAAGAAACCAAGGGCAATGTTTACTCAAGCATGATGTCAGGGATTAACCTATTCTTGCAAGACAACATTGCCAAATTGACTTCTAAAAATTCTATTGACCTGGAGTCTGTCGGTTTTCCAAGGCGCTTATCCGTCAAGTTCCGATCTAGCACAGCCAGCACCATGTCTAATAAGTTTGCACATCAAACGGCCAAGGTCTCCATCTCTTCAGCGGATGGGAAGGTCATGTACGTGAAGGAAGCAGCGGCTATGGTTGATGGGGAAGGGTATTTAACTTATGCTATTGAACCTAAACTGCCTGATCAATTCTTAGTTACGATTGACTTCAATCATCTTGATCATGATATTTACCGTTTCTCAGCTGAAAAAGTCTACCGTAAAAAAGATAAAATTATCTATCTGGATGAGTACACCAAGAAACCAGTCTTGGACTCTATTAAAGTAACAGTGCTTGATAAACAAGCAGGTCACTTGCTTCAGGAAGAAGATATTGAGCTAGTTTATTCTGACAGTCCAACCATTATCTACCTGGTGACGCCACCTAATCGGGCTGAATATAACGGCATCGTATCCCTCTTTCTTGACCAGCTATTTAATGCGAATTATGAGCTGGCTTTGTCAGCTGGGAGAAAGTGTGTGAACCGTATCCTTCACATTCTGGACGAGTTCACAAACAACCCCGCTATTCCTCACATGGATAAGAAAATTTCCATCTGTTTGGGACAGAATATTTTGTATTATTTATGGATCCAAAACTTGGAACAGCTGGATAATGAATACGGAGAGAAAACAGCTACAACGATTAAAGAGAACTGTTCTTTAACGATTTATATCAAATCTACCAAACCTGCTACCAATGAATATTTCAGTAAAGAAATTGGCTATCGCACGATTACTAAGCGTCGTCGCTCCAGTAATATCTTGGATGAAGCCAATCCAAACGTAGCTATTGAAAATCCCCGTCAGGAATTGCTGACGCCAACTCAGCTAGCCAAGCTCCAAGAGGGAGAAGCGGTCATTCTGCGTGGAGTCAAAGGACGGGATAATGCAGGCCGTAAAGTGACAACAGATCCAATCTTCTTGCACGAAAAGACCAGTCTTCCGTATCGATACATGTTCCTTCAGGAAGAGTTTGACCAGTCTATGACTTTTGCGGATATTCCAGTGGAAAGTCCGCACCGCAATCTTGACCTACAAGAAATAGCTGTAGGAGCTCAGAGGAGCTTTGATAATATCATTGACTGGCGGAGAGCACTAAGCAATCGGATTGGCTCAAACAGCGGGGAAACAGCCAAATTAGCGACTCGCTATCAAAAAGGGAAGCCGTCTCCTAACCAGCAATTCTCCTCTCCAGCTGAAATGATTGCGGCTGCAGCTGAAGAAATTCTCTATGACGGCTATCAGTATGAGGATATGGATGAATATGAGGATCTGTTTGCAGATGATGTGATGTAAGACGAGGTACAAAGAATTGTATAATAAGTTATATACCTTTTGCATTAATAAGATATATCTGCTATAATAAACTCAATAAAAGATAGGAGAAGTACTCATGAAAATGAAAAAGATATTTGGTGTTATGTTGCTAGGTTTCATGGCTGTGCTCCTTGTGGCCTGCGGCCAAAAATCCGCTGAAGATATTATGAAAACAGAATTGAAGGATAGTTACACTGGATACTCAAAAGAAGCTGGTTATGAATATCCTTTCTCAGCTGGCGGAGATACGTTGAAATTTGATAAGAAAAATCATGTTATTACTAACGGAGCTAATAATGAAAATAAGTTTCAAGTTCTTTCGGAAAAACAAGTAAAAGAATTGCCTTCCTCGTTTAAAGGTGCTTTAGATGAATTGGAAAACGAGCTAAAAGGTACAGATAATTTCACGATTGCAGTTGGTGAATTTGATAAGTTTGAAGATAAAGCTTTTTATCAAATTGTTCTCACGGATAGTGGGAAAACAATTCGCATAATTGAATTACGTCGAGGATATAAAGACGGAAATGCATTTTATGATTTCACTGGGAAAGCTGACTAATTGTGTTATAAAAAGGAAGTCTCGATTTTGAGACTTCCTTTTTTTGCGGTGACTTGTCCTCTTAGAGCGGGTATCTTGATTATCTTTTATGATAAAGGTATCTAAAAAAGAAAGTAGGTGCCTTTATTGAATTACCAAACTTTTTCTGATCTCATGAAGGAGATTGGAAGTACTGACGGTGATCTTAGCGGTGATAAAGCAGAAAAATTGGCTCAGTTTTATTCTTACTGGAGTAATTACATGGAGCCTACCCCTGCTTTTATGGCTTTTATAGCTTATATTCCAGGAGGGATTGGTAAAGCCTTATATCAAATTACAGCTAGCTTAGAACATGTCTTTAATAACATGTTCAAACTCTTTGGCCTCTTTGGTTATTTGGGAGATTCTAACACGGTTATTGGCCAGTTTTTCCGAGGCTTCCAGGTGCTGGGGACTGTGGTGTTTAGCTTAATTTTGGTTGTATCAGCTATAACTGGAGTCTTTACAAAGCCTGTTAAATACAAAGGAGTTATCACCAATTTTCTTTTGGTGACCTTTGTTACAGCTGTAATGCCCCTAGCCTTAACCTCGATAGCTACTGTTGTTGCGCAAGATGCGATGTCTGTTCAGACTGTTTCTAGTGAAGCACCAAAAGGAAGTGAACAATATTCTTCTCTAGCAATACAACCCATGAAAAATAACGTAGTGGATTTGAAAGTCTTGATTGATAATGACTTTTCAACGGAGCTCTTTCCTATGGACTCTTATGGTTATATCAAACCTGTTAAGAAAGGATCAACTCCTGTCAATAATATTACAGACAGCACAGACAAACGAGACACATCTGATTTTGCGACTCGGATTGATTTTGGAGCTACATACGGAGCTACTAATAGCGAGTTGCTAAAACAAGTACAAGAACGATACAAGAAAAAATTTGGCTATGAAGGAATTAAAGGATTATTCCTTCATAAGTTAGATTCTGAGCAAGTAGGAGTCGAAACAATCACAGAACATAGATTTGCTAAAGGTTTAAATGCCTTTGAGTCAGTCTACCTGCGCTATAAGGTCAACTGGATTGGAATGTATATGCAATATATCATTTTAATCATCCTCTTGGTGAGTATGTCGATAAAGTTTGTAAAGTCAGTTTTTGACATCGTCATTGAAGCAATGATCTCGCCAATTCAGGGGTATTCATCCCTTTCAAATTCTAAGAAGTATAAAGAGCTACTTCGGACAATCGATGGAGCCTTCGCTGGTATCTTCTTTGAAGTTGTCATCATGCGTGTGACGCTGGAGATCTGTCGTGACCTTCCTACCCTATCTGTTTCTGCTATTACCAAGCTATCAGGTGGTTTCTTCGATGGCTTAAATATGTGGGAACAATGTTTGGCTGCTGGGCTTGTCTATATCGGAGTATTCTTTGCAGCTATGCAAGGAGTGAGCATGATTGAACGCTGGCTGGGAGTCTCAACAGGTCACAGCGACACCGCACAACAACTTCTTGGAGCCATGATGATGGGGAATGCCTTTGCGACTGGTGCAGGTGCCCTAGCTCATGGAGCGGTTGGCGCTGGTCAATTCGGTGTAGATATGGCTAAGAAAGTCCCAGGTGCCGTGGTAACAGGTAGTAAAGTTCTTGGCAATAGCCTGGCAGCGACAGGCGGTGGCTTGAGTGGTGTTGCTAATGCTGTGAGAGATCAAGGCATTTGGAATACAGCCAAAGGCGGTGTAAGTAATGCCGTAGATTTGGCGGATGCTATGGCCAAACAGGGAGCTGGCAAGGTTAAAGATTATATGGGCGGAGTGACGGATAATCTTGATCAGAAAGCCTCAAATGCTCAAAATGCAGTCTATAAGGGGCTGAAAAATGATGCCGTTGTCCCTGAGCCAGGATTTAGTCGAGATGGTGACTATACTTTGAACCCTTCAGGTCAATATGGTGGAGAACCGATCTTCTCAGATGATGCAAGCTCCCTTTCACCAAGTGGCGGAGTGACGGATCCGACGTTACCTCCAACTCCATCAGAAGAAGCATCATTTCAGGGAGTGAGTGATCCAACAACTCCTCCAAACCCCTCACCTGCGAAAAGCAACTTCCAGCAGTCTATGTCCCAGATGAACTATATGAGCCAACAGATGCAGCAGGCAGGCCAACGAATGCAAGGCCAAAGTCATATCAGAGGGGCAGAGATTGACGAAACAGAGGAGTAAGTGCCTATGATTGATCTCAAAGATAAAGTGGTGGTCATCACAGGAAGCTTGAGGCCACTGACTCGAAATGAAGCAGTAGCCTTTCTTACCGAGAGAGGAGCTATCGTTCAAGGGTATGTGTCCGCTCAAACACAAATTTTAGTAGCGGGCCATAAGCAACTGGATCTCTTTAAACCTGATCGCCGCTCTAAGAAATATGAAGCCGTTTTAAAGAGGTTAGAGGAAGGGCAGGAGATTACCATTCTATCTGAAGAATCCTTCTTCACTATCGTGAAAGAGTCTCAGGATTGAGGCTCTTTTTTTGCCTTCCTATTTGTCAGACAGTGTGTAATGAAATGTATAAAAAAATATATAACTTTATGGTTAATAAAAATCTATTCTCTTTCAGCTGGAAAAGAGTTTTTGCGGTGACTTGTCCCGTTAGAGCAAGCTTTTGAATTATCCTTTACACTAGGATTATCAATGATAAAGGAGAAGAAAATATGAACGAAAAGTACGGTATCCCTAGGGACATCTATGCGAAAGTCAAAATCATCGGGCTGTTCATGGCAGATATTGTTTTTGTCGGCGGTTCAGCGGTTGCGGCTCTTTCTATTGGCACGAAGATATTTCCGACGAGTCAGTGGCCCCAGCTGTTAGCCTTTATTATCCTAACGCCTCTCATGTGTCTATATTTAGTTTTGCCAACCAACGGCGGGAAGAAGAATTGGCAGAGTATGTATCTTTTCTTCAGACGCCGTCGTAAACACTATACCAGTATCAATTACCAACGATCTAAAGAGGAGGAAAAACACTAATGGCAATAAAACATTACTCACCAGTTTCTCAAGAGAAACGACCTTTGGGGCGTCAAATTCGCCAAGATAAGAAATTCAAACAGGAATACTTCGATCTTCACTCCTGCGTCGAGCTCCTGGATACCAAAAAGATTATTAATAATCATAAAGCTTACATTGAACTAGTGGACTTTGGCTATTTGCAGTTTTTGGAAATCCCAGGCAAAGACCTAGGCTCCCTGTCTTATGATGAAATCCGCCGTACCTTGGATAATTTTGAAAAGTGGCTGACAGATTTTAATACGGATATTCAGGTGGAAACCACAACACTTCCCACCAATACGGATACGCAGATTATGGATCTTAGGCATCATCTGAGTCAGGTTCGCCAGGAGAAAGCGAGGTTGCTTCCTGAAGAAAGACGATACTTGCAATTGAAAGACCGTGAAGAATGGTTAATCTCCCAAATCCAAACTGAGGAAAACATCCAACAGGAAATCTACAATACAGAGTTTATACTCTGGCTCTTTGCTCCAACGACATCAGAACTGGATGAGTTAGTGCGTAAGGCTAAGACTTACGGGAATAATGACTTTGTTCCACAGGAAGTGACGAAGACAAAGAAAATCCAGATTATAAAGCAATTTAACAACATGAACGAAAAAGTATAGGAGGTTCTTATGCCAGAATTATCAAAACGCCGCCAACGTCAACTGAAAGCAGATGGCTATGACTTAGCTTTTCTCAGCCAAATCCAACCTCAAGGGAATATTGATTTTGCTAGAAATGACCGCTATTGGACGAGTGGAGACGGCTACCATACCGTGCTTCATTTCTATGAATATCCGTCAGAAGACTTGGATCGGTTCTGGTTATCTGATCTGATGCTCATTCCTGGAACACAGGCTTTCCTTTCTATCTACCGAGAAAACAGTAAGGTCATTCGTCAAGAGATTACGGACTCCATCGAGGAGAAATCAACCCGTATTACTGGCAATAGTAAGCTTACGGATAACCAGAAAGAGTTAGATGAAATCAAGGACTTGCAGGAACTGAACCGTGAAATTACGAAGAAGAATATTTCTATACTGGGGATGTATGTGAGAATTTTTGTGCCCGCCTCAACGAAAGAAGGGCTCTTCCGCAGAGTTGAGGACATCAAGGATAAGACCTCTAACTTCAAATCAACCATCCTCTCAGGTGAATTAGACTTTGAATACCATGCTCCGTTTATTCCAGCTCAATATCAGATTGACCTTCCTAATCGTCGTCGAGGCATTCCTGTTAAGCCTCATGACCTGGCAGGTGGCTATTTCTTCAATCATACCAAATTGGAAGATCAGCGAGGCGTCTATATGGGTTGGACGCCAACCCGAGGAGCCGTCAACTTTAATTTCTTAGAACGAGATGAACGTCGAACCCGTTCCTTCATGATTATCTCTGGCAACCCTAAAATGGGTCAGCGCTCCTTTCTTCTCAAACATACAGATGGCCTGTATGCCAAAGGCAATTTCATCCGAAATTTTGATGCCAATGGCACGTTTCTGGATCAGACCCGTAAACAACACGGCCTGATTTTAGACCTCTCAGGTGAAGCTAATCGGATCAATATCTTTCAGGTCTTTCCGACTGTAACGAATGAAGAAGGAACGGAGGTAGACAAGAAGAAATCGTACAACCTGCATATTGAGAAGCTCAAGAATATATTCAAATTGCTGAATGATGAAGCTACTGGCGATGACTTGACTAGCCTTGGCCAGATTTTGAACGAATTTTATATCGAGGAAGGTCTTTGGGCTCGTAATCCTACGTTGAACCCTGAAAAGCTAAAGGCAACCGAATTGGTTGCGGAGGAATACCCTATTTTGTCTGACTTTGTGATGTACGTAGAGGACTATCAAGATAAGCTTCAGAGTAAAAAACATACCAATAAGATTGAACTAAGCTCTGTTAATCGTATTTACAATACTTTTAATGAGCTTCTGACAACCAATGCGGATATGTTTGAAGGGACAACCGAATTTCAGGATATTTCAAGAGAGCAGGTTGTGACCTTTGACCTGTCAGGACTCAAAGCCATGCCAAACTTGCTGAATGCGCAGATTTTCTCTGTTTTATCCCTAGTCTCAGCTGATATTGTTAACCACGGGAAACGATGCAAGCAGACCCTGAAGGCTTCACCTGATAAAAATGAGATGGATATGCCTCACTATATTGTTAATATTTCTGAAGCACAAACGCTCATAAATCCTAAGTATGAAAGCAGCGTAAAACTGCTGGCAGATATTATTGACTCCATGGGTGAGAACTTTGCTGGCGTGGTCTTGTCGGTAAATTCCCTTCGAGGCATCCTCTTTGAGTCAGGAAGTGCTACTTTTAAGGATCCGTATGTGACAGCAGTTCAACGTATATTTGGATTGATGCAGTATCGGGTATTTGCTCAAACGGATGATACCAGTGTGCCGCTTTTGGCCAATGCGCTATCGGGATCTATGAACCAATCAGAATTGGAAACTTTACCACGACTAAGAAAAGGCCAGCTGTTCATGAATATCTCCAGTGTAGGAAATATTGTCTTTAACCAGCAGTTGTTAGCCCCTGAAATAGAACGCTATGGCGGGCTCCAGTAATCAGAAAGGAAGAAAGAATGTCACGCAAAAACGATGGATTAGGATTTTTTGGACGTAAGAAGCAAGCATTTGATGAGTATGTGATGATCAGAAAAACCAGAATGAAAGCGGAACGAGACTATTTCGCTTCTGAAGGAGAATCAGACCCTGAACGGTTAGAGGCTCAGAAAGCTCGTGATCAGGAGTTTGTCAATAGTCTCAAGAAGGTTGCGCTTGGCTTTATTATCTTTTTAATTTTCTATGTTCTTTTAAAAACAGTTCTGGGTCTCTGGTAGAAAGAGAGGGAGTCTGTGAAGAAACTTTTTGTATGGAAAATCGGCCTCACGCTAGGAGCTTTTATCATCTTGGTGATGATGCTGACAAGTATATTGGCTGGAGTATTTGGTGCCGTGTCTCACAGTAGTTCAAAAGATTGTAGCTCTAGCTCTGATACCCAGGTTACTTCTTCAGGTGAAATCCCTTCAGGGGATGGCTCAATTGATGATTTTGTCAAGAAACATGAAGAAGCCTATATCAGCTCCTGGAAAGCAGGTGGTTTCCTACCGTCTGCTTCTATCACTCAGACAATGATAGAGAATGGTTTTAACTTCTCCAATCCAAATGGTACCTCCTTTTGGATGGCTCACAATATGGGCGGAGTTAAAACCTCTAGTAAAAGTAATTTCCCAGTCACGCTTGCGACTTATGGGGAAGATAGTGTTGACTTAAGCGGTACCAAGCCAGGTGCCAACGTCGGAGATGGAACTGGTGGAGCTTATACTTGGTTTTCCAGCTATGATGCGGGGATTGTAGGGAAGGCAGAGTTCATGGCTCACCAGACCCTCTACACAGCCGCTATCAATAATACAGATGGAAAGAGTACCTTGACTGCGATTGCGGACGGTGGCTGGGCAACAGATGGCACTTATAAGACTAAGCTGCTTGCTATGTATGATACTCTGGGTACGAAGTACAAGTGGCTGGATGACAAAGCTATTGCTGCTCACGGAACTAAACCCTATAAGGGCAGTACAACGACAGCTGCTTCAGAAGCTCCCAACACTTCTTCAGCTGAGGATAGCTCCAGCGATAGCGACACTGATTGCAGCGATGATGACAGTTCAGGTGGAGTATCTGATGGGACAGGAACTGTTCCAGGGGATGCAACAGCCTGGGGCTATAGTCCTGATAATCTTCCAGCTAGTCTGAAACAATACATCATCGATCCAAAAAGTTTGGGGATGGAATATGCTTCTTCTCAAGGCTGGTATGTGACAGGGTATGGGCCTAGCTTAGATGGCCAGTGTGTAAACTTAACTATTAGTTTAGGAAATCATCTTTGGGGCCACTCTGGATCTGTCTCAGGGAACGGGAAAGACCAGGCGTCATCTTGGGCCTCTATATTCGGAAATAGCGTCAAAACGACCCCTAAGAAGGGCGCTATCTTCTCTACTCAAAACGGAGGAGGCGGATATGGGCATACAGGTATCGTCTGCCATGTCTTTGAAGATGGTTCTATCCTGATTGTTGAACAAAACACGCCAATCAGTGGATGGGACTATTTCAAAAAGCCCTACACATGGGATTATCGGATTTGGAGTCCCGCCCAACAAAAGGCGGAGATTACGACCTTTGCTTATCCAGATAATAAGTCACCAAAATTAGTAAAATAGAAGGAAACAAGAATGAAGAAAAGGATTAAAGATAACATGGTATTCATCATTGCAACAGTTCTCTTAATCACTTTAGCTGGTGTCGGTATTTACCAATACCTGACCAAAGAAAAATCAAAAGAGGAGCCTAAAACAGAGCAGACAGAACCTTCAAAGAAGAAGGGAACAGTTTCTCCAGTTGAAGAGGAGACAGTGGATGAAAAGAACCATCGAACAGCTAAATTAAAGCTGGAACATCCCTATAGCCAAGCAGATGAGGTTCAAACGCAAGCAGTTGTTGTGGCTTTTGATGAGGCAGTGGCGGATATCCAAAAGGCTAAAACTCTTGCTGATGTAAAAGGGACGATTGAAAATCACCTCTCCATGACCGATAATGCTATGATACAAACCTTTGCGATGGCAATTTTAGTCAATCAATACACCTATCAAAAGGCAAAACTAGAAGTCAGCCCTTCAGAGAGTGACGATGTGGTTCAATTCTTGGTGGTGTTGACTAAAGAGAATGAAGAGAATTGTTATTTTATTGGAAACTTCAATACCACAGTCAATCAAATCCAATTGAAAGCCTACATTGGCGGGAATATCGGAGCGACATTTGGCTAAGTTCTGATGTAAGAAAATAGATAACGAAACGAACAATTAAGTATATAATAAAATACACAATAAGTTATATAACTTATTGTGTATTTTTTGTTGACAAATCTTTTGTGTAGTCGTATAATAGAAGCATGGAACAATATAGAAAATGATGAAAAGCAAAGGAGTCTTAGATGAAGATACAAACAATAAATCTGGGAAAAGGCGGCGGTGGGAAAACCACGGATACTTTTAATGAGGGAGATTGGATGGCACGTCTAAAGGGATTGAGAGTTTGTCTAATTGACGGCGCCTGGGAATGCAATCTAACCCGCACTTTTGACGTAACCAGCGAAAAGACCATTTATGATATTTTTACAACTGGAGAGTATGAGATTGTTCAAATTTCTGAAAATCTCAGTTTAATCTGCGGAGATGAACGTCTAACAGATGAGCAGCTGGATCTTGGCAGTCGAAATAATAAATACTTGCAACTCTTTATGTGGTTTAGTGAGCACTATGAGGAGCTGGCCGCTCAGTTTGATGTGATCCTGATTGATACCCATAATGACGAAAGTTTGGTGACGGCCAATTTTATTGCCGTTTCGGATATGGTCTTAGCGGTATCCGATGCTTCTCTCAACGGTTTTCGGGCTTGGCTGTCTCTGAAGAAATTTGTCGAGTTTATCAAGAATGAAGCAATCGAGGTCATTTCTAAAAAGAGCTATGTCACAGCGGAACCTTATCTGATTGGCAATAAAATTAAGTACGTTGGCCAAAATGTGACAGATACCTGTAAGCAGTTTTTAGAAGTTGTGGAAGAAGATCCTGCTTACCTGGGTTCTATCCAGGAGAAAGAACTGATGGCTAAAAGTTTGGTCATTGGCCAAAGCGTCTTTGAACAACGTGAAAAGATGACATATAGTCAAAAAGAAGCTCATCGGAAGTTTTATGATAATATGGATTATGTCTATGAAAATATATTAAGAGTATTAGAAGGAGAAACCGTATGACAGAAAATCGTTTTGCTCAGGTAAAAGAAACCTTTAAGCCCTCACCTGAAAAAGTGAGAGCAACACACCAAAATAGCACCCGCAACTCTAAAAAGGCTGCATCTAACTATAACAAGAAAGGCCGCTATCCTTTTTCCTTACACGAAGATGTCCGCTATGACAAGCTGGAGGAGTTGGTGGAATACCATCAAGCTAAATCAGCTTCAGATTATTTAGAAAATCTGATCATTCGGGAGTGGGAAAGGATGCAGCGAAAGCTTAAAAAGTAAGGAGATAAGCTTATGATTATCCTGAATATGAAAAACTTAGTTCGACTGTTCTTCATCTTTCTGGCAGCGGTGGCTGTCTTTGTCTTTTATAAGTCCTATGGCTTAAGCATGCTGTTCTTGCTGACTATAGGGCTGCTGTCTCTGAAGTTTGTACCAGTCTTGGTTCTTCCTATTGCCATTATTGCTATAATGGTTCATTTTACAGGGGACTTCTCCTTTATAGCAGACTCCATTGTAGCTATTTTCCTAGTCATCCCCTGCTCAATGATTGCTTATCCAGTCTTTGAACGTCTGGTGAACTCTATTCAGAAGAAAAAATAAAATAAGAAAATGAGCTTCATTCCAAGTGAGGCTCTATGGAGGTAATAAGATGGGAGCAGATATTCATGCCTGGATTGAAGGTAAAGATAAAAACGGTAACTGGTTTGTAGCCAATCCCCGCTATGTTGATTTTGCAAATCCCACAAGGATTAAGGATGTCGATGAATTTTATATTGGACGCAACTACCCTTTATTTTCTGCGCTTGGGAATGTGAGAAATGAGCATGATATACCGTTTATTCAGAAAAATAGAGGGCTACCAAAGGATGTAACGGATATTACAGAGGGCGCAGCTGCTGACTGGGATATGGATGGTCATTCATTTGGTTATGTTACTGCTATAGAGTTACAAGATTATTTTATGTCTTACATTAATGCCAATGATGAATCAATTCAACTAGCTGCAGAGGCTGTGAAATTTCTTTATTATAAGCTCTATAATTTGGCTTATGAAATTTCAGATTATGAAGGTAATTGTTTGAATGTGTATGATATGAGACTAGTCTTTTGGTTTGATAACTAATATGCTATACTGGTTGAGAGATGATGAACCACCTCAAAGCCTGGCCGATTGGTCAGGCTTTTTTTCGTATCATAAAAACTGAGATGCATACTAGTAAGGTCTATTAGTTGAAAAAAGAGGTAAAAATTGATTAAAATAGATTTTAATTTAACTTTCAAGGAGAGTGTTAATGACTGTTTTTGATGAAAGAGAATTAAAGGATCAATTATTTGCGCAAAATGCGAAAGATGTTTATGAGAGCATTGTTCAGTACGATGAAGAGATGGTTCCCATCATGAAAGCCAGAGGTTATACCTGTATTCACTCAATGGAGCGGACGGTTGCCTTTACTTTTGGAGAGATTACCTTCAGACGCCGCCGGTGGAAGAAAGGGGGTGAGTGGGTCGTTCCTGTTGATGAGAAACTAGGCTTGTCTAAAAACACCCGCTTCTCCTGGGAGTTTATGTACCAGGTGGCCTGCCTCTCTACCTTGATGCCTTATGATAAGGTCATCCAGGTTATTCAGTTGACTTATCATATCCGTATCACCAAGCCGATTGTTGTGAAGGCTGTCAAACTTTGCGATGAACTTCTGAAGGAGAAAGCAGATTATCGCTTTTATGGAGATGAAGAGGCTCAAGAAAAGCATCCTGTCGATATGATTTATATTGAAGGAGATGGGGTGATGGTGAAAGCGAGTGATCAGGAAGATCCTAGTCGAAACTATGATCTCTCTCATTTTGTCATTCACACGGGAAGCAAAAAGGTGGGAAGTAACCGCTTTGAACTCCAGGGAAAAAAAGAGTTTATCTCCTTAGATAATCGATCGGCGAGAGATCAAGTGCTAGACTACCTCTATAACCACTTTGACATCCAGGAAGAAACTATCCTGATTACCAATTCGGACGGCGGTCATGGCTATACACCCTATATCTTTAAAGAGATAGCCAAAGCCCTAAAGGTAAAGCGTCATGAGCATTTCTGGGACGCTTACCATGTCAACCAGAAGCTGAAGCTTGCTTTTAGGCCTTATGCAGAAGAACTCCTGGATTTAGCTTTCCAGGCGATCAAGCAGCACGACAAAGAAAAGCTGCGGACTGTCCTTGATACGACAGAGGGCTTCCTGTCCACAGAAGAGGAGGAAGAAGAGTTTGAACACTTTAAAAACAAGCTCCTGCAAAATTTTCAATATACCAAACCAGCTAATTTGAGGGGACTGAGTTCTTCGGGAATTGGGGTTATGGAAAGCCAGCACAGAAAAGTCACCTATCGCATGAAAAAGCGAGGCATGTACTGGACGGTACTAGGCGCTCAGACCATGAGTCAAATGATTGTTCTCAATTATGAAGACGGTCTGCGTGAGCTTTTCTTTGGCTCCTGGCGTAAGGAATATCAGGAAATGATGGATCTTGAAGGGGTAACTGGAGGGACAATTAAGATTAAACAGAACAAGATAAAACGACGTTATTGCTTGCGTAATTTCCGTTATCCTTCTAAACGTCGTCTTGGAAAATAAAAAAGTTATACAATAAGATATATAATAAATTATATAATTATCGCTTTTTCAAAAAAGTGTTTTTTCTGCTGTTTTTTTGCAGAAAACACTTGCATAGTGGGTATTTGTATGCTATAATACTTAGTAAATAAATCGAATAAAAAAAGACGAAAGGTGCGCTAACACCTTCCGCCTTACCGAGTAAGAACTCGTCCTTCTTACTCAGTCTTCAACTAATGATACAGGATAAATTCCATTCTGTCAAGACTGAGCAAGAAAAATGTTCAGTCTTTTTTGCACTCCTCGGTCAAAGTTCTCCTTTCATATTACAAGAAATGGGCTTTCTAAAAAATTCTACCACATACTTTAAAGATTTACAGCTTGACAAACAGAAAGAAGCATTGTATACTGATTTCGCCAATGATTTTTCTATAAAATCAGACTATACCAATTTTAAAGGAGAGTAGTGATGTCCTTGGAACATCACTCAATTAGTAAGTATGTGTGGAATTGTCGGAGTTGTCGGAAATCGCAACGCAACTGATATCTTGATGCAGGGTTTGGAAAAATTGGAATACCGTGGTTATGACTCAGCTGGAATTTTTGTAACAACAGGAAAAAATTCTAGCCTGGTCAAATCTGTCGGCCGTATTGCAGACCTGCGTTCTAAAATTGGAATCGACGTAGCAGGTTCGACTGGTATTGGTCATACCCGCTGGGCTACTCATGGGAAACCAAGCGAGAGCAATGCCCACCCTCATCGCTCTGAGACAGGACGTTTTGTCTTGGTGCACAACGGAGTTATTGAAAACTACCTTGAAATCAAGGAAGAATACCTTGCAGGTCACCACTTCAAAGGACAAACAGATACTGAAATTGCAGTGCATTTGATTGGGAAATTTGTTGAGGAAGACGGCTTATCAGTCTTAGAAGCCTTTAAAAAAGCCCTTCATATTATCCGTGGATCTTACGCTTTTGCCTTGGTTGATTCAGAAGATTCTGAGGTCATTTACGTTGCAAAAAATAAATCTCCACTTCTAGTTGGTCTGGGAGAAGGCTATAATATGGTCTGCTCAGATGCCATGGCCATGATTCGGGAAACGAATCAATTTATGGAAATCCATGACCAAGAGTTGGTTATTGTTCGTAAAGATAGTGTGGAGGTTCAGGACTATGACGGTAACCTTCAGGAACGCGAAAGTTATACTGCTGAGTTAGACTTGTCTGATATTGGTAAAGGAACCTATCCTTACTATATGCTCAAGGAAATCGATGAGCAGCCAACTGTTATGCGTAAACTCATCCAAGCCTATACAGATGAAAATGGCCAAGTAGTCGTAGATCCAGCTATTGTCAAGGCTGTACAAAAAGCTGACCGTATTTACATCCTTGCAGCAGGGACTTCTTACCATGCTGGATTTGCCTCTAAGAAAATGCTTGAAGAATTAACAGATACGCCAGTTGAGCTGGGAATTTCATCTGAATGGGGCTACGGTATGCCACTTCTCAGTAAAAAACCACTCTTTATCTTTATTAGTCAGTCAGGCGAAACAGCTGATAGTCGCCAGGTCTTGGTCAAGGCCAATGAAATGGGGATTCCAAGCCTAACAGTTACAAATGTGCCAGGATCAACCTTGTCTCGTGAAGCTAACCATACCATGCTTCTTCATGCAGGTCCTGAAATCGCGGTTGCTTCAACCAAGGCCTATACTGCACAAATTGCTGCCTTGGCATTCTTAGCTAAAGCAGTAGGAGACGCCAATGCTTCTGAAAAAGCTACAGCCTTTGATCTGGTTCATGAACTATCCTTGGTAGCCCAGTCTATCGAATCAACCCTTTCTGAGAAAGAGCTAATTGAGAGCAAGGTTGACAATCTTTTGGGGACAACTCGCAATGCCTTCTATATCGGCCGTGGTCAAGATTACTACGTAGCCATGGAAGCCAGCCTCAAGCTTAAAGAGATTTCATATATTCAGTGTGAAGGATTTGCAGCTGGTGAATTAAAACATGGTACGATTGCCTTGATTGAAGAAGGGACACCAGTCCTGGCCCTCTTGTCAGATCCTGTCCTTGCCAACCACACGCGGGGAAATATCCAAGAGGTAGCAGCTCGTGGTGCCAATGTATTGACCATTGCTGAAGAAAATGTAGCCAAAGATAATGATGATATTGTACTCAGTCAAGTACACCCATATCTATCACCGATTTCTATGGTCGTTCCAACCCAGCTCGTTGCTTATTATGCAACCCTGCATCGTGGTCTGGATGTTGATAAGCCACGTAACTTGGCCAAGTCAGTAACCGTTGAATAAGATAATAAAACCTAGTTTTGCTAGGTTTTATTTGTTTTCTCAAAAATATTCTGTTATGCTATAAGTTATAAGGAAACATTTCTTATATACTACTTATAGATACATGGGGGATCGGATGAAGAAAAAAGGTAATGTCATTGCTCTGATTGTCGGTTTTGTTTTTGGGAGTTCATTTTTGGTGAGAACCTTCTTGATTTATCAGGCTAGAGAAGCCAAAAGACAGGAAGTTGCTAAGGTCAAAGATGTACAGAAAACAATTCAATCTCTGGATGAGGAAAGAAGTGAAGAGGTGAAGAAACAATTGAGTAAAACTCTCAGTAGCGCCTTATCTTCCAGATCAACCTATGAAAAGTACACTCAGATTGATAATCAGTATGCGCTAGGTGTTCGGGGGGGAGCTTACTATTTGGTAACCCTTAGTACGAAAGAGGAGCGTTTGCTAGAGGGTGTGGATCAGGCATTTTCTACAACATACAAAGATGAAGATAACGGAGAGACTGGTGTTGCTTTGTTAGGACATAAAGATGGTGTTTGGCATATTTTGGATGAAAAAGGTGAAACGATTATAACACTAGAGCAAACAGATATCTCACCAGAATCTAAAATGATCATAAAAAATAATACAGTCAGCTTCCAATAATTTATGATCAATAAGCGAATTGACGAATCCCCCGAGAAATCTTGGGGGATATTTTTATAGGAGCAGGCTGTTGGTTAAATGTCTTGAAAAAAGCATGAAAAAAGTTTAGTTTGGTGAAATAGTTTCCGAGAGATATGCTATAATAAATTGAATGCAAAAAAGAAAAAATTGCGAATCAGATTAAAAGTGTCAGGGAAGTCTGATTAACTTAAATCTGATAGCATAAAAGAAGAGGAATTTTATGACAAAATTATATGGAAGTTTGGAAGCTGGCGGGACTAAGTTCGTCTGTGCGGTTGGTAATGAGAAGTTTGAAATAGTTGAAAAAACACAGTTTCCTACTACAACACCGATTGAAACTTTAGATAAAACGATTGAATTTTTCTCTCGTTTTGACAATTTAACTGGTTTAGCTGTTGGCTCTTTCGGACCAATTGATATTGATCAAAATTCAAAAACTTACGGTTTCATTACGACAACTCCAAAGCCTCATTGGGCGAATGTGGATATCGTTGGTGTCCTTCGTCGTGCTCTTAATGTACCAATTTACTTCACTACTGATGTTAATAGTTCCGCTTTTGGAGAAGTGGTAGCTCGCAACAATGCTGGTGGCCGTATTGAAAACTTAGTCTATTATACAATTGGGACAGGAATTGGAGCTGGAGCGATTCAGCGTGGAGAATTTATCGGTGGTGCTGGTCACCCAGAAATGGGTCACTACTATGTAGCCAAGCATCCGATGGATGTAGAAAAAGAATTTAATGGTGTCTGTCCTTTCCACAATGGTTGTTTGGAAGGTCTGGCAGCTGGTCCAAGTTTGGAAGCCCGTACCGGAATCCGTGGTGAAAATATTGAGCTTAACAGCTCTGTCTGGGATATTCAAGCCTACTACATTGCTCAAGCTGCGATTCAAGCTACTGTAACTTTCCGCCCAGATGTGATTGTCTTTGGTGGTGGAGTAATGGCGCAACAGCACATGTTAGACCGTGTTCGCGAAAAATTCGCAGTGCTACTCAATGGTTATCTGCCTGTTCCAGATGTTCGTGACTATATTGTGACACCAGCTGTAGCTGGTAATGGCTCTGCAACGTTGGGTAACTTTGTACTGGCTAAAGAAATCAGCGAACGACATGCAAAATAAAGGAGTAAAGGTCTGACTTGATCAGGCCTTTATTATATGAGGTGTAACATGCAACAAGCTATTGTAAAAGATATTCTCTTTTTACAGCAAAAATCAGAAGTAGCTGTAAAATCCGATCTCTACCTTGCTCAAGATCTGCAGGATACTCTGCTAGCCAATCAAGAAAACTGTGTCGGTCTTGCGGCCAATATGATTGGGGTTAAGAAGCGCGTGATCATTTTCATGTATGGAATGGTTCCAATCATTATGTTTAACCCAGTCTTGCGCGCTAAGTCAGGTCCTTATCAGACAGAGGAAGGTTGTTTGTCTCTTGTTGGTAGCAGATCTACAACCCGTTATCAAGAAATTACTGTCGATTACCTAGATCGAAATTGGCAACCACAAACCATAACTCTGAAAGACTTTCCGGCTCAAATCTGTCAGCACGAGCTGGATCATTTGGAAGGGATTCTTATATAGGGAGATAGAATGAAAGTATATAAGCGCGATGGCTCAACTTTTTATTTCATAGGCTTTCTCTTGCTCTTGGGTATCTTTTTTACTATGGCTTTTGCCTCTTTAGATAAGCAGACCCCTGCATTAGAAAGTCAGAATAATGCGAATCAAATAATTTATCGTAATCCAATCAGCAAAGAGGATGAGAGAAATGGTCGGACTTCTGAAGAAAGTGATGTTATGTTAAATATGGTCTATTGGGGAGTGGGGATCATTGCTATTTTGATGTTTGTTTTAGGCTATATTTCCAATCATAGACCTCCGATTCTAGAGATGAATCAATCGGGAATGAGACTGAGAGGCCTATCTGATAAAAGCGAGAAGTTCTTCTTATGGCAGGAGATTGAGAAGATTGAATATGACCTTTACCGGTCTCATAGGACGTCTGCAGAACCGACCATTCGAATTCTATATTTTTATCCTAAGGATCAAGACGCAAGTGCCGTTTCTTTAAATTTGGACCATGTGAAAGATGTTAGTTTCAACGAACTCCATCAACAAATTTCCGAACTTGCCCCTCATATTAAGTGGCTATTTCCATAGAAAAGAAGAAAGTAAAGATGAGACGAGGGGACCTCATTTTTCTATTTAGTAGACGTTTTTATAGCATTAAAAGAAGAGTTGATGAGGCGTAGAATAGGTCAAGGACGAGATTTTTCGACTAGATAGAACTGGGATTTTTGTTCCCAGTTTCTTTTTTGGAAATATAGTTCTCATGGAAACTTTTTTCTTGACATTTTTTATCCTAGTGATAAAATAGTTCTCATGGAAACTTATTAGTTCTCAAGAGAACTAAATAGAAAGGAGCATGTATTGGAAAAGCCTTTATTAGAGTTCAAACGTTTTGGTCGTCAAATCTATCGGATGATTGAATTGAGAGCTAAAGAACGTGGGATTGAATTTATGGCCGGTCCTCAAGGTCAAGTTATATATTTTGTGTCTCAGCGAGATAAAAAAGGAATCCAGACTTTTATCCGAGACATTGAATGCGAGCTAGATATTTCTAAATCAGTTGCCAGCAATTTGATGAAGAGAATGGAAAAAAATGGGACCATTATCTTGAAAGTGAGCAAAACAGATAAAAGAGCAAAAATTATCCAACTAACAAACGTCGCTCAAGATAGCCTCAAAGAAATCCAGGATTTTTTTAATGAAATCGATCGCTGTCTCCTCCAGGGTGTTTCAGAAGAAGAATTGGCAACCTTCACTCTGGTTATGGCGAAATTCCACCAAAATATTGAGAAATTAGAAAGCGAGGATGCCAATGTTTAAATTATTTAAACGCTTGACGTCAAAAGAAATCGGACTGATTTTGATGACAGTTGTTTTTATCTGTCTGACCGTTTATTTAGAGTTAGAAGTTCCGACTTATATGTCAGAAATTACAACCTTACTACAGACACCGGGGACAACGACAGGAGATCTATGGGTGCCAGGTTTGAAAATGCTAGGCCTATCCTTTGCCAGCTTATTCTCCTTGGTAATAGCTGGTTTTGTGTCCTCTCGGATGGCTTCTAGCTATACTACCCGCTTGCGTGAGGATATTTTTAATCGTGTCTTGGATTATTCTGATTCAGAGATTAAAAAATTCTCTATCCCTAGCCTTCTGACCAGAACAACCAACGATATTACCCAAATTCAGGTGTTTATCGCTATGGGACTACAAGTTGTTATTCGAGGAAGCATCATGGCGATTTGGGCTATGACGAAGGTTGTTGGCAAATCAGATGCTTGGTTGATCGCTGTTTTAGTCGCGGTTGCAGCCATTATATTAATGACGATTGTCTTAGTGACTTTGGCTTTTCCAAAGCAATCTATTGTACAAACCTTGACAGATAAATTAAATAGTGTGACACGTGAGAGTTTGACAGGGATTCGGGTTGTTCGGGCCTATAATGCTGAAGATTACCAGGATGCAAAATTTGGTGCAGCAAACGACGAGGTAACTAGCCTTAATATTTTTATTAACCGCTTCATGTCTTTGTTCAATCCGATTATGAGCGGAATTTCAAGTGGTTTAACGCTGGCTATTTATTGGATTGGAGCTTATTTGATTCATAGTGCAGCATCTGCTGATAAGCTTGGTCTATTCAGTGATATGGTTGTTTTCATGTCTTATGGTATGCAGGTTGTAATTGGCTTCTTGCTGATGGGGGCTTTGTTTATTGTTTTACCACGTACCCTTGTTTCAGCTGGTCGGATTAACAAAGTGTTAGCACTGGATAGCAGTATCAAAGAAAAAGATCAGGCACAGACTGAGGGCCAAAGTAAAGGACAAGTAACTTTTGAAGATGTTTCTTTCCGTTATGCAAAAAATTCTGAAGCAGTAATTGAGCATGTTAGTTTCACTGCTAAAGCTGGTGAAACAGTTGCCTTTATTGGATCTACTGGCTCAGGTAAATCAACCCTTGTCAATTTGATACCTCGTTTCTATGATGTGACAGAAGGTAGGATTCTAGTCGACGGTATAGACGTCTGTGACTACGAGCTTAAAGCTCTACGTAATAAGGTAGGGTATATTCCGCAGAAAGCTGTACTTTTCTCAGGGACAATTGCTTCAAATTTGGACTTTGGAGAAAGCATGGAAACTCCACTAGATGAAGAGAAAATGTGGGAAGCCCTTGAACTAGCACAAGCCAAATTATTTGTAGAAGAAAAAGAGGCAGGACTTGAATCTGAAGTAGCCCAAGGAGGCACGAACTACTCTGGCGGTCAACGCCAACGCCTGGCTATTGCGCGTGCATTGGCCCGTAAGCCGGAAATTTTGATATTTGATGATTCTTTCTCTGCTTTGGACTATAAGACAGATCGTATTTTACGAAAAGAATTGGCAGAACAGACCCAACATATGACAAAACTGATTGTCGCCCAACGAATTTCTACTATTATGGATGCCGATCAAATCCTAGTTCTAGACAATGGTAAAGTCGTTGGACAAGGTACCCATAAAGAGTTGTTGGCTACGAATGAAGTGTACCAAGAAATTGCTTATTCTCAATTATCAAAGGAGGAACTAGAAAATGGAAAATAAAAAAACATCTTTATTTACCCAGATGAAGCCCTATATTAAAGGCTTCCAGCTTCCTTTTGTCATTGCAGTAGCCGGTGCTATCATTTCTAGTATTATTACAGTGTTTGGTCCCTATAAGTTGCGTGAAATCACAAACTTAATTACAGAAGGTCTAGTAGGTGAGATGGACTTGGGAGCTATCTCAAATATAGGTTTCTTCCTAGCTTTCCTTTATGTTGTGGGTTCTCTTATCAATTATGCGCAGGGTTACGCTATTTCGGATATGATTCAGCACTTTTCAAAACGTTTGAGAACTGCGATTGCAGAGAAAATCAACCGCCTGCCCTTAAGCTACTTTGATAGTCATTCCCAAGGGGATACCCTATCACGTGTGACAAATGATGTAGATACAGTTGGACAATCGTTGACACAGAGTTTGGGCACCCTGATTTCTTCAGTCTTGCTTTTAATTGCTGTGCTCTTTATGATGTTTTATACGAATGTTGTACTTTCATTTGTGACGATTGGTTCGGTCTTATTGGGTTTTGTTTTCTCAGCAGTTCTGATGGCGAAATCTCAGAGATATTTCCAAGAACAGCAAAGTAATCTAGCAGCTATTAATGGTTATGTCGAAGAAATGTACTCCGGGCACAATGTTATTACTAGTTACAATGGTGCAGAAAAGACACGTTTGGCATTCAATGTCCTCAATCAAAATCTGTATGCTAGTATGTGGAAGTCACAATTTATTTCAGGAATTATGTTTCCACTGATGAACTTTGTTGGTAATTTTGGCTATGTGATGGTTGTGATTGTAGGTGCCACAATGGCTATTAATGGCTCCATTAGCATGGGTACGATTGTGGCTTTCATGGTCTACGTACGAATTTTTTCACAACCTCTTTCTCAAATCGCCCAGGGAATCACAACACTCCAATCTGCTAGTGCAGCTATGGGACGTGTCTTTGAGTTTCTAGCAGAAGCAGATATGGAAGATGATTCTCATAAACCGAAAGCTTTGACAGAAGTCAAAGGAGACGTTCATTTTGAAGATGTCTTCTTTGGTTATAATCCAGATAAGACTATTATTCATGATTTTTCAGCTCAAGCTAATGCTGGTCAAAAAGTAGCGATTGTTGGCCCGACAGGTGCGGGTAAGACAACGATTGTTAACCTACTCATGAAGTTTTATGATATTGACCGTGGTCGCATCACCATTGATGGCGTTGATACCAAAGAAATGAAACGCTCTGAAGTTCACGATGCTTTCTCTATGGTGTTACAGGACACATGGCTTTTTGAAGGGACCATTAAAGAAAACTTGATCTACAATCAGAAAGATATTACTGATCAAGCAGTTGTTGAAGCTGCAAAAGCGGTTGGTGTCCACCACTTTATCATGACCTTACCAGACGGCTATGATACAGTTCTGGATGACACAGTCAGTCTTTCTGTTGGTCAAAAGCAGCTCCTAACTATTGCGAGAGCTCTGCTCAAAGATGCGCCACTCCTTATCTTAGATGAGGCGACTTCATCTGTCGATACACGGACGGAAGAATTGATTCAAAAAGCGATGGACAAGCTGATGGAAGGCAGGACGTCCTTTGTCATTGCTCACCGCCTGTCTACTATTCGCAATGCTGATTTGATCCTAGTCATGCGTGATGGGAATATTATCGAGCAAGGAAACCATGACCAGCTCATGGAGCAGGGAGGTTTCTACGCCGATCTTTACAACAGTCAGTTTGTTGAAGAAGATCAAGAATAAAGAAGAAAGCACTGCAATTGCAGTGCTTTTTGAATTTGTCCTAGAAATAAGAGTAATTACTAAATTTACTGTAATTTTTGATATAGAAAGGTGAAGGGAGATTATTTTAGCTTATCCATTTTTTGATATAATAAAGAAAAAGTACATTTTGGGGGTAAGACATGTCAGAACCATTATTTCTACAATCAGTCATGCACGAAAAAATTTGGGGTGGAACCAAGCTGAGAGATGAGTTTGGCTATGAGATTCCTAGTGATAAAGTCGGTGAATATTGGGCAATTTCAGCCCATCCAAATGGTGTATCCACTGTGAAAAATGGCCGTTTTGCTGGTCAAAAGTTAGATACGCTTTATGCTGAACATAGGGAACTTTTCGGGGACCGTTCTGAGCCGGTCTTTCCTCTCTTGACCAAGATTTTGGATGCCAATGACTGGCTTAGTGTCCAGGTCCATCCAGATGATGCATACGGCTTGAAGCACGAGGGTGAGCTAGGGAAAACTGAATGTTGGTATATTATTGCTGCAGATGAAGGTGCAGAGATTATCTATGGTCACAGTGCCAAGAGTAAAGAAGAACTTCGCGAACAAATCGAATCCAAGAACTGGGATCAGCTCTTGACGAAGGTAAAGGTTAAAGCAGGTGACTTCTTCTATGTACCAAGTGGAACCATGCATGCTATTGGTTCGGGTATCTTGATTTTAGAAACTCAACAGTCTAGTGATACAACTTACCGTGTGTACGACTTTGACCGCAAGGATGATGCAGGAAATCTCCGTGAATTGCACCTAGAAAAATCTATCGATGTTTTAAATATTGGAGAACCCGCAAATAGCCGTCCAGTCAATTTACAAGTGGATAATCTGTCTTC
Source organism: Streptococcus sp. 2_1_36FAA (assembly GCF_000161955.2). Lineage (NCBI taxonomy): Bacteria > Bacillati > Bacillota > Bacilli > Lactobacillales > Streptococcaceae > Streptococcus > Streptococcus sp. 2_1_36FAA. Next base: position 277,501 of record NZ_KI391975.1, read on the forward strand.
AACTTTACTGGTTGCTAATGATTTCTTTGCTGTCTACAAGTGGGAACTGACTGGCCAGGCTGATTTCACTAAAACAGCTGACTATACGCTCAACAGCGTATTAAATGGACAAGGTCAGTTAACAGTAGATGGTCAAGTCTATCCAATTCATATGGGAGACCATTTTATCCTACCGAGCGATGTGGCTAGCTGGAAGTTAGAAGGTCACGATCTAGAAATGATTGTTAGCCATCCATAAATTAAGCTAAGCGGGGAGCGTTCATATTTTTGAAAAACTAAGTAGTATTTGAACAAAAAATTTTCGAGACAATCATTGCTCTCTGGCAGGAACAAGAAGTAGCTGTGGGTGCCACTCACGATCTCGTTAATCAATGCTACGAAATTGTTTTTAAAAAATCAGAACGATCTAGTCCTATTTAGCGGAGTCTATACCCTATGTAGAACTTAAACTACATGTCCTTATGTCGATAAAAAAGAGATGAAAACTGACTGAAAACATTTGACAATTTTTCAGGTTTGCGATATCATACTGTTCGGGCACCTCTTTTAGAGGTCAGAGCTTCCTGTTTCCAGGGAGCTATTTTTCTTTTTCAGACAGATTATGGAAAATCCTCCTCTAGATAAGAATTCAGTAACCTTGAGGTTGCTGGAACGAATTGTTTTATGAAAAGGAGCATGTATGTCAACTAAATATATTTTTGTCACCGGCGGTGTAGTTTCTTCTATCGGGAAAGGGATTGTAGCAGCTAGTCTGGGTCGGCTTTTAAAGAATCGCGGTCTCAAGGTTACGATTCAGAAATTTGACCCTTATATCAATATTGATCCGGGTACCATGAGCCCTTATCAGCATGGGGAAGTGTTTGTCACAGATGACGGAGCTGAGACAGATCTGGATCTAGGGCATTATGAGCGTTTTATTGACATCAATCTCAATAAATACTCCAATGTCACCACTGGTAAAATCTATAGCGAAGTCCTGCGCAAGGAGCGTAAAGGCGAGTATCTGGGGGCGACGGTCCAAGTCATTCCGCATATTACGGATGCTCTCAAGGACAAGATCAAGCGGGCGGCACGGACGACGGACTCGGATGTGATTATCACAGAGGTTGGTGGCACAGTAGGGGACATCGAGTCTCTTCCTTTTTTAGAAGCTTTACGCCAGATGAAGGCGGATGTCGGAGCAGACAATGTCATGTATATCCATACGACCCTTCTTCCATATCTCAAGGCAGCAGGCGAAATGAAGACCAAGCCGACTCAGCATTCTGTCAAAGAGTTGCGAGGTCTGGGAATTCAGCCAAATATGCTGGTCATTCGGACAGAACAACCAGTTGGACAAAATATCAAAAACAAACTGGCTCAATTCTGTGATGTAGCGCCTGAGGCGGTCATTGAGTCGCTGGATGTAGAGCATCTCTACCAAATTCCTCTTAATTTGCAGGCGCAAAAGATGGACCAAATCGTCTGTGACCATCTGAAACTGGATGTACCGGTAGCGGATATGACAGAGTGGTCAGCTATGGTAGAAAAAGTGATGAACTTGAAAAAGCAGGTCCATATTGCTCTTGTAGGTAAGTATGTTGAGTTGCCAGATGCCTATATTTCAGTTGTCGAAGCGCTCAAGCATGCTGGCTATGCCAACGATGCAGAGGTTAAGATTGACTGGATTGATGCGAATCAGGTAACTGCTGAAAATGCGGCAGAACTTCTTGGAAAGGCGGATGGGATTATCATTCCGGGCGGCTTTGGTCAGAGAGGAACTGAGGGTAAGATTCAGGCAATCCGCTATGCGCGTGAGCAAGATGTGCCTATGTTGGGGATTTGCTTGGGTATGCAGCTGACCTGTGTTGAATTCGCCCGTCACGTCCTTGAGCTGGCAGATGCCAACTCAGCGGAGCTCAATCCAGACACGCCGTATCCAATCATTGATCTTATGCGTGATCAGATTGATGTCGAAGACTTGGGTGGAACGCTGAGGTTGGGGCTCTATCCTTCTAAGCTTAAACATGGTTCTAAGGCGGCAGCAGCTTACGATCATCAAGAAGTTGTGCAGCGCCGTCACCGTCATCGCTATGAGTTTAACAATGATTTTCGCGAGCAGTTTGAGGCGGCTGGATTTGTATTTTCAGGAGTTTCACCAGACAATCGCTTGGTCGAAATAGTAGAAATCCCAGAAAATAAATTTTTCGTGGCATGTCAATACCACCCAGAGCTTTCTAGCCGTCCGAACCGACCTGAAGGCCTTTATACGGCTTTTGTTACTGCAGCGGTAGAAAAGAGCTCGGAAAGATAGACTAGCTTTGTCTGACCTAAGCGACTTTTCTAGAGAAATGTTATAATGAAAGCAAAAGGAGGGAAGAAGATGTTTCTAAACATTTTAGCTAGTATTCGTACTAATAATTTTCAAGATGAGCATTGTATAGAAAAAATCCAAACTCTCTGGCAGGAACAAGAGGGAACTGTGAAAGAAGCTTTTGCCCAAGGGGAACCAGTCTATGCCGTCTATCATGACTATGCCAGTGATTACAAAGGAGACTACAATCTCTCTATCTGTCGTTTGACAGATGGGGACGTCTATGATTTTGATACATCCGAGCAGACCTATCAAGTATTTGAGGCTGATAAGGAGGATCCGCAAGCGATTCTTCATGCTTGGCAGAGGATTTGGCAGGCAGAAGAAACAGGCGAGCTTCATCGAGGCTACACTTTCGACTTTGAAAAATACGATCCCGACCAAACGGTGGCTGTCTTTGTTGCGACTCAGCAGCCCTAAGTTTTCTGTGTTCCTGTCTTAGCTTCATTTTCGTTTAGATTTCCTATCCTTGTTGATTGAGTAGAAGGTTGATTTTTTGAAATAAACTAAAAAATTTTCTTGACAAGCCTTACCTGTCCTGTTATACTAGTAAGGTACTCAATCGCGGGGATGGCGGAATTGGCAGACGCGCAGGACTAAGGATCCTGTGACCGCTTTAGGTCGTGAGGGTTCAAGTCCCTCTCTCCGCATCAAGTAAGCTGGCTTCGGTCAGCTTTTTCTTTTTGTAGCAGAAGCACTTAAAAAAGCTAAGTGTCTCCCTGTAATTCTTTAAAATTTCAGGAAAAACTAGCAATTTTAGTGAAAAAGTGATAAAATAAACAATGTAAGTGGTTTAACCACAAAAAATAAGAGGAGGCCTGATAAGAATGGCAATCGTTTCAGCAGAAAAATTTGTCCAAGCAGCTCGTGACAATGGTTACGCAGTTGGTGGATTTAACACAAACAACCTTGAATGGACTCAAGCTATTTTGCGTGCAGCAGAAGCTAAAAAAGCTCCAGTTTTGATCCAAACTTCAATGGGTGCTGCAAAATACATGGGTGGTTACAAAGTATGTAAAGCCCTTATCGAAAACCTTGTTGAGTCAATGGGTATCACTGTACCAGTAGCTATCCACCTTGACCACGGTCACTACGAAGATGCACTTGAGTGTATCGAAGTAGGTTACACTTCTATCATGTTTGACGGTTCACACCTTCCAGTAGAAGAAAACCTTAAATTAGCTAAAGAAGTTGTTGAAAAAGCACATGCTAAAGGTATCTCAGTAGAAGCTGAAGTTGGTACTATTGGTGGTGAAGAAGATGGAATCATCGGTAAAGGTGAATTGGCTCCAATCGAAGATGCTAAAGCAATGGTTGCAACTGGTATTGACTTCTTGGCAGCAGGTATTGGTAACATCCACGGCCCTTACCCAGCAAACTGGGAAGGTCTTGACCTTGACCACTTGAAGAAATTGACAGAAGCTCTTCCTGGCTTCCCAATTGTATTGCACGGTGGTTCAGGTATTCCTGACGATCAAATCCAAGCAGCGATCAAACTTGGTGTTGCGAAAGTCAACGTAAACACTGAATGCCAAATCGCATTTGCAAACGCAACTCGTCAATTTGTACGTGAATACGATGCAAACGAAGCAGAATACGACAAGAAGAAACTCTTCGACCCACGTAAATTCTTGAAACCAGGTTTCGAAGCTATTACAGCAGCTGTTGAAGAACGTATTGACGTATTTGGTTCAGAAGGTAAAGCTTAATCTAGCTGAACATTACAAAACAGAAACCTGCCCGTAAGGGTAGGTTTTTTGGTGTTTTAAGGAAACTATTAAACCAGAAGTTTGGATTAAAAGTATTATTTTAAGAGAGAAATTTTCAATTTCATGCTCTATAGGCAAACGCTTGCATTCTATTTTTTCTTGGACTATAATAGGTTGGTATAGAGCCTTCTGTGATAATAAAATGTAGAAGGTGTAGAAAGTAAGGGTTTAGAATACTTGTGTTTGAAAATACGATTTTCTATTCCTTACGATAGGGGAGATAGATAAGGCAATGATAGAAGTAGAGCATCTTCAGAAAAACTTTGTGAAGACGGTCAAGGAACCAGGGTTAAAGGGGGCTTTGCGCTCCTTTATTCATCCTGAAAAGCAGACTTTTGAAGCAGTCAAGGATTTGACCTTTGAGGTGCCAAAAGGTCAAATTTTAGGTTTTATCGGGGCAAATGGTGCTGGGAAGTCGACAACTATTAAGATGCTGACAGGGATTTTGAAACCGACATCTGGTTTTTGTCGGATTAACGGCAAGATTCCGCAGGACAATCGCCAAGACTATGTCAAGGATATTGGGGTGGTTTTTGGACAACGCACCCAGCTGTGGTGGGATTTGGCTCTTCAAGAGACTTACACGGTCTTGAAGGAGATTTACGATGTGCCTGACACTCTCTTTCATAAGCGCATGGACTTTTTGAATGAAGTCTTGGATTTGAAGGACTTTATCAAAGACCCTGTGCGGACTCTTTCACTTGGTCAACGGATGCGGGCGGATATTGCGGCTTCCTTGCTCCACAATCCCAAGGTTTTCTTTTTAGATGAGCCCACCATTGGTTTGGATGTTTCCGTCAAGGACAACATTCGTCGGGCTATTACCCAGATCAATCAGGAGGAAGAGACTACCATTCTCTTGACCACTCATGATTTGAGTGATATTGAGCAACTTTGTGATCGGATTTTTATGATTGATAAGGGACAGGAGATTTTTGATGGAACGGTTAGCCAGCTCAAGGAAAGCTTTGGCAAGATGAAGACTCTTTCCTTTGAACTGCTACCAGGGCAAAGTCATCTCGTCTCTCACTATGAAGGCTTGCCTGATATGACTATTGAAAAACAAGGAAATAGCCTCAATATTGAGTTTGATAGTTCCCACTACCAATCGGCTGATATTATCAAGCAAACCCTGTCTGATTTTGAAGTCCGTGATTTGAAGATGGTGGATACAGATATTGAGGATATTATCCGTCGCTTCTACCGAAAGGAGCTCTAAGATGGTCAAATTGTGGAGGCGTTATAAACCCTTCATTAATGCAGGGATTCAGGAGCTGATTACCTATCGAGTCAACTTTCTTCTCTATCGAATTGGCGATGTCATGGGAGCTTTTGTGGCCTTTTATCTCTGGAAGGCAGTCTTTGATTCCTCGCAAGAGTCCTTGATTCAGGGATTTAGCATGGCAGATATCACCCTCTACATCATCATGAGTTTTGTGACCAATCTTTTGACCAAGTCGGATTCTTCTTTTATGATTGGAGAGGAGGTCAAGGATGGCTCCATTATCATACGCTTGCTGCGACCGGTGCATTTTGCGGCCTCCTATCTCTTCACCGAACTTGGTTCCAAGTGGTTGATTTTTATTTCTGTTGGAGTTCCATTTCTATGTGTCATTGTATTGGTAAAAATCCTTTCTGGGCAAGGCATTGTAGAAGTGCTAGGATTAACGGTCCTTTATCTTTTTAGCTTGACGCTGGCCTACCTGATTAACTTTTTCTTTAATATCTGCTTTGGATTTTCAGCCTTTGTATTTAAAAATCTATGGGGTTCTAATCTACTCAAGACTTCTATAGTGGCCTTTATGTCGGGGAGTCTGATTCCCTTGGCTTTCTTTCCAAAGGTGGTTTCAGATATTCTTTCCTTCTTGCCTTTCTCATCTTTGATCTACACTCCAGTCATGATCATTGTTGGGAAATACGATGCTAGTCAGATTCTTCAGGCGCTTTTGCTACAGTTTTTCTGGCTCTTAGTGATGGTGGGCTTGTCTCAGCTGATTTGGAAACGAGTCCAGTCATTTATCACTATTCAGGGAGGTTAGTATGAAAAAATATCAACGCATGCATCTGATTTTTATCAGACAATACATCAAGCAAATCATGGAATACAAGGTGGATTTTGTGGTTGGTGTTTTAGGTGTTTTCCTGACCCAAGGCTTGAATCTTTTGTTTCTCAATGTCATCTTTCAACACATTCCCTCGCTAGAAGGCTGGACTTTTCAAGAGATTGCCTTTATCTATGGATTTTCCTTGATTCCCAAGGGACTGGACCATCTCTTTTTTGACAATCTCTGGGCACTGGGGCAACGATTGGTGAGAAAGGGAGAGTTTGACAAGTATCTGACTCGTCCTATCAATCCTCTCTTTCACATCCTAGTCGAGACTTTTCAGATTGATGCCTTGGGTGAGCTCTTGGTCGGAGGTATTTTGCTAGCGACAACGGTATCTAGTATTGCTTGGACTCTTCCAAAATTCCTGATTTTTCTAGTCTGTATTCCTTTTGCGACCTTGATTTATACTTCCTTGAAAATCGCGACTGCCAGTATCGCTTTTTGGACCAAGCAGTCAGGTGCTATGATTTACATTTTCTATATGTTTAATGACTTTGCCAAGTACCCGATTTCTATTTACAATTCACTTCTTCGTTGGTTGATTAGCTTTATCGTGCCTTTTGCCTTTACAGCCTACTATCCTGCCAGCTATTTCTTGCAGAACAAGAATGGACTCTTTAATATCGGTGGTTTGATTTTGATTTCCCTTGTTTTCTTTTTCATTTCGCTCAAACTCTGGGATAGGGGATTGGATGCCTACGAAAGTGCGGGTTCGTAAGATGGAAAATATGTTTAGTCCTAAAGCTTAAAACATGAAAGGATTTAAAGATGGTAGCGATTGAAGAAGTGAAGGAAGAAAAACAAAAGATGATAGCAGTCAGTGAAGTTTTAAAGGATCTACCAGAATGGTTTGGAATACCTGAAAGTACACAAGCTTACATTGAAGGAGCTAGGGATTTACAAGTTTGGGTTGCTTATCAGGAGAGTAAATTGGCTGGCTTTGTAAGCTTATCTTATTCTAGTGAAGATTGTGCAGAGATTGACTGCTTAGCTGTTAAGAAATTCTATCATAGAGCGGGAATTGGTAGTCAACTTCTAGAAGTTTTAGAAAAATCTGCTCGTCAAAAAGCATCCTATCTGCAAGTAAAAACGGTAGCACCAGGTTATTATCCTACCTATGACAGAACTAACGCTTTTTATCAGGCTCAGGGCTTTAAAAAGTTAGAAATTTTTCCTGAACTTTGGGATAAAAGCAACCCTTGTTTGATTTGGGTTAAGAAATTGTGAAATTCTAACTTGACAAAAAAACTCAAGATGCTAAAATAAAGGGGAAAAGACGCCGATTTAGCTCAGTTGGTAGAGCAACGCACTCGTAACGCGTAGGTCACAGGTTCGATCCCTGCAATCGGCATCAAACTATACAAGAAAAAGCCTATTGTGACGGGCTTTTTTTGATGTTGAATCACTTTTTGTACCAAATTTTGTACCAAATAATTATAAAAGTTTTCGGATGGTTTCAAATTCATCGTTAATCTTCTCTTGTAATGTATGACCATATACTTCCACTAACATAGAAATATCTTTATGTCCTAATATTTTAGCAATCACACCTAAATCTATTTGATTATGCCATAGATAACTACCGTAAGTATGACGTGCCCCTTTGGTAGTAATGATAGGTGAGATATTTAGTCTCATTAAAACATTCTTTAATTCTTTATTAACAGTAGCATTATTTGGAATATCTTGGACATATCCATAATGTTGAAAAATAAAGTTGTTCTGATTAATGATTTCAAGTTCTTTATTCAATCCTATTTGCGATCTTTTTAGATTCACCAGCATATCTATTTCTTCGTCAGAAATAGGAATAGTTCGTATTGATGTTTTATTCTTTGGTGGAACAAATTTATGAGTAGACGTGTTGTACCGTCTGTATGTCTTGATTACTTTTTCTTCAAAATTTACATCTTCCCAAGTTAAAGCAATGAGTTCACCGAAGCGCATTCCAGTTTTGAAGAGTAAATAAATAACATAAGGTACAACAGATCTTCTATAATCCACCTTTTGTTTTAAATGTTTTAGGATATCGTTTAGGTCTTTTTCGCTATGAATATATTTTTCTTCAACAGGTTGAGACTCTTTTGACGAAAATAGTTCAGTAAAAAAAGTAAAATCATCAATAAAAACTTTATCAGCTTGAGCCGTTTTAATACATTCCTTAATACTTGTATGTAGCCTTGATAATGTATCCCTGGTTACTGTTTTACCATACTCGTTCATTATTCGCTGATATTTACTAGGCTTTATTTGAGATACAGGTGTATTTCCAAATAATTTTTTAATAACCTTCTTTCTAATGATGTACTTGTTTTTTGTGGTTTGACTTCGTTTACTAGGAATTATTTTTAGATTAAGCCACTCTTGATATAGTTGATGTAACGTCATTTTGCTATCAAGACTGTATCCACGATTCAACTTTCTTAACAATTTTTCTGCTTCTATTTGAGCTTTTTTCTTTGTTTCAAAACCACTTTTATAAGCAATTGTCTTACTTGTTTCATCCCTTATAGTATAGGTCCAAAGATTCTTTTTACCTCGTTTTAAATATCTAATACTTGCCATACTACAACTCCACTCCCAACACTTCTGAGACTGCACTTTTAGGCACAACCATCAAACGTTTTCGATCGTAAAAACTATAACCTTTGTTAACCATCAATTTCCTTGCTTGGTGGATAATCTGCATAGCTGTGTATTGCTTATACCCCATTTCAATCAAATCTTTTTGTGATATCGTATTATTTATCATTGTGAATTCTCCTTTCTAGTGTCCTATTATATAGGTAAATTGTTTTGCTGTTTGTGCGTCAAAGGTTCGGTAACTAATCACTCCAAGTCCTTTCACATTACATTCTGAGATCAGAATAGACCCGTCTGATTTGACCTGCTCCACAAAGGCAACATGACCATAAGTAGGGTCTGCGTTTGCTTGCCCGGGAGAGAAGGATAGGGCGCTATGTTCGGTTGGTGTATTTGTGGTTTGATAGCCTGCTTTATTTTTCCAGTCTCCACCATTTCCCATATAGGGGTCAAAGGTTACTCCAAGCTCCTTCCCTCTGTTATAGACAAACCATGTGCATTGTCCCCAAGGGTAAGTTGCAGAAGTATAAGCTGATGATTCTATTTTCTTTGTTAAGCTGTAGCCTGCTGGTATATCTGCCGAAGTGACCCCTCCGCCGTCTCGTGTTTGAGTGATGGTCTCACCTTTTAAGCTATCTTTGAAAATGTCATGCCATTTTTTCGCATTTTTCTTTAGTTCACTTGTTTTTGTTTGACCGTCTGATAAAGCAACACCTTCATAGTGTTCTGACCAGTAAAGAGCGGCTTGTTCTGGGTCAGTGGCTTTTTGCATTTCTGTTTTTACTTTACTATAAGCTCCATTTAGCTCGGCTGATAGTAAACCTAGTTCTACATCAGAATCTAGTTTCCTTTGTTTCGCTTGTGCCCAACGGTTGCCGTTGATGGTTGACGACCAGCCTGACCATTGAAAATAACCTGCGACCCCACCGCTTGTATTTACTGCTTCAGGGTCAAAGCCACTTTCTCGCTCCGCCACAGCTAAGCTTCCAGAAGCTCCTGCGATAGTAAATTGTTCTTGGGAGAGTTCATAATTGAGAATTTTAATCACATCAGAAGCCCGTGCTTCAGAAATATTGGCTTTTTGAGCCACCTCTTGAGCTGTTAGCGTTGTCTGTAACCCTGTTTGGTTATTAGTACCTCCTCCCCCAGTTCCTGCAATTGCCCCCATCACAATCACAACTAAAAGCAAGGGGAAAAGAAACATACTTAAACCGCTAAAAAGTAATAGTTTTTTCTTCATAGCTTCTCCTAAGTTTTGACATAAGCCGACAATAAGACTGTCCCAAATTTCCATTGCGCCGATAAGACAAGGGGATTTTCTTTTACCATTGTCAACAGCTTTTCTTTCTCTGTTTCCTTCACAGAAAATAAAAGAAGAAAGTCGACTGAGCGCTCTCTCCTTTCATAGGCTTGAATGATGGCATTGTCAATCAGTCGGTTTGCTCCTTTTTGGGAATAAATTCTTGCATTCATTTTTAATTGTTTCCTCTCAATCTGGCCAGTTCGTCCACAATTTGATTGCGGCGATTGATATTGGTTTTCAATTTATCATCTTTTGGCAAGGTCTTACGATAATTCCTGATAAAAGCATTTGAGCCTTGCGCTTGGTACAATGCTTCATCATCTTTGTAAGGTTCTAACTCTTTTTCCAGTTTATTGATTTTATGTTTTTGTCTCCAAGATAAGCGATTTTGACGGCGTTCCTCAAATTCTTCTTGGTTTGTATCCATCAGAGGAGGAGAATCAAGGTTAAAGAGGTTCTTCTTTCTTGGTTCTTCCGTAATCGCTGATTCTTGGAATGAAGTATCAGAAGTTCCGTTGTAGTCACTTATTTCTTCAAGAGGTTGACCATCTGGATTTGCTTCTTCTGTATTGCTAGGAGGAACGGGAGTTTCAGGAATATCTGATGTGGGTTGATTTTTTGAAAAGAAATCTTTTACATGCTTGCCAGAGTTCATGAATAGCCCTGCTCCAAATCCTGTGCCTGCAAGGATAAAGTTTCCTGATTTCTGAGCTCTTTCAAAAATATTGCTAGCTGATGTTGGAAGTTGCTGAATAGTTTCTTGTCCATTTGATACGGTTTGACGAATATTGGTATCCATATCATCAAATGTGATACGAGCTCTTGACCCAAGCAATAACTCAATCAGTTCTCCTTTGTATTTCCAAAGAAGCCAGTAAATTACTGCCTTGGCAAAAACAGAGACCATTAGCTTAAAGAGAGCACTGAAAGTAGATAGAGAAGAAAAGCTCCCAATGACTTTATCAAAGCCAGTACCAATCAAGCCTTCAATGATTTTTTCAAGGTATAAAATAGATAGCGTTAATAAGCCAGTAATAACAGGAAAGGCAAGTCCGCCGAACATGACTTTAAAAACACCAAAAAGAATATCCTGCATTTTGGGGAGAAAAGAGACCAAAAGAGCAATCGGAAAGAGTAAAATCATAATCAGTACAAGAGATTGTGCAATGACATTTAAGAGTTGAATTAAAACAATTGGAATGGCAATGACAATTGCTTCAATGATTTTAAAGAAAACATAGAAAATTTTTACAAAAAGGTAATCAGCAACTGCTGAAACCCAACGGTCATGTTCTTTATCATTATCAGCGTCATTCCCAAGTTTGTCTAAGTAGTCTTTTCTCTCCCCATTGGAAACGGCTTTAAACTTTTCTGATTTATCCGTAGTTCCTAATACTTTTGAATCCTCAAAGGTTTCTTCTTTTCCTGTTTGTCGGTCTTTGTATTTACCGTTTTCTTGCCCCGTATTGACAAAAAGGTAAGCCACGTAAGAAGTTTCTGCTATATAACTATCTGCCATGGAAGAACCGATTTTCAGTTGTTGCTTATCACCATAGGCTACAGAAATACTAGAAATTTTACTAATCGCTGTATTCGCAACATTATTGACGGTATTTAGAATATAAAGCCCACCAGAAGTTTCAGAAACTGTTCCAAACCAACCAAAACCAAGAACGATTACTAAAAGAACATGAAGCAAGCGTTGAGGGAAGTTTCCTTTAGAAAAAAGGAATTGATAAAACAGGTAAAAAGCAAGGCAAAGGAAGATGAGGAAAACAAGCGAATTTTGAGCAAAGCCAGAAGTAGCTCCTGTAAAACCTTGCCAAATGGATTGAGCCCCATTAAAAACGTATTGTTTGTAGGTATCATAGAGATTGATATTTTCTAAAATACGAATAAATACAGAGAAAAAACCAACTACTAAATTAAGAAGAAAGAAAAGGCAATTAACGAATAGTTCCGTAAGCATTGCCCATACTCCGCTCATATTAGGGAAGTTCGTTGGCTCAATATAAGACTTTAAAGAAAAAATATCTATGCCTTTTAGTTTTTCAAATGCTTCTTGCACATACTCACCTCCTTATGCTGCATATTTGTTTTCAAGATTAGAAGAAACAGTGGCTTTCATTGGTTTTAAGAGTGGGTCAATGCTTTCAAAAATGTTATAAACAGAAATCATATTGAGATTTCCGTACACATCTTTATAGAGACATTGCCCAGAAATCATATTTTTGAGCCACTCCAAGTTTTCTTCGTTGGCATTCAGCCCGACATGTTCTAAAATATCGGGTAGTTCATTATCTTCCCTGAAAGCAAAGAGCGTTCCAAAGCCAGTGGTATCGTCATCTCCTTCAGCGTCATGTACTGATTGGGTAATGAGGCAGAGGATATTGTTATAAAAACGTCCGACACGACGCATGGACTGGATAACTGCTCGTCCTTCAGCCGATTTCATCAATACCCATGCTTCATCGAAGAATTCTATTGTGTCTTCATTGCGGTTCAGTTCACCAAAACGACTACAGAAAGCACCCAAAGCAAACATGAGAGCTGTAGAATTGATTTCCTTGTCTTCTAAGGTCACTTCTTGTTGATTCTTCTTATTATCAGGTAAAGATAGGTCTGCGACTTCTAAAACCGTTACCCGTTTATCATAAGAGAGACCTTCCACATCACCATAAGAAAAAGCAAGCTCTAAAATAGAATTTTTCACTACGGAATGAAGATATTTCCCAACAGAACGAATTTCTTTTTCTTCATCTTCTAAGAGTAAGTCAATGACGTGTTTTAGCCCTACCGTCTCACCTTTTTGGCGTCTTTCTACAATCGTATCAATGGCTTCTTTAATCGCCGTCATTTGGTCCATAGTGACCTTGATATTCTTATTAGAAAAGATAAGATAGTTGAGCATATTTTTTGAGACAGAAACAGCGTCATCTTTATCTAGCATGACAATTGGGTCAAGTGCTCCGTGATTGGATTTGACCTTACTATCTAGGGTGACAAAATTCATCTCCTTGATATGCTGGGCAAGAAGTGGGAATTGTTCTTGAAATGCTGATTGATGGATAATTTCTTCAAAATGTTTACGAATAGAGCGTTTTGGGTCGACATACAAACATTTGACATCTTGAAGGGATGTAAGAATAAAAATCAATTCTGCAAGAAAGGATTTCCCTTCCCCAGTCGCTCCTGTAATGAGGATATGCGGATTCTTGGTCAATTTTCCTGCAATCCCCTCTTTGTTTCCGACTGTCGCATTAAAGAGCACCATATTTTTAGAAGATTCCTGCGCTTTTTCGATACTTTCCCAGCGACCTATCCAGTTATCCACTCGACCGATATGCCAGCCAACGTGATTTCCTGATGAAGTATTGGTAAAAGGCATGAGTTCCGCAAAGCCTCTTGGTGTGACATAGTGTGTCCAAGTTCGGGTTTTGTTTTCAAGCGGTTGACCATAGAGCAAAGATTGGAACAGATAAGGTGTATCATGGCTCGCTTCGCTGACTTCCACGTGCATATCTTCAAAATAGCTTAGAACAACTTGGCGTCTGCGTCGTAGTTGGGATAAACTGGAGGCTGTCACAATCAGATAGGCTCCATACTCAATGACTTCTTCTTTTCCGCCTACCTTTTTCATCAAATCTTTGAGAGACATAGCCCCGAGGATAATATCATCTTGTTGGGCAGTATCTGTACTTTCTGCCTCATTCATGATATTTCGATAGCGAATGTTGGAACGCCCCATCCGACCTTTGAGGGAGTTCTTTTCCATAAACTCGGCTTTAATTCGTAATTCTACAGGAAAATTAAAGCGTTGGGTAAATTCTCCAAGGTGGAAGCCATTAAAAATAATGGGTATTTTAGCGATAGGAAGAATGGTTAAGAAAGAAGAACCATAAGGACTATCTAATTTGATAAAGCCTCCAGCCATTGGTTTGATAACCGTATCTGTTACATTCAATAAGGAACGATTGGCGGTTACCTCCTGCTTCAAGTGTGGAATATAGCGTAGATATTGCATGCGCTGATAATAAAAGAGTTCTTCATTGGTCAAGCGTTGAGCACGCAAGGAAGAAAGAAGTTGATAAATGGCGTCTTCATTCACTAAATAGTCTTGATACCAATTTTCAGAAATATCATATTGAAAGCCCAGACCGTTGGCGACCATTTCAGAGACTTCAGAAAAGCGCTCTAAAGCCATTCCTTGAACCGTTGTATCCTCACTGTCTTTTAGGACATTTACGCCGACTAACCAATCAAACTGATAGGGAATTTCCATTTCCTGTGTCAGCTTGTCGGTAGAATAGTTTAACATTTCTTCTCCAAGTTTTCGGCTATCAGGAGAGAGGGCGTCCGAAAAGTCTTTCATCTTTTCTTCTAGTAAATAGTCTTTGGGGATGAGAGATATTTCAAAGGATTTGTTTTTAACGAGTTTCTTAATTAGTTGAGCGATGGTTAGTTTGTGATCTTGTTTCTTTGTCCGATTGGTAATCGTAATATGGGTATTGGGAATACGATAGAAACCCATGACGGATTTATCTGTTTTTAGGGCTAAGTTTTCATGTGTTTTGAGAATAGGATAAACTAGTTTGATAGTCATATAACCTCCTTTTATAAATCTGTTTTTTCAAAGACAATTTCTTCCTCCTCATAGGTCTTCACTCTGTCTTCATGGTAAATAGCCTTGCGATTTAAACGAAAATCAATCAGGTATCGGATATAGTCAATTAAGAAAATGTGCATTTTCTTGCCTTGTGGTTCGTATTCGGTGTAGAATCTAGCCAGTTTGTAAGGAATATACCAGTATAGATAAAGGGAGATAGAATGGGTTAATTTAACTAAGGGAAGAAGAAAGGAGCTAAAAACAGTCAACATTAAAATGAATACAAGAATAAAGACAATAAAAAAGGAAAGTTGCATAGGGGTTGCAAAATACCAAATGCGTTTCCCTTTTTGTGTTTTTATCTCTTGAATCCAGTAGGGGGCATTTATCCCCCTAGCGTAATCATAAAGTTTTTCATCTTCCATATCAGAGCCCCGTTTCAATACCAAAGAGACGGAGGAACGAACCAAGGACGCTAAGTAATTGTCGTCCTCCTCCTGTGAGAGAAGCAATCACGGCATAGAAGACTAACGTAGTAAAGAGTTTACCCCAAGAGCTGTTTCTCCATGCTATGATGATAAGAATAATAGCGCCAAAAGTAATAAACCAGAAGCCATCACCTTGTAGCCATGCTTGTAAATTTGATGAACTCATATATTAAAATCTCCTTTTTATTTTTTTGTTTCTGCATAATTAGCAGGAATGGTGTGGCTTAGTTTCTCAACATAATAAGACTTCCCTTTTTCGGATATAGTGAAAGTAAAGTTTTCAGCATGCGTTGTGCCTGCTACTTCAAAAGTAGCTTGAACATAGGCAATGATATGCTTATCTGTTGAGGTATAATAAGAAAAATCCAAGGTTTTAAAGGTTGTCTCTTTTACAACCGTTAGCTGGTGAGCCACTAAGTCTAAGTTGTCTTGGTCAGTAGTATAGTTAGTGAAGAAGACATGGAGAAACTTGTCTAGTTTTTTCTTTGTCTTATCTGAAACATTATCTGACTGATTGAGTTTGAGTTGATTATCCTTGTTTATCTTGTCTGCTTGGTCGTCCGCAAGGCTAGAAAACCAAGGCAAGCCCGTTACATAATATCCCTTATCTGTTTTGGCATAGGGGATATTAAAAGCGGTGATTACTTCTTGTTCTTCCGTCTTATCGCCATTTTTAACGGTTTGTTTATAATGCACTTCATAGGTCGCAACATTATCTTGAATCGTCAGCAAACGTGACCAATCAAGTTGACTAGGATTTTTGACTTGCCCCTGTGCTTGAATATCTGGCTCTGTACCATAAAAACTATTTAGCTTCTTGGCTTGTTCAGCTTGACCGTCCGAATCACTAGGAATAGTGAAATAACAAGCTACAAAGTCATTTAGATAATATTGCAAGCGATTGTCTATTTCAGAAGTAGTAGCTTTACTAGTGGAACTGGACTTATTAGATGAGATTGTTTTTTCAAGGTTTGTCACCTTACTGGATAAAGTCATGGCTCGAATACCTCCTAGCAAACCAACAAACAAAATAAAAGCCAATCCTGACAGAACGGCAAGGTTGACTGTTTTCTTATTGACCGTAGCTAGCTTAGGTTTTCCTTTCTTTTTAGGGCGTTTAGAAAACTGTCCGAGATAGCTTTTTAATTGATGATAAATAGATTTTAGTTTATCCATATTTCCTCCTTACTGATTTGCCAGCTCAATCAATTTATTTGCTTTAGCATATAATTGCTTGTGAAGTTTATTGATTTCACCGTTGACATAATAGTAACCTGAAAGCTCTTTGCGGACAGGTTCCACAAAGCCGGCAGTCAAGTTTTGGGCTTCTTCTGTTTTTAAAAGTCCATTTAATTCACCAGCTTTTGTCCATGCTTCCTTGTCTTTGTGGGCTTTCATTAGCTCTCCCAGCTCAACTAAAACTGCTTTGATTTTCTTTTCAAGTGTTGCTTGTGTTGCCATTTGTATTTCCTCCATAAATTGATTGTTATTTTCTTGGAATAATTGGTGGAATAGCAGAATTAAGTCTGATTTCATTTTACAATCAAAATCTACTACCTCACCTTTTAGATTAAAATAAGCATATTCATAGGTTCGCTTATCTCCCTCATCAGAAATATTTCTAGCAAAAGTGCTATAGAAGTAGTCTTTTTCTTTCATCAAGCTAACAAAGACTTTCCAAATTTCGTTGCGATTAGGAAGATAAGTAAATCCTTCATACATTTTTTTGATAAGCATAAGTCTTTAGAGATACTTTCTTTGTTTCATCTTTTTTTCGTATTCGAGAATTTCTTCCCAAGTCAGCCATTCAGGTTTTTCTCCTTGGGGAAACTTTTTCCATATTTTTTTCATTTCTGCGATTTGGGCTTCGACATTATCTGCCCACAGCCTATTTTCATCCCCATTCCCATTTCCTAAATAATAATTACAGTCTTCTTGTAGTCTGCCTAACATCATATAGTCAAAATGAAAGGGGTTCTGTCTATTTTGATAACTCCGAAGGAAGTCTTTTAGTTCGTAGAATGTCAAATACCCGTCCAGTCCATAACCAAAAGTATCTACTCCGTCTACAAAGACTTCTTTTTCAAACGTTTCATCTACTCCAATTTTAGATAGAGACATAGGATTGAAAGGCGGTGGGAATTGTGCTTTTTGTCCCGTTACGGTATTGGTAATGGTAATCGTTGCTTGTGTCATGGTTCCTCCTTATAAAACAAATTGTGCATAGCCTGTCTGTACGAGTATTTCTGCTACCCACCTGACATTTTCACTCATCTTTTTAAGTGGCTTGGTGGTCAATTCATCAAAAAAAGGCTGTCTAGCCTCTTGTCTAGTCGCCTTTTTAATTGCATTTTTACGGTGGTCTTCGTCTTGAAAGTTTCTATCTCGGAATAAGTCAATGTATTTCAATTCAGAATCTTTCTTTGGTTCTCTATACAAGAGCCCCCAAAAGTCTATCAAATCTTTTACCAAGTCAACATCATAGAAAGACAAGTGAAGTTCCTCATAATCGATTGGAAAAGACTTAGTTTCAATGGGACGATTGAATTTGTCAGGGATATTGATAGGCTTATATCTGTCCAATGATGACATTAAAATCTACTCCGTTTCGTTCGCAAATTTCTTCAGCTAGTTTGGTATGATTGTTACTCAAATAAGCTTCCGAAATGATTTCAGAAAGTTCATCTGTTTGATAAACCATATCTACTATTTTCAGCAGTTTTAAAGCACTGGAAACTTGCTTAGTGACCCAGTGCTTTGTCCTTGAATAGTCGATTTGACGGGGACGTGTGACAAATTTAAACCCTTCTTGTGTTCCTAGCAGGTTATCCCACTCGCTATCATAGTTACCCTGCCAATCTTTCACTTCAAAATAGTTATTTAAGATTCTAGCTCCGATTTTTGTTAAGTCCGTTTCCAGCGTGTACCATTCTTCCAAAATATCAAATGCTTTGGTATCATGAAGTTCAATTTCATAACGGTTTTTGAAATTATAAGCTTCATGGATATAGTCAACAGACACATCTTTTAGGAGCGCCTGTTCGTAGTCTTTTTGATAAAAGCGAATCATGAGACTAGATTGACGGCTGCCAAAGTTTAGGGTTAAGCCTTGATTGACAAAGCGATTTTCTACTTTTTTCAAGCCCTCAATAGCAGTAAAGGTACGAAGTTTTCGCATGATAATTTTATTGTCAAAAATACGTGCCTTTATATCAAACAAATCAAGGTTGCCAGTTTTTTTATAGAGTTCATCAAGAGCAATATCAAAGCGAGGAAAGGCTAGAAAATCTTCTAGGGTTCTATCTTTTCGTTCTTGTTCCGCAAAGAGAAAGACATCATGAAGGAAAGAAAACCAATCCCGCCCTTGTTGCAGGAGTAGTAATTCAAGCTCTCTACAACCCGTCCCTGTTAAATCAATGAGCGTTCCAGCTTCCGCTTTTTTCTCGGAATCGGAATAAAGAACACGGATAGAGCCATAGGTTACCATATTTGAATAACTGTAGAGACTTTTTTCTTCATGAAAGAAGTCAGCGGGCTTTAACTGCAAAACCTGTATAATGACCGCTTTAAAATCTAGAGTTTTAAACCGAATTTTGAGCCAGTCCACGGTACTTTCTAGTTTTGTTTCAGATTGACGATTTAAGAAGTGAAAAAGAGAGTTTTCAAATTCCTTTGTCATTTTTCGCTGTCCCTGCTCGATGTTGCGGTAATTGTAGTAGCTATATCCGATAGTATCCGCCATTTTCCGCTGGGTAAAACCTAACTCCAGCCTAATACGCTTTAAATCCGTATTGCTTATCAATCTGTTTAACCTCCTTTTGTGTTCATTCTAGCGGTGTCTAGGAACGGGCAAGCTAACAGTCTTTTTAGGGCTTGTGTTAGTTTTAACCCCCCTATTAGTATCGGGTGGTTAAGCCCTTTTGGGGCGTGCCTACGGCACACCCCAAAGCGCCAAACTTGTCAGCTCGGTCGGGCAGGTCGGACGGGCTACGCCCTGACCTTGACCTTCGTGCCTACGTTGGCTCGGTAGATGTAAAATGCTCTAAGACGACCTGTTTATAAGATAAGCCTGATTGTTCCTTTTCCGTTAGTAGTTCCTCCAATAGGCTAATATCCGCCCTATCTAGCATAATGCGATTCTCTGCCCTTGTAAATGTATAGTCCTGTTCTTCTATATATTTGACAAGATTTCGTAGCGTTGAAACGGATATTTCAGCGTCTTCCGCAAATGTATTGAGAGATAGTAGTTTATCCTCTGTTTCTTCCGTTTCAACTGTGTTAGGTAGATGATTAGCAGGTTGGTTGATTGCCAAAGGGTCTTCAAGAGGAGGCAACTTTTTAAACTCATCAAAGAAAGAAAAACCGTCATCAAGTGGTACAAGAGGAGAATAAAATTCTCTAGCGATTTCTCCGCCGTTGGCGATATAGCCACGACCAGAAATTTCTTCTCCGTCAATCTCATCTATTTTCTTGAAAAGTTTATTTGCATTAGCGTCCCCGAACATCATCTTATAGCCAACGTCTTCTAAGTGACCGACTGAAATTCGCTTCATGAATTGGTCACGCAAAGAGGTTTTTAGATATTCCCCGTCAGGTCTTTGCATAGCAGAAATCATATAAACCCCTGATTGACGACCTTTTAGAATTAACTCGGTTAGATACTCAATAAAGGCACTAGCAGAAGCATAGTCTCGCTCTAGTTTAGCAGCTAAAGCAGCTAGTTCATCAATGATGATAAAGCGAGGCTTCAAACCATAGGCAAAATATTTTTTCCCTGCTTGATAATCAGACTGACTTGTCATGTAATCAAAGCGCCTATCCATCTCCTGCTCCGCTTCTTTGAGGCAATTCAGCATATCTTCTTTCTCCCAGAAAACACGTCCTTTAAATACAGGGATATTTTTTAAGCCGACAAAATCCGAACGTTTGGGGTCAAGGATTTCAACATAACCAATTTGAGCTAAAATCCAGACTAAAACCATAATAAGAATGGTTTTACCTCCACCAGTCCCACCACCGATTAGCAAGTGTGGGTGTTTATCAAAATCCCAATAGACACCTTTCATAAGGCGGATTCCCTTATCTGTCATCTTCACATCAAAGATAGACAAGCGCCCTGAAAATTGGTCAATCGCAATGGTATAAGAGACGTAGCCGTTGGTAAATTGCTTATTCATAAAATCCCCGTCAAACATAATTTCTAGAGATTTTTCAAGGGATATAAAGCGTTCTTGAAATCGGCTTCCTTGAAGCTGAAAGGTCACGGTGACACTAAAGCGGTCACGTTTGAGATACACTTTAGGCAAGCTTGTTCGTTCAATAAATCCTTTTTCTGTTTTGATTTTCTTGACCAGCACTAAGTTATTTTCTATCAAAAAGTGGGAAATAATTCGCAAGCTATCTAATCGACTAAAAAAGAGTAACTTCTGGTAACAAATCGCTTGAAGAAGAAGCAGAAGGAGTATGACTATTAAAAGACTTACTCCTAAGCCAATTCCATAAGGAAGGGGAGATTGTTGAAGCTGAACCTGATGAGTGTAAATAAAAAAGCCAAAACCAATTAGGAATGGCAGTAAAAAAATAAAGAAGGTTGTTCTTCTAATCTTTTCATGATATTTTTTGACACGAACACCACGATAGGTGAACAGCTTCATGGCTTATCACCCTTCCTTTTTAGCTTCAGGTTTATTGGGCAGGGACACATCTTTGGCACGGATTTTTACCCCGCTTGATACGATACGATTACCGTTAATGATTTCTGTATTTGTCCAGAAACGAGCAGTTGGAGCAACTAGAACCACTTCATCATTGTAGTTCTTTTCAGCGGTCATTTGGGCTACCTTTGCTTCAGGCGGAACAGTCACTGTAATATCCCCATTCACGGCAGAAGAATAGAGCTTGACGTCCACTTCTTCCACAAGGTCTGTTTCCCGACGTTTTTCTTCACCTGTTGCTTCATCCACATAGTCTTCCCATTTTTTGTGAAGAATCGTTTCTAGAAAGTTCAGTGTTCCTAGTGTTTTTTCAGTATCAAATGTTTCAATTACATCAGTCGCATATTTTACAGTCATATTTATTCTCCTTTATTTAGCTATTTTCTAGGTTTTTATTTTGTTTTAATAATCCGCATTTCTTCAGCTACAAAGACATTTTCACGTTTTCGTTTTCCTCCAAAGCGGAAGTTGCGGCGTTCAATTGCAATCCCACGAGGGAAGACAATTTTTTGACGACCTTCAGGGACATCTGACATTTTAAAGCCTTCTACAATCAAGAAAGCGGATGGCTCTTTACGGCTTGAAATTTCAAAGACACGATAAGAGACAGGGTTATAGTCATTGGCACGAATTTCTTCCATACCTGATACAAAGACCTCGTTTCCAAGGACAGTATTTTGGTCAACATAAACTTTTGTAATTTCCATTGATTTTTACCTCATTCATTTATTTTTCAGACCTTTTCATGACTTGTCTAGGTCAATTTTAAGTAATAATTGGTTCAAGTTTTAGTGATTTGGTGCTCTTACTCTAGTCATTTCTATCTCCTCATATTCCTAGATAGGCTTTTTTGACTTTGCATTGAAAAGCATTCTTACAGTCCAGAAGCTTTTTAGCAAATCGGTCATGGGTATCATGGCGCAAAAAAAGACTGTCCATTTCACCTAGGCAGTCTTGGTAGCAGGCTTCACGACGTGAAGAATCATAACTATAAATTTTAAGAGAGAAAAGAAATTTTTCATAAATCTGTTGAAACCGTTCTTCAAAGTAACTCATCTATTTAACCTCCATTCATCATGTAATAGTGTTGTACTTTAAATTTGTAGTGATTTTTCCATTGTACTAGGGGATAAAGTGGCAATTCTAGCTTTCGGTAATGTTCAAATAAGGTATCTATCCTTTCTAAAATCTGATAAAGTAAGAGTTTTTGGTGGTATTCATCAGGATATATTTTTAAAGAAAAAACGAAGCTTTCATAGATTCGTTGAAAACTTCGTTCATAATAGTTCATATCAGTCCTCCTTTTTAAGATTTTAACTGTTTCATCAGCTTAAAAGAGTAGAAAACAAAAAAGACAGCTCACAAAGAACTGTCTTTACATCTTAAACAAATCTGCATGACTGCCTGTATCGGCTAAAGTAAGGGTTAGAATATCGTCTTCAATCAGATAAATCAAGAGCCAATCGGGTTTGATATGGCATTCCCTAAAGCCGACGAAGTTCCCCTTCAATTCATGGTCACGGTATTTTTCTTCGAGTGTCTGCCCTAGGCGAAGTTTTTCAATGACTTCATCTAGCAGGGCTATATCTAAGCCTCGTTTTTTTATTCGTTTATAGCTCTTTTTGAAAGCAGAGGTAAACTTGACTTGATACATTTAGGCTTCCAGAGCTTTCTTTAAATCTTCCATATTGTCATAGGAGGCTACAGAACTATCACGAGAAATCCGTTTCGCTTCAGCAATAGCTTCGAGTGTTTTTGCATTGTAGTTTGGTACTTCCACCGCAAAAGGAATCCCTCCACGTAAGACACATTGGCGAAGAAAAATGTTGACTGCGCTGGACATATCCATGCCCAAATCATTAAATAATGAAGTTGCTTGCGCTTTTACGGTCTCATCAATCCGAATTTGAGTTGGTACAGTTGCCATCAGCGTCACCACCTTTCATTATTTATTGTAATACGTTTAGTTTACATTGTCAATCGTTTGTATTTGTTTTGGATGTTTTCTACTCTTTTAAGCAGGAATCATCTGTTTAAAAGAGTAGAAAAAGTGATATAATAAAATAAAAATTCAGGAGGTTTTCTATGCCTATTGATTTTTCAACCATGCTACCTTATGATATTGACTACATTGATTTAATGAAGCACTTTGAAACATTTCCAATATTTGATAATCGAAATCTTCAAAAAAATCACCTTAATAAATGGAAAACAGTATTAAAAAGTGCTGATTCCAAAATTCGTAAAATCTTCAAGAATCCTAAGAAATTAAAAGATATTCTAGATATTGTTATGACAGAAGAATCCTTTCAACAAGTTACTCATTTTGGTAAGAATACAGTAATTCTTAATTTTACTATTGCACCTCTTGTCAAACTAGCTGAACAAAATAAGCAAAATGCCATAGAAATCCCATTAACTTATTTTGAAAAATCTAGGGAATTTGTTACTTGGACACCTATTTCACAAACAGATAATAGAAGTCTTAAAGTCCTACCTATTTTATTAACCCATTTTTACAATGCCAGAACATTTGGTTTTCTTCTTATTGACGGGAATCATCGAGTATCACAAGCTATTAAAAATCATGATAAAACAATTGAGGCCCTAATTTTTGACCCAAGATACATGCTAAATGATAATATTTTTAGAAGTGAATTCGACAAATTATTCTTCATCTTTCAAAATGAACTCTACTACCTATCTCATTGTAAAAAGCAACATCAAATGAAAGACAAAGAACTTTTATCACGCTCTTATCTAACAAATTTTGAATTTAACTTTTTAGATGTAATGCCTGACCTAAAGATTTGGATTTGAACTAATAAATCCTTTCCCTTGACCAACTTTACCCATGACCAGAATGTGGGGATTGGTATAAGGTTTTTGACAATTTTCTTTATCTACTTTAGGTTTATAAAAAACTATCTTTTTCAACATATACCTCACTTTCTATAAACAAAAAAGCGAACTAACATTAGCTCGCATACAGTTATTCACCTTTTTCTATTCTTCTAAACAGGAAATCCCTGTTTAGGGTGTGCTCATATCGTCGCACACTCATATTTTGTCACTATTCTATAGTTGTACTTGTACAATCTCTGTAGTATGTACATCTCACTTCACTATAGATTAGCTTACCGCCTATGCTTACCTCAGCAGAACTAGTCTTACCTGTCAGCATTTCCGACGCTACCAGCGCCAGCAGTTCCCCTTTGTTATTCGGTCAAGAGGGGCAAAAAGCCGAGTGCGTGAGATAACTCCAAAGGATTTTTGTGTTTATCTACTCCAACCTCCTTGACTTTTTGCGATAAAACCGTTACAATAATAGTTGCTAAACAATATTGTGTGTTGGTCGACTAAGTTTTCGTGAGGTTGTCTGACGCACTTTTTTATTCAATTTTCAAAGGACAAATTCAACTATTTTGCTAAATTGCCTTGTCTATTCTTTATCGAAGGTAATTTCACTTTTAGGTCAAGTCTAGCAAAATTATTATATAGTCAACTGACTATATTTATATTATATAGTCTTGTGACTATATTGTCAAGAGTTTTTTGTAAAAAAAGAAATTTCTTTAAAGAGGTACAAAAATGTTCCCTGAACGCTTAAAAGCTCTGCGTTTAGAAGCCAATCTGACACAAAACGATATAGCTAAAAGTTTAAATATATCGCAACCTTCATATGCCCAATGGGAAAATGGACGAAGAAAACCATCTTCAGAAACATTAGAAAAGTTTGCGCAGTTTTATAATGTTTCGACAGATTATCTTTTAGGTAAATCTGACTACAAAAATTCAGATGAAATTGACTTATCAACGTTTGAAGTTCTGTATCGGAAAACTTCTAAAAATTTATCTGATGAAGAGAAAAAAATACTAGAAGAAGATTTGAGAGAATTTCTGTTAGAGAGAGAAAAAGCCATTAAGGCTATGAATAAAGAAAAGAAAGACTGATGTTTCGTGCAAAGAATTTACTTTAATGTTTGGAATCGTGTCAAACAAACACTTTATCCATTCATGAAATTAAATAAAGTACATCCTCTTTATTATACCTTTCAGGATTACTTCAATTATGAAGTCAACAAGAAAAATATACTGGTTATTCCTCACCATATCCGAATAGATATAGCAGGTTTTAATATCAATGATGATGTTTTAACGATTTCCTATCAAGATAGCGATTCTATCAATCGTCAAAATTTCACAAAATGTCATGAATTAGGACACATCTTATTAAATCACAGTGGGCGAGTATTCACTGATTTTCATGATGATTCTTTACAAGAAAGAGAAGCCAATTTTTACTCAGCTTTTCTCTTAATGCCTGATATTGTGCTTCTAACTAAGATTTTTTATCAGCAAATGGCTTTTCAAGAGGTAGAAACAGCATTACAAGTTTCTGGACAAGCTCTTAAAACTCGTTTGACGGACTTCTTAAATTTTGAATTAGACATCAATAGATTATCTGCAAGACAAATTGTAGAAGATTATTTAACTAGAAAAAATAAACATATTATCGGTTATTTCAATCAAGTGAAAGACTATATCATCTCTGATTACAATGGATTTGAACCTAGTGCAGTAGAAAAATTTAAATATTTAATGAATCAGTCAAATTTTATTTCAGACATTGACTTACCAGAATTAGCAGATAATCAATTGATTTCTTTGGTAAAACAATGCTATCCCAAATTCAAAGTTTGGGGAATATATGAGAAAGGGAAGTCAATTAGCTATGCTTGGAATCCAAAGCAAATGACAGAAGCAGAAGCTAAACGACATGCAAAGCTCCTTTTAATAACAAAAAAATGACTTAGAGAAAATTTTCTAAGTCATTTTTATTTATCATATCCATATTTCTTCAGAGCTTTTTTATAGGCCTCACTACCTTTTTTATAATAATCTCGTTTAACACCTGTTAGATTAGCTGTAAATATACCATCTTTATAAGTATAATCATTGGTTGTTCCCGATGATGTTTTATAATTTTTCTTATCCGTATCTAAAGTAATGCTATATCCACCATCGCTATTAACAGTTCCCTTGTTATTGTCAATGGTTAGAACTAGGTCATTGCGAACATCATCAATCCAATAATACTCTCCATTTAAACTATCTTGTTTGGAGCAAGAAATCAAAAATAGAGCAGCCATACCTAAAAACAACAAAGTAAATAGTTTTTTCATTGTGAGAAACCTCCTTTCGTAATATTATACTAGAAGAATGTTACAAACATATTCTACATTTGCGAAAATTATTAGTAAAACATAAGATATTGCATACAGTTTGGCAGGTAGAAAAGCCTATTTTGACAATAATTTAAAACAAAGTGATGAATTTGAGAAGGCTCTAGGTCTAGTAGTATTAGCAGTTAAATATCTTGACCCACAGACCAAATCAACGCAGGTATCATAGTTCAGACTGATGCTTGAAAAGAACGAGGGGGAATTGGAAGATTGTAAAATAAGTGGTCTTTATAGTGTCAGTGTGACAACTTTTTAGTGGGCACATTGATTACTAATTTTCACTTTTCTTGACAAAACTATATTCTAGTGTTAGAATATAGTTGATTAATATTCTAACACTAGAATAAAATTAACAAAAGGAGAAAATATCATGGCATTTGATTTCAAAAAAGAGTTGAAGGAACTTTATCCGACAAAGACTAATCCAATGATTGTCAAGGTTCCTAAAATGAACTTTTTGGCAGTTCGGGGACAAGGTGATCCTAATGAAGAAGGTGGCGAATATAAGCAAGCTATCAGTTTACTTTATCCGCTGGCCTATGCCATTAAAATGAGCAAGAAGACAGATTACCAGATGGACGGTTATTTCGATTTTGTTGTCCCACCTTTGGAAGGATTCTGGTGGCAAGAGGGAGTCACAGGTGCTGACTACAATCGTAAGAGTGATTTTCATTTTATCGCCATTCTTCGCTTACCTGATTTTGTCAGTAAGGAAGATTTTGACTGGGCAGTCGCGCAAACGACCGTCAAGAAGAAAATAGATTTTTCTAAGGTTGAATATTTTACCTATGATGAGGGGTTGTGTGTTCAATGTCTGCATATCGGTTCCTACAATGACGAGCCTGCAACAGTTGAACGCATGCATGCTTACATGGAGGAAGAGGGATATCAACTGGATATTACCGATGAACGTATGCACCATGAAATCTATATTGGTGATGTCCGTAAAGTGGCGCCAGATAAGCTAAAAACAATTATTCGTCATCCCATCAAAAAGAAGTAGGGAGTAAAAAATGAGCATTAAGACATCTTTAACAGAAGAGTTGATTCTAGGACTATTGGCAGAGCAGCCTAGACATGGTTATCAAATTGAAAAGCTAATTGAAGACAGGGAGATGAGGCGGTGGACCGAGGTTGGTTTCTCTTCGATTTACTATGTCCTTGATAAACTGGAGAAAAAAGAGCTTGCTAAAAGTGCACCAGCAAAAGGAAAGGAGAAAAAAGAGTATGCCATTACAGACTTAGGACTAACAGTTTTGGCAGAAAAAACCAAACAGCGTTTGCTAGAGCGCCAACCAGCCAATTCACATTTCATGACTGCCTTGGCTAATAGTCAAAATATGTCACCAAAGGATTTGTTACAAGCTTTCAAGGCACGTAAGAAAGTTTTAGAAGAGGACTTGCAGGTCTTGAAATTACAAGAAGTAAGGGAAGGTTTTGCACCGCGCTCTGCCCAGCAATTATTCAGTTTAGGCATGACCATGCTCCAAGCAGAATTAAATTGGTTAGAATCTGAAATAGAGGATTTGCAACTATAATGAAATTTGAAAATTTTTCAGAGGATAGTATATGAAGTTAGATATAAAACCGTTCATAGGACAGCATTGTGAATCTACCGCAACAGGAACTCTCTTGAACCAACTTGGTATTGAATTAAGTGAGCCGATGTTATTTGGTTTAGGAGAAGGTCTGGGATTTGTTCTATGGAATATGAAAACCATGAATATGCCATTCATAGGTGGGAGAATTAAACCTGATTTACTGACACAAAATATAGCAAAAAATTTAGGATTAAAACTTGAGGTAAAAGAAACTTCTTCAAAGGATAAAGCATGGAAATCTGTCAAAGGATTATTAGATAGAGGTAAGGCGGTTGGTCTAAAATTAGATTGCTACCACTTGGAATATTTTACTAATCCAATCCATTTTGCAGGGCACTATGTTGCTATAATTGGATATGATGACAAAGATGCTTTTTTAGTAGATACTGCCCAACAAGGAGGTGAAGTGATAACTTCTCTAAAAAGTTTAGAGCAGGCACGGAGTGAAAAAGGTTCTATGTCGTCTAAGAATTTGTTTTATACAATTGAAAAGGGAAAAGAACTAATACCCTTAAAGGAAGCTATCATGAAAGCAATTCATAGCAATGCAGTAACCTACTTAAATCCAGCAATAAAGAACTTAGCATATAAAGGTATTTATAAAACAAGTGATGAAATCCTCAAATGGTTTAATAATTCAAAGAGTATTGAAGAAGATTTTAAGATGACTGCCATGTTAATGGAAAGGGCAGGAACAGGTGGTGCAATATTTAGAAATTTATATCGCGATTTTCTAGAAGAGGCATATACTATAACAAATAATTACAATATTAAAACAGCTTATTTGGATTTTATAGAGATTGCCAAGAATTGGGAGACGATTATTGCTATATTCAAAAAAATATCTGATACTAAAGACAGATATTATATTTTAGAAGCTTCAGAAATGATGAAGAAAATCTCGGTACAGGAAAAGGAAGCTATGTATATATTAGCAAATTTCTAGTAATACAAGATAATTATTTATGTTATTTTCTTCATGATAGCGCAGTGATCTCATGCTGATATTTGTTAAATCTGAGACTTCCCCAATTTTCATAAGTCTTCCTCCTGTTGTTTCGTCTATTTTACAGCTTGACATCATGTGAAGGTCAATAAAAAATTTCTCTTTTTAAAGAAAACTTAAGGAGCATTTTGGGATTCTTATACTATGCAAGAGGCAGCAGCTTTTTTAGTAACTTAAGGCCTTGTTCTAACTCTTCTGTTGTATCTGGTGAACAGGTGGCTACACGAAGAAATGATTGTTCTGTTGCTCCTCCTACCAGAAAGCGTTCTGCACATAAAATTTCCACACCGTTTTTCTTGGCCAATTCTTCAAAGTCATACCCATTTATGTGCTCAGGCAAAGGCAGCCATTGAAATAAAACGTAAGGATTGGCAGCAGCTGATTTTGGAAAATACTGACGGTACAAAGCATTGCGTTCTTGAGCTAATGCTTTTTTTCTTTCAATAACCTCATCGGCTTTACCGCTGACAATTAGCTCGCTGACGATATTAGCATTAAGCAAGGGGATATGAGTGTTAAGAGTGTCAGCAGTTTTTGTAAATTGAGGCTGCAAATGATTAGGAACAACCATATACGCCACACGCAGACCGGAAAATAGAGACTTAGACAGTCCATGAATGTAAATCGTATGTTGGGGAATGAGCTGAACAAAAGGTGGTGTATCTTTAGCATTTATAAAAGCATAGGTATCATCTTCTATCAGCAGCAGCTGTTTTTTGACAATAAGCTCTGCTAACTGTTTTCGGCGCTTCATGGACAGGCTGACAGCGGTTGGATTATTAGAGGTCGGAACCAAATAAAGGGCCTTGAGTTTCTGCTGTTTGAGTGTTTTTACTAAATCTTGAATGAGTATTCCTTCTTTGTCACTTTTTAAAGGCACCAGCTCAATCTGGAATTGATTAGCAAGAGCTATAAAATTTGTATAGGTAAAAGTGTCTACTCCAATTTTATCGCCAGCTTTAAAGAGAGTCAAAAATGCGATGACTAAAGCGTTCTGGGTGCCATCAGCCAGCAAGATATTGTCAACAGAAGTTTGAACTTGAAATTTTTGCAGCCAGTTTTGAGCAGTAATTTTTTGCTTTTGCTCCTGTTCCGTTTGACCGGCATCAAATTCAAACAGCTGATCAACTGATTGGCTCTGCATCAATTTTCTAGATACATCGGATACGATATGATTCAGTTGATAATAGGAGCATAAGACACTGAGACGGATACAAGTCTCGTCCTTTTTAAAGGCTGATAAAGGAAGAGGAGGCTGAGATGAGACAAAAGTCCCCTTGCCAATTACGGCATGAATGAGCCCCTTTTGCATGCAAATTTTAAATGCTCTTGTGACAGTGCTTAAATTAATGTCCAAAAAATCTGCCAATTCTCGCTGTGGCGGAAGCTGAGTTCCAAAAGGTAAGCGTCCTGCCCTGATGTCTTGTTCCAAGAGTTGGGCTAAATGAAAATACAGGGGTGTTTTTAGTAAATTTCTGTCAGGCTTCCAAGTCATAGGGTAATTTTCAAACGAATTAATAGACATAGGCTCTCCTTAAATTGTCTGTCATACAATCTTATCGGTCCTCGTCAAAGAGTTTTCCTTTATAATAATTGTATGGATTGTATGCTTTATTATATCATTTTTAAAGGAGTTTAAAATGACTGACCTAACAAAGGGAAGTGAATTAAAAGGGCTTTTTGTTTTTGCTCTCCCTATTTTCTTAGGAAACTTATTTGAGCAGCTTTATAATGTTACAGATACTGCTATCGTTGGTAATTTTTTAGGGGCTGAAAAACTTGCAGCTGTCGGTTCTAGTACTCAAATAGTGGCGCTGACAGTCTCAGTATCTACAGGGATGTCTATTGGTGCAAGTGTTATTATTTCCCAACTTTATGGCGCTAAAAGAAATCAAAATATGAAAGAGGTCGTTGACACAAACCTTATTTTTATCTGCTTGTTTTCTTTCTTTTTAATGATCTTTGGCCTACTTTACTCTCCTGTTTTTTTAGAGCACTTAAATGTTCCAGCTGGTTTGTTATCCGATGCAAATGCTTATTTACAGACTATTTTGTTAGGTTTGCCCTTCCTTTTTGCTTATAATACTCTAGCCAATGTTTTAAGAGGTTTGGGGGATTCTAAAACACCGACTTTTATTTTGATTAGTTCAGTTTTTCTAAATGTTTTGTTAGACGTTATTTTTATAAAAATTTTTACTTACGGTGTTATCGGCGCTGCTCTAGCGACTGTACTTGCACAGGGATTTTCCTTTGTGGTCTGTTTGTGCTATATGTATAGGTATTATCCTAAATTAGCTCCTAATCTTCGTCATTTAAGGTGGAAAGTCAATATTTTAAAAACTTCTTTGGCTATCGGGCTTCCTGCCATGTTACAGCAAATTTTTATCAGTTTAGGTTTTTTGGTTATCCAATTTTTAGTTAATGGTTTTGGAGCAAATGCGATTGCTGCTTATACTGCCGCTTCCAAAGTGGATGCTTTTGTAGAAATGCCTGCTATTAATTTAGGTCAGGCTCTTATGAATTTTACAGCTCAAAATAAAGGAGCAGGTGAACAAAAGCGGATTGCAAAAGGTGGTAAGAGCGCTTTAATAATAAGTTTGGGGCTTTCGATTGCTATTTCTGCACTTATTTACAGTTTTGCTCCTCATTTTATTGCTATTTTTAATCATCAGAAGGCAATTGTTCAGATTGGAAAAGGCTATTTACGAATTGTATCTATTTTTTACTTTGTTTTTGGCGCTATGCAGGTGTTGAATGGTCTATTACTGGGATATGGGAAATCCCTATTGCCATTAATTGCTTCTGTCACTACCTTTTGTCTGTTGCAGGTTCCGTTAGCTGTCTGCTTATCCCATACAGAACTAGGTTTTAACGGTATCTGGTTAGCAGCCCCTTTTGGATGGTTTGCAGGCTTCTTAATGAGATTAATTTATTTTATTAGTATCTCAAAATATGTTGAGAGAAAGGAGTAGAAATGAAAGCAGTTTACGTTTATGAGCAGGGAGACCCTTCAGTCATCCAAATTGGTGATTTGCCTGTCCCAGAGGTGATACCTAAAACAGTTCTCATCAAAGTTTTGGCAGTTTCGGTCAATTATGTTGATACCTTTATTCGCTCGGGACTCTATCAGACCCAGTTGCCTCAACCTTATATTCTCGGTCGGGATGCTGTTGGCGAGGTGGTCAGCGTTGGTGATGACGTTAGCCAATTTGCCGATGGTGATTTAGTCTGGACCAATAGTATGGGTTATGATGGCAGGCAGGGAGTTACTAGTGAGTATGCTTTAATCCCGGCAGAAAGGCTTTTCTCAGTTCCTGAAGGAGCCGATCCAGTAAGACTCATTGGAGCTGTTCACTCTGCTGCGACTGCGGCCATCGTTTTGCAGGATGTTATGCAGCTGGCAAGAGGTCAAACCTTATTAATTGAAGGGGCAGCAGGCCATGTAGGCAGCAAACTGCTTTGTCTTGCCCATGAAGCAGGTGCAAAGGTTGTTACTACCTCGAATTGTAAGGACTTTTCAAAATTGCGGGAAAGTGGGAGTTCTGCCTGCTTTGATTACCATGATGACAGGCTTTTTCAGAAGCTGACAGAGCAATTTTCAACAGGTTTTGATCATATTATTGACACTTCTGGGGAGATAGCTTTACAGACTAATATTGATTTACTGGCTTTAAAGGGTGTCATAACCCTCATAACAGCTCCTCGGATGAGTGCCTTTGATGCCCAGCAACTCTATATGAACTGTCAGCAAATCAAAGGTTTTGTTATCAGTCAGGCCAGTTTAAGTCAGTTGCAAATGGCAGGAAGACTTTTGAATAAAGCCTTTAAGGACAACTTGCTTTTAGAAGATGATATTGTTATTAAATCATTTGACGAGGCAGCAGAGGCCCACCGATTACTGGATAATAAAAAAGAAAAGCGAAAAATTGTCTTAGTACCGTAGCAACTGAGGATATCAAAAGCTCGGGAAAAAGAAATCATATTATGATGTGCCACCTATCCCAATAGCTCAGTGGGTGGGAGTAAGACTTGTTGGCTATGCCAAGACCCCTTTCCCTTGCACAGTTTATTAGGTGCTTTAGCATCACTTGCCTAAAATTCTAGTCGCTTTTTACGCCCTTTGTATCTTGTGATTGAACACGGGCTAAAAACCTAGTAAAAAAGACAGAGCTCCTTGAGTCTTTGCAGACTCTCCGTCACTCTCCTATTTTTATTTGGTTTTCTTTACGCCCTTTTGTATCTTAGTTAAAGGAGAATTCTCATGAAAATTAACACATATGAACTTTGGTCAGGAGCTGATAAAAGCTCGGTTACTTATACAGCCTACTTAGTGGAGGAAACGCCAGATATTAAGAATCATAATCCACGCCCAGCTGCGATTATCTGCGGTGGGGGCGGTTTCTTTAAAATAACAGACCGGGAGAAGGAACCAGTAGCGCTTTATTTTCTTAATAAAGGCTTTCAAGCTATCACGCTTGATTATACAGTTGGCAAAGATAGTAGCTACCCGACTCCCCTTTATGATCTAGCGAAAATGCTGTTAGTAACAAGAGAAAAAGCGCAGCAATGGAATATTGATCCAGATAAAATTATTCTTATTGGCTTTTCTGCAGGTGCTACTCACTGCGCTTCCTTGGCTAATCGCTGGAATGAGTCTATTTTGCAAGACTATTTTAACTATCCAAAGGAAAAAATAAGACCAACTTTAGTAATTTTATCTTATCCCTTATTAGACTTCAGCTATCAATATGATAGTGTTGTGGCGGATCCAGATAATCAGCGGCCAACAAAATTATCTCCCATGCCCAAGCTAGACTTTTTAACTGGGGCTCTGAAAACGGTCGTGGGCAAAGAGCTAATCAGAGAAAATCTGCAAGAACACAGCCCGATAGAACATATTTCCGCAGATACCGTTCCCACTTTCATTTGGGGTATGCAAAATGACGACTGCATCTATAACAATGCTCTCTTGGACTATGCAAAAAAACTAAAAGATAATGCTGTTTTATATGAATTGCACATGTTTGCGATGGGAGAACACGGTTTATCTGTCATTAATCAAAATACACAGACAGAATTTTCAGACTATAAAGAGTTAGCAATTTGGAAAAAATTGTGTATAAACTTTATCAATCAGGTATTAGACTTAAATTAAAGAATATCAAAAAACGAGACTTTGCATACATCAAAGTCTCGTTTTCTAATGCCCTAAAAGGATAAAGCGGATAAGCCAGAGCAGGCTGATAAACTTATAAAACTCGCTAAACAATCTTTTTGTGCGGTCAAGAATTGCTTCGTCTTTCTGAACGCAGACAAGTTATCTTAAACGACATGGTAGCTCTAGCTCAGCCTTTACCAGAGTATGACATCTTACGCTCGATTCCTGGCATCGCAGAAACCACAGCGACATCTATCATTGGCGAATTGGGAGATATTCGTCGCTTTCAGTCTACCAATCAAATCAACGCTTTTATTGGCATTGACCTGAGACACTATGAATCTGGGAACTTTCTCGCCAAGGAACACATCACTAAACGAGGGAATCCCTATGCCAGAAAAATCTCGTTCAAGTGCATTCACAACATCGCTTCAGCTACTAAAGGTAAAGAAATGGTGACTTTTAAGCCTGGATGATTGTCCAAAAAAACAATTTCACCTTGATGTAATTTAACAATTTGTTTGGTGATAACTGTTCCCATACCATGTGATTCATAATTAGTTGATTTTTGATTTAGCTCAGTAATTTTTTGAGCTGTAATATCTCCTTGATCCGCAATGACGATGAGCACTTTATTATCAGATAATTGATAAGTCAGATCAATCTGGTTAGAGCCGCTGTGCATAATACTATTAAGCAAGAGATTTCTAAAAGCTCTTGCTAATAAAGTTACCTCTCCTTTTACCAACACTGTCTCGGCAGGCAAATCAAAATGAAGTGTAATTGTTTCATAATTATTCAATATATCGGCAATTACTGTTCGTAGGACAGCAACCAAATCAAGATTGGAAAATTCGGAGTGACGCTTTTGGTTATCCAATAAGTAGCTCATATTGAGATTAGAAATCATTTCTTTCATAGTTTGAATCTGATTTTCAATTTCCTCTGTCTGCTTTCCTTTGCCATATTGCTGCTCTAACTGACTGTTATAACCTGATATGAGCATAAGAGGATTGCGTAAATCATGACTGACCCCTCTAATCCATTGCTCTTTCATCGTGTTGCTTTCTTCCAAAATATGAGATGTTTCATTGAGAGCCGTCTTAATTTCAGAGAAATTTCCCTTTTCTTTAAGAACGATATTTTGACCTTGAGATAAAGAAGTGACAGCAGTAATAATCGGCTCCATCTCCTTTTTAATACGCAACTTTGATCGGCTCAAAAGAATAAAAATAAGTAAAAGAATAATACCCAAGAAAACAAGTCCCAAACTGAGAAAATTCCTAATAAATTGCGTATTAGCATAGAAATTAAATTTTGCTAAGGAATGCTTTTTAGGATAGCCCAAAACTAAAATTTGCTGACCACGTACATAGGAGAAAACAGGGTAATCTTCTAAATACCAACGTGAAAATTTAACCATATCAGCATTCGTATAATGCCTTTTGAGTCCTTTAGGTAAATGATAAGATTGGACAATATTGCCATCTTGATTCAGTACCATAGCCCAAGTATTTTGTTTATCCATTTCAATTTTGCTGCTTTTATCAAAATTGAAATTATTCTCTTGACTCGATTGAGCGATTTTAGTGTAAAGTAGTTCCGGTTTTTCCTTTCCATAGAAACTAAAATAGGCTGAGAAAACCAAACCATAAACAAAAACAAGTCCTATGATTAAAGCCAAGATTAATAGAACATACCTGGTTAATAACTTAGTAAAAAATTTAACGGTATCCATTTAATTCACCTTTAGTTTGTAACCCAAACCTTTAACCGTTATTAAGCTTTCTGGTTTAGAAGGATTGGCTTCAATCTTTTGTCGAATCTTACGAATATGAGCCATTAGGGTATTATCATAGCCTTGGTATTGTAATCCCCAGACCTTTTCTAAGAGTTGGTCAAAAGTGACAATGCGATTCTTGTTATCATATAAGACCTTAAGAATACTGTATTCCTTAGCTGTCAGCTGAATCTCTAGTTTTCCTTTGGTAATCAAGGCTTGGCTAAAATATACCTGGCAAGCAGGTAAAACAAGGGTATCTTCCTTTTCGGGATAGGCTCTTTTTAGGATGGAAAGAATACGCAACTCCAAATCTCTTGGACGGAAAGGCTTGATAATATAGTCATCTGCCCCTAACTCAAAGCCCTGATATTGTTTTTCTATATCGGAGATTGCTGACAAAAACAAAACAGGAACCATTGAAGTCTTACGGATGCCCTTTAAAACTTCAAATCCTGATCCTTCAGGCAGCATAATGTCTAAAATAACTAAATCAAAAGATTTTTCTTCAAATTGCTCCAAAGCTTCTTTTTGTGATTGTACACTTGTTAGATTGCTAAACCCAGCAATGCTCAATGATTCTTGCACTATTTCTAAAATTTCTGGGTTATCGTCTAAAATTAAGATCTTCTTTTCTTTATAATTCATACTATTACCTCAACAAGACTAGTATAACACATTGCTTCCTTGGTCAAGGACTTTAAAGTAAAAATTAAGGAAGAATTAAGGTAATGAACAGGTTAAAATAAAGGAGGTTCATTATAATGAAAATAGCGAAAGGATATAACATCACTCTAAGATTTTTAAAGGAGAAAACAAATGAACAATTATATCGTTGAAACCAACCAATTAAGTAAGGATTTTTCAGGTGAAGTAGCCGTTAATCAGCTCTCTATTCATATTAGAAAAAATGAAATTTATGGTTTTTTGGGACCAAATGGTGCTGGTAAGAGTACTGCTATGAAAATGCTTTTAGGATTGTTGCAACCAAGCCACGGTTCCATTAAGCTCTTTGGAAAAACCTTTAATAGCAATCAAATATCACTCCTCTCAAATGTAGGTTCCCTCATTGAAGAGCCCTCTTACTATGCTAATCTGACCGGTTATGAAAATCTTGAAATTATCCAAAAATTGCTTAAATTACCAAAAAGAAATATTGATGAAGTCTTAAAGATTGTCAGACTTTTCGATCAAAAAGACAAGCTAGTTAAAAACTATTCACTAGGCATGAAACAACGTTTAGGAATTGCGT
Organism: Streptococcus sp. 2_1_36FAA; assembly: GCF_000161955.2. NCBI lineage: Bacteria > Bacillati > Bacillota > Bacilli > Lactobacillales > Streptococcaceae > Streptococcus > Streptococcus sp. 2_1_36FAA. The sequence continues at coordinate 314,468 of NZ_KI391975.1, forward strand.
TAGCTATTGTTAAATTTCCTAAATTACTGATTTTGGATGAGCCAACTAATGGTTTAGACCCTGCCGGTATTCAAGAAATTCGTGAGCTTATCAAGTCTTTACCACAAAAATACGATATGACTATCATCGTTTCTAGCCATATTCTTTCAGAAATTGAACAGATGGCTACAACTGTTGGCATTATCAATCATGGTCAATTACTTTTTGAAGGCCACCTATCTGACCTTGAAGAAGATGAAAAATATCTGTTTGAGACCAGTGATGATGTAACTGCTAAAAGAATACTAATGTTCAATGGTTTTAATTTGGATGATGACCCAAAATTGATTATCAACGATAACAATAAAGTTAATATAGCTACTGCTATTCGACTCTTAGTTGAAAATAATGTTGATATTTATCAAGTTCGTATGATTCGTCGATCGCTGGAAGATGTTTTCCTTGATATGACAGGACGGGAAGGAAGTGTTTTGTAATGCTAAATTTACAATTAGAATTTATCAAACTAAAAAGACGGTCTTTCTTGCTATCCTTGATTGCTATTGTAGCAGTGGGCTTGATTTGGAGTAGCGTTGTTATCAAATATGAATTACCTAAAACACATGAGGCCTATAATGCCATTTATACCATGACTTACTTGAATGATTTTATTTTGCCACTTTTCATTGCAGTTTTAGCGTCTAGACTACTGGAATTGGAACATCTAGGCAAAACTTTTAAACTCTTGCAAACCAGTAACGAAAGTCCTTGGCAACTTTTTAAAGCTAAATTGACTGTGATGGCTATTTTTGCCTTTGTTGTCAGTTTGATTCAAACGCTTTTTCTGAAATTTATTATTCAAGGCATGCAGGTCAGTGTGACACCTGTTTCATTGAGTCTCTTTTTGTTCACAACTTTTTTGGTTTGTCTCTTTCTGTCTTGTTTACATCTTTGCTTAGCTTTTATCTATCCAAAGCCAAGTGTGACAGTAGTAACAGGCTTAATTGGTTCCTTCCTGTCATTTATAGGTATCGGTGCGTTACCAGTTCCTATTCGTATTTTCATTCCTTGGCAATATTTCTCTATGATGGGAATCGCTAAACGGGTGGCTGGAACTAACACTTATCTTTTTCAATACGATAATGCTTATCCCTTTAAATTAGTCGTATTATTGCTTATCATTTTTTTAAGCATCTTTGCCAGTAAAAAACTCATTGGAAAGGCGGATCTATTATGATTATTTTTGAATTTAAAAAAATCAAAAAAAGTGCTATTCCGATAACGCTAATCTTCTTTAACCTTGTTGGGTCCTTATTGGGAGCAATGATTTACGCTCTCAATCGAAAGGTGCTCCTAGATGGTACACAAGCTCACGTCCTTTGGGGACAAACAGTTTTCTATTCCTCGCAGATATTTACTCCTATTCTGATCGGGATTATCTGTTCCATCAGTTGTCAATTCGAGGAAAATAATAAAAACTGGCAGCGCTTATTAAGTATTCCAGTTAAAGCCAATCGTATCGTTTTATCAAAAATCACCAGCTTGTCACTAGTCATGGCTATTAGTCAACTGATAGCTCTCCTCTTTTATATTATCAGCGCTTTGGTTTTGAAGGTACCTTTTGCAAATTATCTACTGGACTTTTTGCTTTGGTCTATCACAGGTTGGCTAGCAACCATTACTATTGTCACCATTCAAATTTTTCTTAGTATTCGCTTAAAAAATTTCGCAGTGCCTATTCTTATATCAGCTATTTTGGCTATAGCAGGGCTTATGACCCTCTTTATTGGACAAGGTCTTTTTAGAATTTTCCCTTATGCTCAGATTGCTGTTGGTGATCGAGCTCGTTCCTTAGTCCCTTTTACCTTATCTGAATTTATCCTTTTCTTAGTTGTCAATGGTGCTTATATTTTTGTCTTCTATACCTTAGCAGTTAGACAGCTTAAAAAGGGATTTATTTAATCTCATTTATAGTGAAAAACATGAAAAAAGCAAAGAACTATCGTAATTGTTATACAATTAATGATCAGCAAATAAAAAGTGTAGAGATTTAATAAGGATATATCATAAACCAGTTTCGTATGAGACTGGTTTACTTTTTTAGGCTCTTTTCTACCATTTGTCAAGTCTATCAAGGCTTTAAGTAAAAAAAGAGATAAGACAGTATCTATTCTGAGGTTACTGTCTTATTTTTAACACTTTTTAATCTATAAATGGGCATGCTAAAAAAACACCTCATCTGGTATTTTTTGAAACAAGGGGTTACAATAATACGGCATAGACAGCCTTATCGATTTTGGGTCAAAGAGTAATCGTAAAGTTTGTTATGCGTTATGAAGTAATACATTGTTCGAATGAGACGATGTATAGAGGCAATCGTATGTGGCTTAGTTGAAGCTATTGTCGATTGTCTTTTTCGTTTCTCATAAAAGTCAGCGATATGGCAGGGATTGGTATGACTAGCTGAAGCTATGTTGTGAATGCACTTGAATAAGATTTTTTTGGCATAGGGATTACCTTGTTTAGTGATGTGTTCCTTGGCGAGAAAGTTCCCAGATTCATAGTGTCTCAGGTCAATGCCAATAAAAGCGTTGATTTGATTGGTAGACTGAAAGCGACGAATATCTCCCAATTCGCCAATGATAGATGTCGCTGTGGTTTCTGCGATGCCAGGAATTGACCGTAAGATGTCATACTCTGGTAAAGGCTGAGCTAGAGCTACCATGTCGTTTAAGACAACTTGTCTGCGTTCAGAAAGACGAAGCAATTCTTGAGCATAGTAACGAACCTCTTCAAGCATTGGAGAGGTTTTCTTGACCGCACAAAAAGATTGTTTAGCGAGTTTTATAAGTTTATCAGTCAGGTAAGCAATACGCTTTTCAGAGATGCGTTTGGAGGTAGATTGACGGATAATCTCACACAAGTTACTTTGAGATAGGCTTAATACAAACTCTTTGCACGGAAAAGCCATCACTAAGTTCCAATATTGCTCTTCAGTAGGTGTGGATAATAGATTTTCCAATTCAGGAAATGTGACTTGTAGGACCTTGTGTAGACGGTTTTTAGTTCGAACAAGATCTTCTGTCATATTTTGATAGAAACGGCTTAAATCACGCAGGTGTTGATAAACTTCTTCCTGCACGTAAGTTGGTTTACGATTGTGCACAAGCTGAGATTTAGCCAACTTTTCAGCGTCAATTTTATCTGTTTTACGAACTCGCAGACTGTCCAATTGCTTCTTAGCTTCCAGTGGATTTAGCCGTGTGTAAGCGTAACTATATTCCTCAAGAAAGGCTTGAAGACGTCGAGAATAGACGCCTGTAGCCTCAAATATAATCTTAGGGTTATGAACAGTTTTCAAGTCCCCCAACAGGCGATTGAATCCAATGGCATCATTGAGTATGGTGTAGCCATGAACCTTCTCACCGTTGACTAAAATGGCCACCTCAGAACTTGTTTTACTGACATCAATTCCAAATACTGCACGCATGACATTACCTCTTTTGTCTTGAATAATTCCATGTTTTAATGATTTTATTTTCAATACGCGACGTTTAGCGTCCCACATACTTTGATCAAACTCCACCTAAAACAAGGTGTCTTGCCAGTTTGTCAAACGACGTCTAGCGCCATAGAGCACTACGACTTTACAAGACACCACTACTTTAACATAAAGAAAAAGTAGTGAGTACTCTCTCGCGTCGGAGATTTCTTCACTACTAATCTTAGTATGTTTCATACCGTTGTCTTGACTATCCTCCTTAGATGATATGGATGGTTGAATTCCTTTTCATGAGTTTTGACAAAGAATTTTTGGAAAATCTAGATATTGTTTTAATCTCTATTTATTTTTCTAAAACGGGGAAATCTGATATAATAAGCTTTGTAGGTGTATTATTTTAATACTTACAGAACTAAACTATTCCCCTATTTAAAAAATATTGATTCAAATTTTATGAAATTAATCAGTAGATATCATTCTGAAAAGCCTTGATATTACGCTGTTTTTAATCCAATTAAAACTCATACTTTCCAAACCAGGTTTTACGAAAAGTTTTATTTGTACCAAATTTGTACCAAATTGAATTTTAGTCTATTTGTATATGAAATCTAATTTAGTTAAATTAGCTTTAAATTCGGCATATTATTGTTGAGTTTAGTTCGTCCAAACAACTAGAATGCTTGCAATCGGCAGAAAGAAAACCAGCAACTTTTTCATGGGTTGCTGGTTTTGTTTATATAATTCTTATAAAGAAGTAAGAAAAGTTAGACCGCCTAATATCACTCCTGCCGCATTGGGAATGATAAGGATCCAGTCTTTTTTAGGTTCTTTGGTCCAACCATAGATTACCCAAATTAAACAAGAAACTGCTGCGAATAGTGGTTGGAATGGTTGAGCTTTTTCTCCTTGCAAGTTAGCGATAATTTGTGGAATATATGCAATAAAGACAAGAATCCCAATAAAAGCTCCAATAGATCCGACAAAGCGATTAATTTTTTGTTTAGACATATAGTACCTCCTGAGGAACTATTATATCAGAAGGAAAAAAGTTTTCAAATCCGTTTGATCATAAAATAAGACAGATATTCAATAAATGTAAGTCGTGCTTTTATGTTAAACGAATTTAGTATAGAGCCTTGGCTGAAAAATCAAGTTTGCTTAACAGTTTTTTGAGGAGAGTAAGTAACCACTTAGTTGTCAAAAATAACCACTTACTGAAAATACCTTGTTTCTTTTTTGAAAATTGCTATAATGAAGTCAGAAGCAAGGAAAGGAGTGGCTATGAAGATTAGGATTGAGCTTGATACAGATATGGCAGAAACTGAAGTCGTTATCCGAACGGCTCAATATGGTGAAGAGGTGGCTCGGATTCAAGCAGCACTTGAACAAGCCAACCGTCAACCGGTAGCTTTCTATAAGGATACAAGTGAATATTTTGTTGATTTGAAGAATATTTTATTTTTTGAGACGGATGCTACCAAAATTTATGCTCATAGCAGGGATGATGCTTATGAAGTCAAACTGAAGCTATACGAATTAGAAGAGAGACTTCCGGTATATTTCTGTCGCATTTCAAAGTCTACTATTGCCAATACCAAGGCTATTTACGCTTTGGATAAATCATTTTCGGGAACCAGCACTATTCAATTTTATGACACACATAAACAAGTGCACGTTTCCCGACACTATTATCAAATTTTAAAAGAAAAGTTAAACGAAACGAGGTAAATATTATGAAAAAAACATTGATTGGAATTCTCTTCCTTGGACTAGCAGCATTGGTTTTATTCCAAGGGCAGTTTGGATTTCCTTATTTGAATATTAATATTTGGACTCTTGCAGTGATTGCCGGCTTTGCTTATTTTTCAATTGAGAACTTTTTGAAGCGAAATATGGCTGCTGGCTTTATATTTGGGTACATTGCTTTAGTCATTGCAAATAGTCATTACCACTTCTTGCAAATTTCTAGTGGTACCTTGTTTGCTGCTAGTGTTTTAGCTTGTATTGGTTTAAGCTTAATTCTAAAACCTAAGACGATTTGGCCCTCTAGCCGTTTTTGGAAGGAAAAAGCCTTGTCTACTAAAGAAGGCGAAATAGCATTTGGAACTGGGACACGCTATATTCATTCAGAGAATTTCACATATGAAAAAATAGATTGTTCTTTTGGCAGTGCTTCTGTATATTTTGATAATGCGACTATTTTGGGAGAGTCCGCAACCTTCGAGGTAGACTTATCTTTTGGTAACGTGGCTCTGTATGTTCCAAGTAAGTGGCGAGTAGAAATTGAAGTAGATAATGCCTTTGGTTCTGTTACTAATCCTCGCAATGTCAACGAGAAAGAAAAGACTTTGTATGTCAGAGGTGACGTTGCTTTCGGCTCATTAAAGATTATATATATTTAAGAAAACGGATTAATTTCGAAAGTTTGGAGAATGTACTTGTCAAACGTCAAGTTTTTTGGTAATATAGGAAGGTATGTGGTGCTAGCACATCCGTAATATTAGATCTAATAGGAGGAAACACGATAATGGCTAAAGTATGTTACTTTACTGGTCGTAAGACTGTATCAGGAAACAACCGCTCTCACGCGATGAACCAAACAAAACGCGCTGTTAAACCAAATCTTCAAAAAGTTACTGTTTTGATCGACGGTAAACCTAAAAAAGTTTGGGCCTCAGCTCGTGCCCTTAAATCAGGTAAAGTTGAACGCGTTTAATTAATAAGGTAAAGGAGCCTATCAGGCTCTTTTTCTTTGGAATTGTAAAAGAGAAAAGTTTGGATGTATTTTGCTATGTTAATTGTTGATTTTCTAAGTTATTCCCGCCCTTCTCTTTTACAGCCTGTCTAAAATATGGTAAAATAAACTATAAAAACTATCGAGGTACATGTCATGACTGTAAAAATCAATACAAAAGATGGCCAAATCGAGCTGACTGATGACGTCATTGCAACAATTGTTGGCGGAGCAGCGACTGAGATTTTTGGTGTAGTAGGTATGGCTAGCAAAAATGCAATTAAAGACAACTTCCAAGCTCTTTTAGGTAAAGAGAATTACTCAAAAGGTGTTGTTGTAAGAACCACAGAAGAAGGAAGCATTGCAGTTGATGTTTTTGCAGTACTTAGTTACGGAACAAAGATTAGTGAAGTTTCAAAAAACATTCAGGAGCGCGTGAAATTTAGCTTAGAAAATCAACTAGGCATCACAGCACAAACGGTGAATGTCTATATTCAAAATATCAAGGTCGTAGGAGAATAATCGTGACAAATATTACAACTAGTTTATTTCAAGAAATGGTGCAGGCAGCATCAACTCGTCTGAATAAACAAGCCGAATATGTGAATTCTTTAAATGTCTTTCCTGTTCCAGATGGTGACACAGGGACCAATATGGGAATGACTATTGAAAATGGTGCAAAGGAAGTTTCTAGCAAGTCAGCTTCTACAGTGGGTGAAGTAGCTAGTATTTTTGCCAAAGGCCTCTTGATGGGTGCTCGTGGTAACTCTGGGGTTATTACTTCTCAACTCTTCCGTGGTTTTTCACAAAGTGTGAAAGAAAAAGAGGAATTAGACGGACATGATTTGGCGCATGCTTTTCAGTCAGGTGTAGAAGTTGCATACAAGGCTGTCATGAAGCCAGTTGAAGGAACTATTTTGACAGTTTCTCGTGGTGCAGCAATCGGAGCCAAGAAAAAAGCAGAAGAATCAGATGATGCTGTTGAGGTTATGAAGGCAGCGCTTGAAGGTGCTAAAACTGCTTTGGCTAAAACACCAGATATGTTACCAGTTTTAAAAGAAGTTGGTGTCGTGGATTCAGGTGGTCAAGGCTTGGTCTTCATTTATGAAGGTTTCTTATCTGCTTTGACAGGTGAGTACATTGCCTCTGAAGACTTCCAGGCAACTCCTGCTACTATGAGTGAAATGATCAATGCAGAGCACCACAAGTCTGTTGCAGGTCATGTTGCGACCGAAGACATTAAGTTTGGCTATTGTACAGAAATTATGGTTGCTTTGAAGCAAGGGCCAACTTATGTGAAAGACTTTGACTATGATGAATTCCGCAACTACCTAAACGAGCTTGGGGATTCTTTGTTGGTCGTTAATGATGATGAAATTGTAAAAGTCCATGTTCATACAGAAGATCCGGGCCTTGTCATGCAAGAAGGACTTAAGTATGGTAGCCTAGTCAAGGTGAAAGTGGATAACATGCGGAACCAGCATGAAGCTCAAGTTGAAAAAGAAGAAAATGCATCAAAACCAGCTCAAGAAAAAGAATATGCTATCATTGCCGTTGTGGCGGGAGATGGGTTGGCAGAAATCTTTAAAGCTCAAGGTGTTGACTACATTATATCTGGCGGTCAAACGATGAACCCGTCGACAGAAGATTTCATTAAGGCTGTTGAGCAGGTCAATGCTCGCAATATCATTATCTTGCCAAATAATAAGAATATCTTCATGGCTGCCCAATCAGCAGCAGAAGTCTTGGAGCAACCAGCGGCTGTCATCGAAACGCGTACAATTCCGCAAGGTCTGACAAGCTTGCTTGCCTTTGACGAAAGTAAATCAATTGAAGAAAACCATGATCGGATGACAGCTTCTCTGTCAGATGTTATTAGTGGTAGTGTGACGACTGCTGTCCGTGATACAACGATTGATGGACTTGAGATTCATGAAAATGACAATCTAGGAATGGTTGATGGAAAAATTGTCGTATCTAATCCAGATATGTTTGCGACCTTGACTCAAACCTTTGAAAAGATGCTAGATGAGGACAGTGAAATTGTTACAATCTACATTGGTGAAGAAGGGGATGAAGACTTGGCCAATAACCTAGCTCAAGATTTAATGGAAAAATATGAAGATGTAGAAGTTGAAATCCATCAAGGAAATCAACCGGTTTATCCATACCTCTTTAGTGTAGAATAATCTTTCTTGCTAATTTATACTTAAAAAAGAAGATCGGAAAATTTCCGGTCTTTTTTGTTATGACATTTGTCATGTCAGACGGTGACAAAATCAACTAGTAGGAAAAATTTCTTTCCCTTATAATATAGTTAACAACATGATAAAAGGTTGCTGTAAGAATTCAAAAAGCATTTGGTCTTTCTTCTTCCGGTTTTGGAAAAATAAAGGAAAGATGCACATGCGCTTTATCGAATCAAAGGAGGAGCAAAATGGAACTGATTGAAGTAAAGAAGCTTTCAAAAAGCATTCATGGTAAGGAGATTTTAAAGGATATTTCGTTTGAGATCTCTCAAGGTGACTGTGTGGCCTTGATTGGTCCCAACGGAGCAGGGAAAACGACTCTCATGGATTGTTTGCTGGGCGATAAGTTTCTGACAGCAGGTGAGGCAAGGATTCAGGGACTCAAACCAACTGATAGCCAACTAAAGCAGTCGGTAGCGATTTTACCACAGGAAAATACAGTGGTGGAGGATTTGAAGGTCAAGGAACTCTTGACGTTCTTCCAAGCCATTTATCCAAATAGTTTATCCAATCAAGAAATTGATGACTTGCTGCAATTTACAGACAAGCAAAAGAATCAGTTGGCCAGCAAGCTGTCTGGTGGCCAAAAACGTCTCTTCTCTTTTGTTCTGAGTCTGATTGGCCGTCCTAAGATTCTGTTCTTGGACGAACCAACTTCAGCTATGGATACATCCACTCGTCAGCATTTCTGGGAAATTGTTGATCAGCTCAAGCAACAGGGAGTGACCATTGTTTATTCTTCTCACTATATCGAAGAAGTCGAGCATACAGCAGACCGGATCTTAGTGTTGCACAAGGGTGAGCTGATTCGGGATACGACGCCTTATGCCATGCGCAGTGAGGAGCAGGAAAAACACTTTACCTTGCCGCTGGCTTATCAGTCTGTGCTGGAAAAGCTGGATAATGTGACTGATTTAGAAATCAAGCAAAAGGCTTTATCTTTTGCTACTAGAGATGCTGGACAGGTCTGGCAGGTTCTTCAGGAACACGGCTGTACAATCGAAGAGATTGAAGTACGTAACCGTACCCTCTTGGATAGTATTTTTGAAACGACACAAGAATAGGAGAATAATCATGAAAAATATGGCAAGTCTTATGAAGATTGAGTTGATTTTGATGAAACGGCAGGCAGCTTATTATCTCTTGTCTATTGGTCTGCCCAGCGTCTTTTACCTGATTTTCTCAGGAATGATGTCTGGAAGTGATACGCCTGAACCTGTGCTTCGAGGCTACCTCTTCTCTATGACTCTTTTTAGTATCATGTCTAGTGCCTTCTTTAGCATTCCAAGCACTTTACAGTCTGATAAAAATAATAACTGGCAAAAAATGATTCAGCACTCTCCAATTTCTATGGTAAAATACTATATATCAAAACTTTGCAGTACGCTGTTGACTTTTATGCTTTCTATCATTGTAGTTTTCTCAATTGGGCATTTTGTTCGCGGAGTTAATCTACCAATGGTGGACTGGCTTCTTATTGCCTTGATCCTTCTGGTAGGAAGTGTGGTCTTTATTGCCATGGGTGTATTGGTCAGTCTCTTGCCAAGTGCTCAGCTCATGTCTGTAGTGGGCAATATCGTTTATATGGCTTTAGCGGTTTTGGGCGGTTTGTGGTTCCCTCTGACTATGTTTCCTAAATGGCTCCAGCCAATCGGTAAGTTGACACCAAGTTATCAACTGATGCAGGTTGTGTCTTCTTATTTAGAACACCATCAGTTCAATGGCAAGGCAGCTTTGATTGTTCTGATTTATACAGTTTTGGTTAGCATTCTTGTGTTACAACTCAAAAAGCGAATTGAGGTAAAATAAAAGCATGTGGGAAAAAATTAAACAAGTCCACTATATGTTTCATATTGCGCTGGTTTTTATCATCTTTCCGGTGGCGGGAGCGATTAGCGGGGAATACCCGCTTTTCCTCTTGCTGTGGACAGCTATTTTTGTTGCTGCTTACTATGCGGTCTTGTTGAGCAACCATCGCCTTATCCAGTTTTTTTCTTGGTGGCTCTTAGTTGCTTACATATATTATGGTTCTGTCTGGCTAAATACAGGTTTTACCTGGTATATTTTTTATCTATCTAATCTGCTTATCTACGAACTGGATGATATTTCTTTTAAATCCTGGCGCTTTCTGACCTTTATCGCCTTGCAGCCCATTATTGTGATGACTAATTACTTGATGGGTCATGTTGGTCCAGCGGAGTTGCTTTTCTTTGTTGTAACCTTTCTCTTTTCGGATGGTTTGACCTTTGGTCTCCATCGGATTCAGATGACGGAGCGAATCAAGGAAGAAAAGGTCAAGCAAAATGCCCAACTGAATCTTTTCCTGGCAGAAAATGAGCGCAATCGGATTGGTCGAGACTTACATGATAGTCTAGGGCATACCTTTGCCATGCTCAGTGTTAAGGCGGAGCTAGCTCAGCAGTTTTTGCAGATGAAAGCCTATGACAAGGCAGAAAAAGAACTGCAGGAAGTACAAGAGATTAGTAAGAAGTCTATGGCTGATGTTCGACGGATTATAAATAATCTAAAGGAGCGAACTCTGGATGAAGAATTAGTAACCATTCGAGCTATGCTTGAGATGAGCGGTATTCAGGTAGAAATAGATAACCAGCTCAATGTCGCCAGTATCCCACCGAGTCAGCAGTCAACGATTAGTATGATCTTACTGGAGGCGGCGACCAATATCATTAAGCATGCCCAAGCTAAAAAGAGCTGGTTTTCTTTAGTGAAGAAAGACGACAAAATTGTTTTAGATATTCAGGATGATGGCTGTGGTTTTCAAAAGCTAACTGGTCAAGAGTTACATAGTATTCGAGAACGATTAGTTACGATGTCAGGAAGGCTCGAGATCCTTAGCGGTAAGAACCCGACACAAGTTCGAATAGAATTACCATACGGAGGGAAGGAAGCATGAAACTTTTGTTAGCAGAAGATCAAAGTATGCTGAGGGATGCTCTAGCTCAGCTTTTACAGCTACAGCCAGATGTTGAAGAAGTCTATCAAGCAGAGGATGGGCAGAAGGCTATTGACTGCCTCAAATCAGAAACTCTTGATGTAGCGATTTTGGATGTGGAAATGCCAAACAAAACTGGACTAGATGTTCTCGAATGGGTCAAGGAAAATCGACCAAATATCAAAGTCATCATCGTCACAACCTTTAAGCGACCGGGCTACTTTGAGCGAGCTGTTAAGGCAGATGTGGATGCTTACGTGCTCAAAGAGCGTAGTATTGCGGATTTGATGAAGACTATTCACACTGTTCTAGATGGACAGAAGGAATATTCGCCGGAATTGATGGAGGTGTTAATGACTAGTAGGAACCCTCTCTCCCAGCAGGAGAGGCTAGTCCTACAAGCTGCAGCGACTGGCCTGTCCAATAAAGAAATTGCTGAAAAACTCTTCCTCTCAAATGGAACGGTTCGTAACTACATGTCAGCTATTTTGACCAAACTTGATGCTGAGAATCGAACCGAAGCAGTCCGAATCGGGCAAGAGAAAGGTTGGTTATAAGAACTCGGTTAAAAAAGAAGGTGTCAGATGAATAGCCTTTTGAAATTGAACCCTGTTATATACATACACACATATATATATATAAGTAAATAGGTTAAATCCTCTAATCCTGTAAGTTCAGAGAATAGCTGACAGGATTTTTTGTTGAAGAAAAAAGTCTTTTCTCTTTAGTTATAAAAAGGAAGAGAGCTTCCAAATAAGTTTGAAATATTTTTCTTTTTTGTTGATTTTTCTTTGCTCTCGTTTTTGCCTTATGCTATAATACATTCTATAAAAACATGATTTAAAAGGTAGAGTTTAAGCCGTTTCAGGACAGTTTAAATCCCTTTGGATCAAAAAGGAGAAGCACATTATGGGAATTGTTATTCTATTAGTTGTCATCTTTTTAGCTATTTTATTGCTAATAAGTTCCATTTATGTTGTTAGACAACAATCCGTTGCCATTATTGAACGCTTTGGTCGCTACCAAAAGACAAGTTCAAGTGGTATGAACTTCCGTATTCCTTTTGGAATTGATAAAATTGCAGCGCGTGTTCAATTACGTTTGTTACAAAGTGATATCGTCGTTGAAACAAAAACGCAAGATAATGTATTTGTTACGATGAATGTTGCGACACAGTATCGAGTAAATGAAAATAATGTTACAGATGCCTATTACAAGCTGATGCGTCCTGAGTCACAAATTAAGTCATATATTGAAGACGCTTTGCGTTCTTCTGTTCCTAAATTGACCCTCGATGAGCTCTTTGAAAAGAAAGATGAAATCGCACTTGAAGTTCAAAAACAAGTGGCTGAAGAAATGTCTACTTATGGATACATCATCGTTAAAACATTGATTACAAAAGTTGAACCAGATGCAGAAGTTAAGCAGTCCATGAATGAAATCAATGCTGCTCAAAGAAAGCGTGTCGCTGCTCAAGAATTGGCTGAAGCAGACAAGATCAAAATCGTTACTGCTGCTGAGGCTGAAGCTGAAAAAGATCGTCTACACGGGGTTGGTATAGCTGAGCAACGGAAGGCTATTGTTGATGGTTTGGCAGATTCTATTAAAGAGTTGAAGGGTGCTAATGTAGAGTTGACGGAAGAACAGATTATGTCTATTTTGTTGACCAACCAATACCTTGATACACTGAATAATTTTGCAGATAAACAGGGAAATAATACAATCTTCCTGCCAGCAAATCCTGATGGAGTTGAGAGTATTAGGACTCAAATTTTATCTGCCTTAAAAGCTAAGTAAAAGTTCTCAGAATATTCTGAAATATTTAATTTCCGTTTACTATCTTGTTCTTATTGACAAATCAACTAAAAAGCTTTAGAATTAAATATCGATAATAATTAGATAGGAGAACGAAATGGCAAAAACAAGTTTTGAAAAAGTAGAAGCAGTCGTAGGCTGGGTTCGTGAAAAAAAATTAACAGGTTACCGTATCAGTAAAGAGACAACAGCCCGCGAAATGTCTATTATTGCCCTAGCTCAAGGTCGTGCTCAAGTTAAAAATATCTCATTTGAAACAGCTCTTAGTTTGATTGACTTTTATGATAAAAACCACGATAAGTATGAAGATAAATAAGGAGTAGGTTTGTCCTACTCCTTTGTTTATTTACACAATAACAAACATTTTTCTTCAACTGTTTTTAAGGTTACGTGTTCGTTTGTAGATAAAAGTTTGGAGAAATTATCCAATAAGTCTAAAAATGAATGGCTTTGTCTTTAAATTAGATATTCAAAATGCAAGTTATTTGAAAGTTAAATAGTTTGATTTAAAAATGAATAAAAACACAGAATGAATATTCGCCATTCTGTGTTTTTTAGTTGGTCAGTCAGTTAGTACTCAACAAGTATTTGTTAAGATTATTTAAGATAGCGTTGAAGGAATTCTTTTGTACGTTCTTCCTTTGGCTGTGTAAAGATAATTTCAGGCTTACCTTCTTCAGCAATGACTCCTTTGTCCATAAAGATAACTCGATGCGAGACATCTCGAGCAAATTCCATTTCATGGGTAACTACGATCATGGTTAGGCCTTCTTGAGCCAATTCTTTCATAATCTTTAAGACTTCTCCAACCATTTCAGGGTCCAAGGCAGAGGTCGGTTCATCAAAGAGAATCGCATCTGGATTCATGGATAAGGCGCGAGCGATAGCGACACGCTGCTTTTGACCACCTGACAATTGTTTGGGTTTAGCTTGCCAGTATTGTTCACCCATGCCTACTTTTTCGAGATTTTCTTTAGCAATCTTCTCTGCTTCAGATCGTTCGCGTTTGAGGACAGTTGTTTGGGCAACGATTGTATTTTCTAAGACATTTAGATTTTCAAATAGATTGAAAGATTGGAAAACCATTCCTAATTTTTCACGATAGTGCGTTAAATCATAATTTGGTTCAAGGACATTTTGACCTTTGTAAATGATTTCTCCAGCGCTAGGTATTTCAAGTAGGTTGATAGAGCGAAGGAAGGTTGATTTCCCGCTTCCGGAGCTTCCAATAATGGAAATAACTTCCCCTTTGCGTACGGTGAGTGAAATGTCTTTTAGGACTTGATTTTCACCGTAGGATTTTTTCAAGTGTTTGATTTCTAAAATTGTTTCTGTCATGGTTTCAATTCTCCCGTCTGCATTTGATTGGCTCCGGTGGTGTAGCTATCAGTATCAAAACGATGCTCAACGTAACGAAGGATTCGGGTTATAGTAAATGTCAGAACAAAGTATATAACGGCGATGATGGTGAAGGTTTGGAAATACTTGTAGGTTTGAGTCGCTATGGTATTTCCAGAGAAGTAGAGCTCTACTACAGAAATAACATTCAGTACGGAAGTGTCTTTAATATTGATGACAAATTCATTCCCTGTAGCCGGGAGAATGTTGCGAATGACCTGTGGTAGGACGATTTTTCTCATGGTTTGTCCGTGAGTCATGCCAAGAGCAGTAGCGGCTTCAAATTGACCTTTATCAACAGCGAAAATTCCTCCACGTACGATCTCGCTCATGTATGCACCAGTATTGATGGAAACAATAAAGATAGCGGCGATTGTTCTGTCGATTGAAATGCCAAAGGCTTGGGCAGAACCGTAGTAGATGACCATGGATTGAACAATCATTGGTGTACCACGGAAGATTTCGATGTAGACGTTTAGGAACCAGCCAAATAGTTTTTGTAAAATTGCAAGAGCTTTATTTTTTGATGTTGGGGCCGTACGGAAAACTCCAATTAGAAGTCCAATCAATAAACCTGTGATGGTTCCTGTGATAGAGATGAGTAAAGTTAAGCCCGCGCCTCTAAGAAATTGAGGCCAATTTTCTTGCCAAATCTTTGTGACTTCTTTTAAAAAGTTTTGTTTTTCTTTGGCAGGTGTTTTTTCTACAGGCTGTTTCTTGATCATCTCATCCATTAACTTCACTTGGTCTTGAGAGCTAATTTTAGAGATCGCTTCATTGACTTTTGCCATTCGTTGATCATCTTTTTGCATCCCAATTGCGATGGAAGCATCTTCTTTTCCAACCTCGAAGCCTTTTTTGAATTGAATCATCTTAAAGGATGAATTGGCTGCTTCTGCTGTCAAAGCTTCTGGACGTTCAGAGATGTAGCCATCTATCACTCCAGATTCGAGGGCTTGGCGCATTTGAGCAAAATCCCCCATTGCAGTTTCTTGTTTAGCTCCCTTGAGTTGCGAAATCAGATTGTAGAGGTAAACTCCTTGTTGGGAGGTGATTTTAGCTCCCTTAAAATCATCCAGTGTTTTGGCTTGGGCATACGCTCCATTTTTTTGGACAAGAACAACTGGTTCGCTGGTATAGTAACTGTTAGAGAAGGCAATTTCTTTCTTTCTCTCTTCAGTTGGGCTCATACCTGCAATAATCATATCGATCTTTCCGGAGGTCAAAGCGGGAATTAATCCATTCCAAGATGTTTTAACAATGAGGGGCTTTTTCCCAAGTTCTTTTGCGATTTTTTTTGCCACTTGAACATCGTAGCCATTGGCATATTGGTTGGTGCCATCTATTTTGACAGCGCCGTTTGAATCATCGTCTTGGGTCCAGTTAAAGGGGGCATAGGCAGCCTCCATTCCAATTCGAAGGTATTCATCCGCCTGAACAATCTGGCTGGCGCCAAAAGTCAGCAGAATCAAAGATAAGATGCTAAAAAATATCTTTTTCATGGGTTCTCCTATCTATCATGTTAAAAAGTAAGTTCTTTCTATTGTACAAGAAAATGTCCTTCTTTTCAATCTTAGAAAGTCTCTATAAGAAAAAAATGATATAATGAGATGAAAATGAAGCCGAGGAATTGATGCTAATTGAATAGTAGGATAGCTGACCTCCTAGCTTCTTTTCGATAATAATTCCTGAATGTGCATGAGGATAAGTGGAATTGGCAGTATATAAAGATGCTTCCGAGGGAAGTGCTAGTGATGATGTTGAAGGAATAGAATGGAGAATATACGTGAAAAAAAGATTACTATTCATTATATCCATCTTGTTTTTGGTGACTTTACTGATACCTTTTAGGGGTAAGGCGGCTGAAATTGACAGTCGAATTGAACAATACAATGGGAGATTGGAAGTCCATCAAGACAATACAGCAACTTTTATCGAAGAAGTGACCTATGTCTATGATGATCCCTACAACGGTCAATACATTACCCTAGGGCAGGCGGGAAAGGTGCCCTCGAATTTTGAAATAGAATCTAACCCTGTGGTAGAAATTGAGACGAATGGCAAAACTAAGGAACCGCAAAGTATTGAGGAAGTACCGATTGAAGACGGGAAAAAGCTCAAGATATATAATTCTGGAAATAGTGGGGACCGAGTTAAAATCAAAATTACTTGGCAATTAAAAAACCTTCTTTTTCTGTATCCGGATGTAGCTGAGTTAAATTGGATTCCAATTTCTGACTGGGAGGTTGGGATGGATCATGTCTCATTTGTGGTCACCTCTCAGCCGGATTCTAGTGCTCGCTTGGTTGCTCATACTGGTTTTTTCAAAAAAGATCCAGAAGTAAAGAGAATTGAAAATGGTTTTGAAGTAACTTTGGATTCTTTAGGAGCTAAACACCATTTTGAACTTCATGGTATCTGGGATCGGTCGCTTTTTAGTCAATCATTAACCAATGACGGTGGTATTACAAATCGACGGGCTGGTTTTGAAAAACAGGAGCAGGATATTGTTCGCAAAACAGCCTTTTATCAGAATTTGATTTATAGGATACTTCCAGTGGCTATTGTGGTCATTTTTGTAGTTTCTATATACTATTTAATCCGGTATTTTAAGACGACTCGTCAAAAAACAAGCTTTTCGGATCAGGCTCGACTTTATGAAGTTCCACAAGATCTTCCACCCATGCTAGTAGCTCTAAATATCTATGATGTAGATATCGAAAAGGTAGGGCCTGTACAAGGCAAAAAGGGGCGTCTATTATTTTCTAACTTAATTCAGGCGACCTTACTTGATCTGGTAGATAGAGGAAATCTCAAATATGTGACAGAGGGACAATCTCATCGCTTAGAGATTGTGCATTATGAAGGGATGGCAGGTTTTGAGTTGACTTTTGTGGAGATGGTATTCGGTGATGAGAGCTCCGTTGAACCAGACACGATGTTTTCTGCCTATCAGATTGACAAAAAAATTCTCAAAGGAGTTAAGGATAAGGACGACGAGGCTGAGGTTCGTAAGGAAGGGAGCGATAAAAGATATCGTTTTATCAAAGATTTACGCAAATTATCAAATGATATAAAAGAAGAAGAACAAAGACTGGGCTTGCATCCGCATTTTCGTAGTCTAAACAAGGAAGAAGAAAAAATGAGGAATCGTGGTTGCTTGCTCTATCTCTTGGTTTTTCTGCTACTAATGTTTTCTTTAATTGGATTTGGTTTCCTATTTAGGGAGTTCTTTTGGCAATATTCTTTGGGATTTTTGCTGGTCTTGATTATTGGAATTCCTTTGAATGCTTTTGTGACCAAACGTAGCGATAATCTCCTGAATGAGGATTACATTGATGAAGTGGTGGAGTGGCGGAGTTTTGCCAATATGCTTCGCGATATTGCTAAATTTGATAAAACAGAAGTTGAGGGTGTGATCCTTTGGAATCGTCTGTTGGTCTACGCTACTCTTTTTGGTTATGCAAAACGAGTCAGCAAGGTGATGAAAGTCCAAGATATTCATCTAGAAAATGAAGAGCTAGAAAGATTTGTTTTGACGGATCAAAGTCTTCATTTTGCGGGTGGTGTTGACCTGCTAAATTCCTATGTTCAAACCGCCAGTTCAGCAAGTACTTTCTCCATATCAAGTGGAAGTGATTCAGGCGGTTTTGATGGTGGTGGCTTCTCTGGTGGAGGAGGCGGAGGGGGCGGAGGCTCCTTCTAGAAATTCCCCAGTGACACAGTTTTTAATTGAATTTTTTATCGATGTTTTTTATAATTTTTAAAGTATAAAAGTAAATTTAGGAGAAAAGATGTTCTTCATTGAGATTATAAAGTCCGTTATTTTTGGAATTATCGAAGGGATTACAGAATGGTTGCCCATTTCTAGTACTGGACACCTGATTCTGGTTCAAGAGTTTATTCATTACCAAAAGCAAAATGCTGCTTTTATGGAAATGTTCAACGTGGTTATCCAGCTGGGGGCTATCTTAGCTGTTGTCTTCATTTATTTTGATAAGCTCAATCCTTTTAAACCGGATAAAACCCCCCGCCAAGTTCAGAAAACATGGCAACTCTGGGCTAAAGTAGTAGTGGCTTCCTTGCCAGCAGTTATAATAGGAATTCCACTTGATAACTGGTTTGAAAAGAATTTCCATAATTTTGTTTCTGTAGCAATTATGCTGATTATTTATGGGATTGCCTTCATTCTTATAGAACGACGTAATCAGGAAGTAGAGCCAACTGTGACGAATATAGAGAAGCTTCCTTACAAAACAGCTCTCTACATAGGTTTCTTCCAAGTTTTGTCCCTCTTTCCAGGGACTAGTCGGTCAGGAGCAACTATTGTTGGTGGTCTTTTAAATGGAACTAGTCGTTCTGTTGTGACAGAATTTACCTTTTTCTTAGGAATCCCAGTTATGTTTGGGGCTAGTGGTATTAAGGTTCTGAAGTTTATCCTAAAAGGAAATAGTCTTGATTTGGGTCAATTGACTCTCTTGCTGGTGGCTATGATTGTGGCCTTTGGGGTAAGTATGTATGTCATTCGATTCTTGACAGATTATGTTAAAAAACATGATTTTACCGTGTTTGGTAAATATCGGATTGGCCTAGGCACTTTATTGCTTGTTTATTGGGTTTTTAAGGCCCTATTTGCAAAATAAACTGAAAGAGTTGGGATACCAGCTCTTTTCTTTTGAAATCAAGAAGAAGACTGACTTTAACCTTTGAAAAACATAGGGGAATTTAGTATAATGGAAGGACTAGTATGTACGAGGTAGAACAATGGAAGTGAAGCAAATTAGTGAATCAACAATTAAGATCACCATCAAATTAGAAGATCTAGAAGAACACGGCATGGAGATGGCAGATTTTCTTGTTCCTCAGGAAAAGACGGAGGAATTTTTCTATACCATTTTAGATGAACTTGAAATGCCAGAAAGTTTTCTAGATAGTGGAATGTTGAGTTTTCGGGTGACTCCAAAGCCAGACAAATTAGATGTTTTTGTCACAAAATCTAAAGTAGATAAAAATTTGAATTTTGAAGATTTGGCTGACTTGCCTGATATGGACGAACTGTCTCAAATGACTCCGGATGAATTTCTAAAGACGCTTGAAAAAAATATCTTTGAAAAAAGCCGTGAAGATATAGATGCTGTTCAAATGCTGGAAAAAGCAGAAGAGGAAGATGCATCTGAGCCAGAGGAAGGGCAAGAACAAGATCGCTATATTTATTATATCTTGCGTTTTTCTGACTTGAAAAATCTGATCGCTTTCACCAAGACTATCCACTATCCAGTTGATACATCAGAGCTATACAAGATGGATCAGCACTATTATTTGACTATTCTAGTGGATATTGAAGGTCGTCCGAGTCGTTATCCTGCCTGGCTTCTGGCAGCAATGCGTGAACATGCTGAGGACACAGACACGACGAGAGCCCTTCTTCAAGAGCATGGTCACTTGTTGATTGTAACAGATGCTGTGCAACATCTTCAAAAGGTAAACTGCTGATGGTTACATTTCCTTTGAAATTTATTATGGTCTTGCTGGGCACCTTTTTTATCGGTATCTTGTTGACGCCTTTGGTTCGTATTTTGGCCTTTAAAATTGATGCAGTTGACTATCCTAATGCCCGACGAATTAATAAAAAGCCTATGCCTAGTGCAGGTGGCCTAGCGGTCGTTATAGCTTTTTCTATCACAAGTTTAATCATGATGCCAACCATTGTGCAGGTGACTTTTCGTGGAGAAACTTATTTCGATTATATTTGGCCAGTTGTCCTAGGAGGTGGAGTGGTAGCCTTAACAGGTCTGATTGACGATGTAAAAGAGTTATCTCCTTTGCCTAAGTTGCTTGGAATTGTTGTTGCTGCTTCTTTGATTTGGCTCTTGACGGATTTTCGCTTAAATGACTTTAAAATTCCTTTCGGTGGTCCTCATCTCTTTTTCCCTCCTTGGTTATCCTTTATTTTAACCTTGATTTGGATTGTATCTATTACAAATGCGGTGAATCTTATGGATGGGTTAGATGGTTTGGTTAGCGGTGTATCAATAATCTCCTTGCTGACAATGGGAGTTGTATCTTATTTCTTCCTGCCTGACCATAACTTATTCTTAACCCTGACAATTTTTGTCTTAGTAGCTTCGATTGCAGGCTTCTTCCCTTATAATTACCATCCAGCAATTATATATGGTGGAGATACTGGAGCCCTTTTTATTGGGTTTATGATTTCGGTTCTGTCTTTGCAAGGTTTGAAAAATGCAACGGCTGTTGCTGTGGTGACGCCTATGATTATTTTAGGTGTGCCGATTGCGGATACTTTCTTGGCGATTGTCCGCCGGACTTTATCTGGTCAAAAATTCTATCAGCCTGACCGCAATCACTTGCATCACCGTTTGCTTTCTTTAGGCTTGACTCATAGAGGAACGGTTTTGGTGATTTATGGGATTTCGTTGATTTTTGCTACAATCTCTCTATTACTCAATATTTCAAGTCGAGTTGGTGGAGTACTTCTAGTTATTGGTTTGCTTTTTGGAGTAGAGTTGTTAGCAGAATTGATTGAAATTTTAGGACCAAACCGTACACCGCTTTTAAAGATTATGCGGTATATTGGAAACTCTTCTTATAGAGAAGAAGTGCGTCGACGTTGGAAGAATAAAGAACATAAATAAGAACAATTCTAATCAAAATAAAAGCCTTTTGGGCTTTTTTTTGCTATACTAATGAGTGGAATACGATAAAGAAAGGAAAGGACGCAATGTCTGTATTAGAAATCAAAGATCTTCATGTTGAAATTGAAGGAAAAGAAATTCTCAAGGGGGTTAACCTTACCTTGAAAACAGGAGAAGTGGCTGCTATTATGGGACCAAATGGTACAGGTAAATCCACTCTTTCTGCTGCTATTATGGGGAATCCCAATTACGAAGTTACCCAAGGAGAAATCCTCTTTGACGGAGTTAACATTTTAGAATTGGAAGTAGACGAGCGTGCTCGTATGGGGCTCTTTCTTGCAATGCAGTACCCTAGTGAAATTCCAGGTATTACTAATGCCGAGTTTCTCCGTGCAGCTATGAATGCTGGCAAAGAAGACGAAGAAAAAATCTCTGTTCGCGACTTTATCATGAAGTTGGATGAAAAGATGGAACTGCTCAACATGAAAGAAGAAATGGCTGAGCGCTACCTTAATGAAGGATTCTCTGGTGGAGAAAAGAAACGCAATGAAATCCTACAGTTACTTATGTTAGAGCCAACTTTTGCGCTCTTGGATGAGATTGACTCTGGTCTGGATATTGATGCTCTTAAGGTTGTGTCTAAAGGGGTTAATGCCATGCGCGGTGAAGGATTTGGTGCTATGATTATTACCCACTACCAACGTTTGCTTAACTACATTACTCCAGATAAAGTTCATGTTATGATGGAAGGTAAGGTTGTTCTTTCTGGCGGTCCTGAATTGGCAGTACGCTTGGAAAAAGAAGGTTATGCTAAGTTGGCTGAAGAATTGGGCTTCAACTACAAGGAAGAAGTTTAGTCAAACACTCTTTTGACTTTGATAAAAGATAGGAGAATGACATGACTAAAGAATTAATTCAAGAATTTTCACAGTTGCACGCTGAGCCGGAATGGTTGGCTAGTCTCCGTCAGAAGGCTTTTGTCAAGATTGATCAACTGGATTTGCCCATTATTGAGCGGGTTAAATTCCATCGTTGGAATCTGGGCGACGGACGGATTTCTGACAGCGAGCCTTTGACCAGTGTGCCAGATTTCACGTCTCTTGGGGACAATCTCAAGTTTATCCAAATGGGGACTCAAACAGTCCTTGAGCAATTGCCAGCTGACTTGGCAGAGCAAGGGGTTGTTTTTACAGATTTTCACACGGCCTTAGAAGAGATTCCAGAGCTGGTAGAGAAGCATTTTATGTCTGCGGTTAAGTATGACGAGGATAAATTGGCTGCTTACCATACGGCTTATTTCAACAGCGGCGCAGTTCTTTATGTACCTGACAATGTTGAGATTGACCAGCCGATTGAAGGAATTTTTTATCAGGACAGCGAAAGCGATGTTCCTTTTAACAAGCATATTTTGATTATCGCAGGCAAGCATTCTAAGGTTAACTACTTGGAACGCTTGGAGACTTATGGTGAAGGAGCTGTTCCAGCGACAGCTAATATCACAGTAGAAGTCATTGCTCAGGCTGGAGCTCAGATTAAGTTTTCAGCGATTGACCGCTTGGGCCAAAACGTCACAGCCTATATCAGCCGCCGTGGTAAGCTGGACAACGACGCTATGATTGACTGGGCTATCGGTGTTATGAACGAAGGCAATGTCGTAGCGGACTTTGATAGTGACCTCTATGGCAAGGGTAGTCATGCGGATATGAAGGTGGTGGCTCTCTCAAGTGGTAAGCAGGTTCAAGGGATTGATACCCGCGTAACTAACTATGGCTGCAACTCTATCGGAAATATCCTGCAGCACGGGGTTATCCTGGAAAAAGGGACTTTGACCTTCAATGGTATCGGCCATATTATCAAAGGCGCTAAGGGAGCAGACGCCCA
Source organism: Streptococcus sp. 2_1_36FAA (assembly GCF_000161955.2). Lineage (NCBI taxonomy): Bacteria > Bacillati > Bacillota > Bacilli > Lactobacillales > Streptococcaceae > Streptococcus > Streptococcus sp. 2_1_36FAA. The sequence goes on from NZ_KI391975.1 coordinate 337,632, forward strand.
GCAGGAAAGCCGGGTTCTCATGCTGTCTGACCAAGCACGATCAGATGCTAATCCAATTCTCTTGATTGATGAGAATGATGTGACGGCTGGTCACGCAGCTTCTATCGGCCAGGTGGATCCAGAAGATATGTACTATCTCATGAGTCGGGGTCTTGATAAGGCAACGGCAGAGCGCTTGGTCGTACGTGGTTTCTTAGGCTCAGTGATTGTGGAAATCCCTGTTAAGGAAGTTCGTGATGAAATGATTGAAAATATCGATATTATTCTCGCAAAAAGATAAAAAGCTGGGCCTTGGCCCGTGTAGTAGATAGGAGTCTTTATGTCTGGATTTAATGCAGAAGCAATCAAGCAAGATTTTCCCATTTTGGACCAAATTGTCAATGATGAGCCTTTGGTTTATTTGGACAATGCGGCGACAACCCAGAAACCCACGCGGGTGCTAGCAGCTATCGAAGACTATTATCTTAGAGACAATGCCAACGTCCACCGCGGTGTGCATACGCTAGCCGAGCGGGCGACGGCAGCTTATGAAGCGGCCAGGGAAAGAGTTCGTTCTTTTATCAATGCAGCTTCTAGCAGAGAAGTCCTCTTTACAAGAGGAACCACGACGGGGCTTAACTGGGTGGCTCAGTTTGCGGCTGAAAGGCTGCAGCCTGGTGATGAAGTGATGATTTCTATCATGGAGCACCATTCCAATGTCATTCCCTGGCAGGAAGCTTGTAGGAAGACCGGAGCCAAGTTGGTCTATGTCTATCTCAAGGATGGTGCGCTGGATATGGATGATTTCCGTGCCAAGCTCAATGAGCGGACAAAGTTTGTCTCTCTGGCTCATGCTTCTAACGTCCTTGGGGTTATCAATCCCATCAAGGAGATTGCCCAGTTGGTTCATCAGCAAGGAGCGCTTTTGGTGGTAGATGGGGCTCAATCCATTCCGCACATGAAGATTGATGTGCAGGATTTGGATGCGGACTTTTTCGCCTTTTCAGGGCATAAGATGGCAGGTCCGACGGGTATCGGCGTTCTCTATGGCAAGGAAGAATTGCTAGAGCAGATGTCGCCAGTTGAGTTCGGCGGCGAAATGATTGATTTCGTCTATGAGCAAGAAGCAACATGGAAGGAGCTTCCTTGGAAGTTTGAGGCCGGCACTCCAAATATGGCAGGAGCAATCGGTCTTGCGGCGGCTATTGATTATTTGGAAGACTTGGGTATGGATGCCATTGCCCAGCATGAGCAGGACCTGATTGCCTACGTATTTCCTAAGCTGCAGGCAGTGGAAGGTTTGACCATTTATGGTTCTCAAGATTTGGCCCAGCGCTCAGGCGTGATTGCCTTTAACCTGGATGGTCTCCATCCGCATGATGTCGCAACGGCTCTGGACTATGAGGGAGTGGCTGTTCGGGCGGGTCACCATTGTGCCCAGCCCCTACTCACCTATCTGCAGGTGCCAGCGACTGTGCGGGCCAGCTTTTATATCTACAATACCTATGCAGATTGTGACAAGCTGGTAGATGCTTTAGAAAAGACAAAGGAGTTTTTCAATGGCGCTTTCTAAGTTAGACAGTCTTTACAAGGCGGTTGTGACGGACCACTCGGCTCACCCCCATCATCATGGTAAGCTGGAAGATGCAGAGCAGGTAGTCCTCAATAATCCAACCTGTGGTGATGTTATCAGCTTGTCTGTGAAGTTTAATGCTGAAAATCAGATTGAAGATATTGCCTTTGTGAATTCTGGCTGTACCATCTCAACGGCTTCGGCCAGCATGATGACGGATGCGGTGCTGGGCAAGACAAAAGAGCAGGCGCTGGAATTAGCAGAGGTTTTCTCGCATATGGTTCAGGGCCAGGAAGACAGTCGCCAGAAAGAATTGGGTGATGGAGCCTTTTTAGCTGGTGTTGCCAAATTCCCGCAGCGGATTAAGTGTGCGACCTTGGGTTGGAATGCCCTCAAGCGAGCAATTGAAGAAGATAAAAAGTAAGAATGTGAAAGGAAAATATGTCAGAAGAAAGAGTAGAACCAAAACCGATTGATCTTGGTGAGTACAAGTTTGGTTTCCATGATGATGTCGAACCTGTCCTCTCAACAGGAAAAGGGCTGAATGAAGCGGTCATTCGTGAGCTTTCTGCAGCCAAGGATGAACCAGAATGGATGCTGGATTTCCGCCTCAAATCCTACGAGGCTTTCAAGAAGATGCCGATGCAGACTTGGGGTCCGGATTTGTCAGAAATTAATTTTGATGACTTGATTTATTACCAAAAGGCATCTGATAAGCCAGCTAGAAGCTGGGATGAAGTGCCTGAGAAGATCAAGGAAACCTTTGAGAAGATTGGGATCCCAGAAGCGGAGAGAGCCTACCTGGCTGGTGCGGCAGCCCAGTATGAGTCTGAAGTGGTTTACCATAATATGAAGGAAGAGTTCCAAAAGTTAGGAATAGTCTTTACAGATACCGACTCAGCTCTCAAGGAATATCCAGAACTCTTCAAGCAATATTTTGCTAAGCTGGTCCCTCCGACAGACAATAAGTTGGCAGCCCTCAATTCTGCTGTCTGGTCTGGTGGTACCTTCATCTATGTTCCAAAAGGTGTCAAAGTGGATATTCCGCTACAAACCTACTTCCGAATTAACAATGAAAATTCTGGTCAGTTTGAGCGAACTTTGATCATCGTCGATGAGGGTGCTAGTGTTCATTATGTTGAAGGGTGTACTGCTCCGACTTATTCTAGCAATAGCTTGCATGCAGCAATTGTCGAAATTTTTGCCCTAGATGGTGCCTATATGCGCTACACAACTATCCAAAACTGGTCAGATAATGTCTACAACCTCGTGACCAAGCGGGCTCGGGCCATGAAAGATGCGACAGTTGAGTGGATTGACGGGAATCTCGGTGCGAAAACGACTATGAAGTATCCGTCTGTCTATCTGGATGGACCTGGGGCGCGTGGAACAATGCTTTCCATTGCCTTTGCTAATACCAATCAGCACCAAGATACAGGTGCTAAGATGATCCACAATGCACCTCATACCAGCTCCTCTATCGTGTCTAAATCTATTGCTAAGGGCGGAGGTAAGGTAGACTACCGTGGTCAAGTAACCTTTGCTAAAAATTCCAAGAAATCTGTCAGCCATATCGAGTGTGATACGATTATCATGGATGATCTTTCGGCTTCGGATACCATTCCCTTTAATGAAATCCATAACTCTCAGGTGGCTCTGGAGCATGAGGCCAAGGTTTCTAAGATTTCTGAGGAGCAACTCTACTATCTCATGAGCCGTGGCTTGTCCGAATCCGAAGCAACAGAAATGATTGTCATGGGCTTTGTTGAGCCATTCACTAAAGAACTGCCTATGGAGTATGCTGTTGAGCTGAACCGCTTGATTAGCTACGAAATGGAAGGGTCGGTTGGATAAAAGCTGTGGAACAAAAGTAGATTATTTTAAAAATAAAGATGATTTCCTTTGTTTCCAAACTTAGGTTTAGAAGACTATTAAGGTCCTTTTGTAAAAGAATCTTTTGAATATGAAAAAGCCAGGCTGAGATAAAACTATCTCAGCCTTTTTTAGTGTGGATGAAGTGTGTGCTTTTAAAAATCAGCAGGGTGGGAATGAACGATTAAGCTAATAGAAATTGTTCATGTATTTCTTCTGGCTCTGTCTTGTGGTGGATTGAGCGACTAAGAAGTTCTAGTAGTTACTTTGTCCCCTTTAAGATTTGGTGATGTTTAAGTTGCAGTTTAGAATAAAATAAGAAGTGAAAACGTCGCTTCAATTGATTTTTTTATTCAAAAAACATCAGGAAGTTTTCCTTCCTGATGTTTCTATAATTTTTTATTAACGTATTCTACAAAGTTATTCCACCAGACTTTCAAGAAAAAGCCTTGCGCAACTTCCTTTTCCGTTTCCATTGTAATGCTGGGTTGTTCTTTTAAGTAGCCCTTTCCAATTAAATCAGTGTCTTTGTAGCTTAAAGTTCCGATTGGTGTATGTGCTGCGAGAGGAGCTTTGAACTCCTGTTTATTTTTTTTGAAAGTGACTTTTGGTTCTAGGTCGCTCCCAATTCTCTGGATAATATTCAAATTGTTTGATGCAATAGCCTTGATTTGATCTTCATTTCCGTTGATGATTGAAATGTGACTGTCTTCATAAGGGGTACCCTTTTCGGCTAATGTAGTTACTACGAAGTTATTGGCGATATAGTCCATGACGCTAGCAGTGGCTAGGAAAAGAGCTTTTATATCTTCTTCAGCATTTTCGACATTTAAAACGACTGTAATGAGTCTCATATCTCTTTCATTAGCAGAAGCGATGAAGGAGAGGCCACCTTGGTCGGAAATTCCGATCTTTAATCCATCCACCCCCTTGCGATAAGAAGGCATGTCTTTTAACATATAATTCGAACTATTGACTTCTAATCCGTCAAAGTTGAAGCTAGTTTTTTCGGTAATATTTAAAACTTGCGGATAATCTTTAATGAGATGATAAGATATAAGGGCCATATCATAGGCGCTTAGCTGATTTTCTTCATCTTTTTTGGAATTAGGATAGATATTATCTCCGAGATGAGAGTTGTTTAAACCAGTTGAATTGACAATTTTTGCATCAGAAATTCCCCATTCTTTTAGTTTGGCTTTCATAAGATCGACAAACTTTTTTTCGCTTCCAGAAATTTTTTCAGCTAGGGCGATGGTGGCGCTGTTAGCATTAGCGATAAGAGAAGCTTCTAACAATTCTTCTACAGAGTAGCTTCCTTTGTCTAGAGGGAGGTTGCTGATGTCGTAATTAGTTGTCAGCTTTAGTGCATATTCGGAAATCTCTACCTGGCTGTCCATGGTAATTTTTTCGGCTTTTATGGCGTCATAGACTAGATAAGCTGATAGAAGTTTGGTCAGACTTCCAATTGGTACAGGGCTAGTAGCTTCTTTTTCATAGAGAATTTTTCCAGTATTTAAGTCAAAAGCGATAGCATTTTTGGCGGCAACATCAAAATCATCTGCGGAAACAAGAGGACAAAAGCTGCAAAATAAACAAATAAATAAAAGTACTATAATTTTTTTCATATCTCTTCCTTTGAGTAGGGATAATCCTATTGTACCATAAAAATAGCTGTTGTAGAGGTTTGGATTCTTTGTGAAATGAGCATTATGAATAAATATACTTTGTGAATATGAACGTTTTTTTAATGATCTTTTTACATTATTTTTATTTTAAACAAAAAGACGAACAAAAGTGAATGTGTAGGCGCTTGTGGAACAAAAAACAATATAATGCTTAAAAATTTTTTAAAAAATACTTGTTTTTATAAAATAATAGAGTATAATAATACAAATAACATTAAAAGGAGATGCGACAATGAAACCAGTGAAAAAATTAGCTGTTTTAGGGCTAACGCTTGCTTCTGTTTTTACCTTAGCAGCATGTGGAAATTCTAACTCAGGGGCTTCAAAGACTTATTCTTATGTCTATTTAACAGACCCAGATACCTTGGATTATACAAATACTAATCGTTCAACTACATCTGATGTTATTGCAAACTTAGTGGATGGACTATTAGAAAATGATAAATACGGAAATCTTGTGCCATCTCTGGCAGAAGATTGGACAGTATCGAAAGATGGTTTGACTTATACATATAAGCTTCGGAAGGGTGCTAAATGGTATACTTCTGAAGGTGAAGAATATGCAGAAGTCAAAGCGCAGGACTTTGTTACTGGTTTGAAGCACGCGGCTGACAGCAATTCAGATGCGCTTCCAATTGTTCAAAACTCTATCAAAGGTTTGGATGCTTATGTAAAAGGTGAAAGTAAGGATTTCTCAACAGTTGGAGTTAAGGCAATTGACGATTATACAGTCCAATATACACTCAATCAGCCAGAAAGTTATTGGAATTCTAAAACCACAATGGGTATTCTCTTCCCAATTAACGAAGAATTTTTAAAATCATCTGGTAAAGATTTCGGTACTGTAAAACCTTCAGGAATTCTCTATAACGGTCCATATTTCCTGAAGTCCTTCACATCTAAATCATCTATTGAATATACAAAAAATGACAACTATTGGGATAAAGGCAACGTGAAAATTTCAGACGTCAAGTTGACTTACTTTGATGGTTCTGATCAAGAGGCGCTTGTTCGTAACTTTAAAGATGGTACATACACACAAGCTCGTTTGTATCCAAATAGTTCAAGTTATGCTTCAGTGCAAAAACAATACAAAGACAATATTGTATACTCTCCTCAAGATGCAACATCATTCTTTTACGCCTTTAACTACAACCGTAAAGCCTACAATTTTACAGCCAAGACAACAGATGCTCAAAAGACATCTACAACAGCTGCTCTCTTAAATAAAGATTTCCGTCAGGCTATCAACTTCGCTTTCAATCGGACAGTTTATGGAGCTCAGCAAAACGGTCAAGAGGGAGCAACTAGCTCACTTAGAAATAGCTTAGTACCGCCAACATTCGTTCAGATTGGTGAAAAGAACTTCGGAGACATAGTTGAAAAAGATTTGGTGAGCTATGGTGATGAGTGGAAGGGTGTTAAGTTGGACGATGCTCAGGATGGACTCTTTAATGTTGAGAAAGCTAAGGCAGAATTTGCCAAAGCAAAAGAAGCTCTCCAAGCACAAGGTGTTGAATTCCCAATTCACTTAGATCTTCCTGTTGAACAAACAAACAACCTCTTGGTACAGCAGGCTAATTCATTTAAACAATCAGTTGAAGAAGCCCTTGGTAAAGATAATGTTGTTATTGATGTACAGCAAATGTCTACAGAAAATAAAAATAATGTAACGTACTTTGCGGAGACTGCGGCTCAAAAAGACTACGATATCAACATTGCTGGTTGGGGTCCTGACTTCCAAGATCCATCAACTTATTTGAATATTTTTGATCCAGATAAAGGAGATATGCTCCAAAATATCGGTTTGGAAAAAGGACAAAATGCTGATTTAGCAGACAAACTGGGCTTGAACGAATTTAAGAAATTAAATGAAGATGCAGATTCTGAAAAACAAGATACAACTGCTCGCTATACAAAATATGCAGCAGCTCAAGCTTGGTTAACAGATAGCTCTTTGGTCATTCCGATTCAATCAAACGGTGGTAGTCCGCTTGTTATGAAGGCAGTTCCGTTCACAAAACCTTACTCTCTGGTTGGTATCAAAGGTGATGTTTACGTCTTTAAGTACAGAGAAGTTCAAAATGACATTGTAACGGCGAAAGACTACAAAGCCGCTGAGAAAAAATGGAAGAAAGAAAAAGAAAAATCAAATGCCAAAACTCAAGAAGAATTGGCTGATCATGTTAAATAGACCTAAGGCTCTACATCTTTGTGATGTAGAGTTTTTTGCTCATATGTAATGTTTTCTGACATAAAAAATGAAAAAATGGTCAATTTTTACTTAAAACGATTTATTTTTTCAGGGAAATAGGGTATAATGGACAAAATGGTAAAAAACTAGAGTGATATTTCAGAGAAAACCTCTCATGGATGATTTGAATATCTCTTATTTTGAAAGGAGTATTTCATGAATAAGAAAAAAAGATTTGTTGGAGTTGGACTTGCAGTTTTATCTTCTGTGATTTTAGCTGCTTGTAGTTCAACAGCATCTAATACAAAGGTGTATTCTTATGTATATAGTAATGATCCAGATTCTTTGGACTATGTAGTTGCTAATCGTGCTACCACTTCAGATGTGACTGGAAATCTGATTGATGGTTTGCTTGAAAATGATAAGTATGGGAATTTGATTCCTTCTCTTGCTGAAGATTGGACCGTATCTAAGGATGGTTTGACCTATACTTACAAGCTTCGAAAAGATGCTAAGTGGTATACCTCAGATGGCGAAGAGTATGCTGAGGTAAAAGCTCAAGATTTTGTGACAGGATTGAAGCACGCAGCTGATGGCAAATCTGAAGCTCTTTATCTTGTCCAAAATTCTATCAAAGGATTGGATGCTTATATCAAAGGAGAAACTAAAGACTTTTCAACTGTAGGTGTAAAAGCGCTGGATGATTATACAGTGCAGTATACTTTGAATAAACCAGAAAGTTACTGGAATTCGAAGACGACTAGTGGTATTTTATTCCCAATAAATGCTGATTTCTTAGCTTCCCAAGGAAGTAGTTTTGGCTCAGCTAAACCGTCTAGTATTTTGTACAATGGTCCTTATATTTTGAAGTCTTTAACGGCAAAATCTTCTATTGAATATAAGAAAAACGAAAATTATTGGGATAAAGAAAATGTTCCCATTGAAGATGTAAAACTATCTTATTATGATGGATCCGATCAAGAATCCTTAGTTCGTAATTTTAGCGATGGTGCTTATACCCTGGCTCGTGTATTCCCAAATAGTTCAAACTATGCCTCTGTTAAAAAGAAATATGCGGATAATATTACTTATTCTCAACAAGGTGGAACTTCATTTTTCTATGTCTTTAATGTAAATCGTCAGTCTTATAACCATACTTCTAAGAAAGATGACAAGCAAAAATCAGATACCAAGGCTGCTATTTTAAACAAAGATTTCCGTCAGGCAATCGGTTTTGCTTTTGACCGAAAAGCTTATGCAGCTCAAACGAATGGCGAAGACGGAGCATCAATGGTCTTGCGCAATCTTGCAGTACCACCGACATTTGTGCAGATTAGGGATCGGAATTTTGGAGATGTCGTGAAAGAAAAACTAGCGAGCTACGGTCAAGAGTGGTCTGATGTCAAGTTAGAGGATGCCCAAGACGGTCTATATAATGCTGAAAAAGCTAAAACAGAGTTTGCAAAAGCTAAAGAAGCACTGCAGGCTCAAGGTGTGAATTTCCCAATTCATCTAGATTTGCCAGTGAGTCAGTCTGATAAGGCTGGAATTCAACAAGCTAGTTCCTTTAAGCAGTCTGTTGAGTCAGCTCTAGGAAAAGATAATGTAGTAGTTGATCTCCAGCAAATGTCCGAAGATGACTTTAATAATACGGGTTATTTCGCCAACTCGGCTGCTCAAAAAGATTATGATCTTTCAACCAGTGGTTGGACTCCTGATTATCAAGATCCTTCTACGTATTTAGATGTTTTTGATCCTACAAATGGTGGATTGCTACAAGCGATTGGAATTGAACCGGGTCAAAATCAAGATGTTGTGTCAGCTCTAGGATTAAATGATTATAAAGCTCTGAATGACGATGCAAATAAGGAAACGTCTGATACGAGCGTGCGTTATGAAAAATATGCAAATTCTCAAGCTTGGTTGACAGATAGTGGATTGACCCTTCCAAGCATCTCAAACGGTGCCAATCCGCTAGTTCAAAAATCAGTTCCATTTACTAGAGCTTACTCTTGGATTGGAAGCAAGGGGACTGCTACAAATTATAAATACATGCAGCTTCAAGAGGATGTTTTGACAACTAAGGATTATGAGAAGGCATTTAAAACCTGGATGAAAGAAAAAGAATCATCTAATGAAAAAGCTCAAAAAGAGTTAGAAAAACATGTAAAATAAAAACAACTCTAACGAGGAGGCGAAATAGCTTTCTCGTTTTTTGTAAGCTTGAGATTATCAGGTCTTAAGTGTTGGCTTTGCTTAGTTTGATCAGCTCTTTTGGCTGATTTTACAGACAACCTCCAATATGCTATAACCAGCTATAAAAAATAATTATAACAATATAGATTTTTTTTGATAAAAAGGTTTTCATTTCTATTTGAGAAGTGTTATAATCTAAGATAAATCTAACCTAAATAGGAGAATCTTATGAAAAAACGTAATGTTTTAGCCATGGCAGGTGTTACTTTACTTGCTGTTGGAGTCTTAGCTGCCTGCTCTAGTTCTAAGTCTGGATCATCAAACACAAATACTAATTTTACTTATGTTTATCAAACAGACCCGGAAACTTTGGACTATACCTTATCAAATAAGACCTCTACCCATGACATCACATCTAATGTCATTGACGGTTTGTTGGAAAATGACCAATATGGTAACCTTGTTCCTTCTATCGCGGAGGACTGGAGTGTATCTAAGGATGGCCTGACTTACACCTACAAATTGCGTAAGAACGCAAAATGGTACACATCTGATGGTGAAGAGTACGCAGATGTGACTGCTAAGGACTTTGTGACAGGTTTGAAACATGCTGTAGATAAGAAGTCAGAAGCTCTTTATATGGTAGAAAATTCTATCAAAGGATTGGCTGCTTATGCAAAAGGGGAAACAAAGGACTTCTCAACGGTAGGAATTAAAGCTGTTGATGATCATACTTTACAATTCACCTTGGAACACCCAGAAAGCTTCTGGAATTCTAAATTAACAATGGGTGTCCTATTCCCTGTTAATGAAGAGTTTTTGAAATCTAAAGGTGACAAGTTCGGTCAAGCTACAGATCCATCAAGTATCCTTTATAATGGTCCGTTCTTGTTGAAAAGCGTAACTTCGAAGTCTTCTATCGAGTTTGCGAAAAATCCAAACTATTGGGATAAAGATAATGTTCATGTAGACAATGTTAAATTAGCTTTTTATGATGGGCAAGACCAAGAATCTCTAATTCGTGGTTTTAAAGACGGTTCTTATAGTAAGGCGCGTGTTTATCCTCGTAGTTCAAACTATGCGTCTGTAGAGAAAGAATATAAAGACAATATTATCTTTAGCCCTCAAGGATCATCCTCCTTTGTAGTTTTCACAAACATTGATCGCCAAAGTTACAACCATACCTCTAAATCGACAGATGCACAAAAAACATCTACCAAAAAAGCTATCTTAAACAAAGACTTCCGTCAAGCTTTGAACTTTGCTTATGACCGTAAGGCCTATTCTGACCAAGTGAACGGTGAAGAAGGAGCTCTTAAATCTGTTCGTAATCTCTATGTCCCACCAACATTTGTTCAAGTTGGTGATAAGAATTTTGGAGATGTTGTAAAAGAAGATGTTGTTAAATACGGCGATGAGTGGAAAGATGTTGATTTCTCAGATGCGACTAACGGTCTCTACAATCCAGAGAAAGCCAAAGCGGAATTCGCCAAAGCAAAAGAAGCCCTTCAAGCAGAAGGTGTAGAATTCCCAATTCATCTGGATATTCCAGCGATCCAAACCAACACTCTTGGCGTTAAACGTGTTCAATCAATGAAACAGTCTATTGAAAAGAGTTTAGGGACAGACAACGTTGTAGTTGATATTCAAATGCTATCTCAAGAAGATGTTCAAAACATCACTTACTACGCTCCAAATGCAGCTGCTTTGGATTGGGATATCACAGACCAGCTTGGTTGGACTCCTGATTTCCAAGATCCATCATCCTACTTAGAGATTCTACACCCAGAAACAGGTGATAATACTAAGTCTTTCCTTGGATTTGAAGCTGGTAGTGGAAATGCTGCTGCTAAACAAATCGGTATGGATGAATTTGGAAAATTATTGGATGAAGCTGCTGCTGAAAAGACAGATACAACGAAACGCTACGAAAAATATGCAGCTGCACAAGCGTGGTTGACAGATAGTTCAATTCTACTCCCAAGTGGTTCTAACGGTGGTGGAGCAGGCGTTACTAAAGTTGTTCCATTCACGACTCCATTTGGTTGGACTGGTAACAAATCGGATGGATCTGTTCTCTACAAATACATTAAGCTTCAAGATAAACCAGTAACGAAGAAAGAGTATCAAGAAGCTGAGAAGAAATGGATTAAAGAAAAAGAAGAATCTAACAAAAAAGCTCAAGAAGAACTTGAGAAGCATATAAAATAATCCATAAATCCCCCTATCTCAATGAGAGATAGGGGTGTTTTAGTAATTAAGTGAGAAGAAGGATAGTTGTTTTTTAAGAACGAAAAGAGGATAATAAGACCCGTTGTTTTTGGAATCGCCAATATTTCACATGTTGAATATCCTATAGGGAGCCATTGTGTTTGTGGGCTATGTAGGTCAATATCACAAAATATTCTGACAATTCTGGTTTACATTTAAATTATTATGTGATATAATCTTAGACAAAACTAAATTTGAAATTGAAATGGAGAATATAGATGAAGAAAGGTAAAATCCTTGCACTTGCGGGAGTTGCTCTCTTAGCTACTGGTGTTCTTGCAGCGTGCTCAAATTCTACATCAAACTCATCAAACTCATCAAGCTCTGGCGCAGATCAAGCTTTTAACTATATCTACGAAGTTGATCCAGAAAACTTGAATTATTTGATCTCTAGTAAAGCAGCAACAACTGACCTTACAGCTAACTTGATCGATGGTCTTTTGGAAAATGACAACTATGGAAACTTGGTTCCATCGATGGCTGAAGATTGGACAGTGTCTAAGGATGGCTTGACTTATACTTATAAACTTCGTAAGGATGCTAAATGGTATACTTCTGATGGTGAAGAATATGCTGATGTCAAGGCCCAAGACTTTGTGGCAGGTCTAAAGTACGCTGCTGACAACAAGTCTGAAACTCTTTATCTTGTTCAAAGTTCTATCAAGGGCTTGGATGACTACGTTAATGGTAAAACAAAGGATTTCTCATCAGTTGGTGTTAAAGCAGTTGATGACCACACAGTTCAGTATACTTTAAATGAGCCAGAAAGTTTCTGGAACTCTAAAACAACAATGGGTATCCTTTATCCAGTCAATGAAGAGTTCTTGAAGTCTAAAGGTGACAAGTTTGCTCAAGCTGCTGACCCAACTAGTCTTCTATACAACGGGCCATTCCTGCTTAAATCTATCACATCAAAATCATCTATTGAATTTGCTAAAAATCCAAATTATTGGGATAAAGATAATGTCCATGTGAGCGATGTTAAATTAACATACTTTGACGGGCAAGATCAAGGTAAACCAGCTGAGCAATTTGCTAAAGGTGCTCTAAGTGCGGCTAGACTGGCTCCTACAAGTGCTACCTTCTCTAAAGTAGAAAAAGAATTCAAAGATAATATCGTTTATACTCCTCAAGATTCTTCAAGCTATTTAGTTGGGGTGAACATTGATCGTCAAGCGTACAATCACACAGCTAAGTCAAGTGATGCACAAAAATCATCAACAAAGAAAGCTTTGATGAATAAAGATTTCCGTCAAGCTTTGAGTTTTGCATTCGACAGAACGGCTTATGCTTCACAAGTTAATGGTAAAGAAGGGGCTACGAAAATGCTCCGCAATCTCTACATTCCACCTACTTTTGTTCAGGCAGATGGTAAGAGCTTCGGTGAACTTGTGAAAGAAAAAGTGGCTAGCTATGGAGATGAGTGGAAAGATGTAAACTTCGATGATGCTCAAGATGGTCTTTACAATAAAGAAAAAGCTAAAGCTGAATTTGCGAAAGCTAAAAAAGCTCTCCAAGAAGAAGGTGTAGAATTCCCTATTCATTTGGATATGCCAGTAGACCAAACTGCTAGTGCTAAAGTTCAGCGTGTTCAATCTTTGAAACAATCAATTGAGAGCTCGCTTGGGACAGACAATGTGGTTGTTGACATTCATCAAATGAAGACTGATGATGTTTTGAACATCACATATTATGCTGCTTCAGCTGCTGAAGAAGACTGGGACATTTCTGATAATGTTGGTTGGTCTCCTGACTATCAAGACCCATCGACTTATCTTGAAATTATCAAGCCTGGCGGTGAAAACACCAAAACATTCTTAGGGTTTGATGGTAAAGAAAATGCAGCTGCAGACCAAGTTGGTTTGAAGGAGTATGCTAAGCTAGTTGATGAAGCTGCCGCTGAAAAGACAGATGTAAATAAACGCTATGAAAAATATGCAGCCGCTCAAGCATGGCTAACAGATAGCGCCTTGTTGATACCAACAACAAGTAGGACTGGACGTCCAGTTTTAACTAAGATTGTACCATTTACAGCTCCTTTTGCTTGGTCTGGTGCTAAAGGTCGTGACATGGCAAGTTACAAATATCTGAAATTACAAGATAAAGCTGTCACAGCCAAAGAATATCAGAAAGCTCAAGAAAAATGGAATAAAGAACGTGCAGAATCTAATAAAAAAGCACAAGAAGAGTTAGAAAAACACGTGAAATAACCAATCATTAGAACTTTCTCTAAAAGGAGAGAAAGTTCTTTTGGGATTTTAAAGGAAACGATAAATGAAGAAATATATATTTATGCGTATCTTACGCTCCCTGGTGTCGATTTTCTTAGTAACGGCTTTGACCTATACCATTATTTATACTATGGTGCCAAGAAAATTGATTTTTAAACAGGACCCTAACTATAACAAGATAGCAACCACAAAAGATAAAAAAGCCAATTACGAAAACACAATCTATGAACGTATGGGCTATGTGGATTATTATGATACGAAAGAGTTACAGGAGAAAGCTAGCAAGGAAGATAGCTCTGTAACTGTTGAAGGAACTGATGCAAACAAAAAAATCTACGAAGCTTATATCAAAAAATTAGGTAATGGCTGGAAGCTTCACCAATTTGAAGAAAGCAAGCAGTTTTATGCTGTTCGTGAGGTGCCAGTTCTTGAACGTGTTCTTGGCTTCTACGGGAATTTGATTCAATTTGACCATACTGGTTTTGTCAAAGATGAAACGAATCCAAAACTTAAACGTTATATTCGTATTGAAAACGACCCTGCTATTGGTTGGTCTGTAGTTGGATCAGGGACTAAGCATAAATATTTACTATACTTTAATGCTCAATTTCCGTTTGTTCATCAAAATTTTGTGACCTTGAACTTAGGAAATTCTTACCCAACTTATGCAAATATTCCTGTGTTACAGGTTATTTCACAAGGGCAAGGACAAACTAAATCATCTGAGGTTCAATTCCCTACAGGAAAGAAAACTTCATCAGTTAATATCTATTCACGTACTTACAAGTCACCAAGTAAAGCTGATTCGCGAGATATTGCAAACTATGGAAAAGATGATCCATATACAGCTACAGAGAGCAACTATCAATATCCATCCATGCTTGTTAGCTCAGCAATTATTGGTTTGATTGGTATTGCGATCTCTTATCTGATTGCTGTCCCATTAGGATCTTACATGGCTCGCTTCAAAAACACTTGGATTGATAGTTCATTAACAGGTCTCTTGACCTTCCTTTTGGCCCTGCCAACAATTGCCTTAGTTTATATTATTCGCTTAGGTGGTTCTTCGGTTGGTCTTCCAGATTCTTTCCCAGTTCTTGGTGCAGGAGACTGGCGTTCGTATGTTCTTCCGGCAGTTATTCTGGGACTTTTGGGGGCGCCAAGCACAGCTATCTGGATTCGTCGTTATATGATCGACTTGCAATCCCAAGACTTTGTACGTTTTGCCCGGGCTAAAGGATTATCTGAAAAAGAAATTTCAAATAAACACATTTTCAAAAATGCCATGGTTCCATTGGTATCAGGAATTCCAGGAGCCGTTATCGGAGTTATTCAAGGGGCAACCTTGACAGAGACTGTCTTCGCCTTCCCTGGTATGGGTAAAATGTTGATCGACTCAGTTAAAGCTTCAAATAATTCTATGGTAGTCGGCTTGGTCTTCATTTTCACTGGTTTATCAGTCTTTGCCTTACTCTTAGGTGATATTTTGATGACAATGCTTGACCCACGTATTAAATTAACAACAAAAGGAGGTAAATAATGGCTTCTATTGATAAAAATAAATTCCAATTTGTCAAACGCGATGATTTTGCCTCTGAAGCAATTGATGCTCCAGCTTATTCGTATTGGAGATCTGTTATTCGCCAATTTCTGAAGAAGAAATCTACCATTATTATGTTGGCGATTTTGCTAACCATTATTTTAATGAGTTTTATTTACCCGATGTTGTCTGATTTTGATTATAACGATGTAAGTAAAGTTAATGATTTTAGTGCTCGTTATATTGCGCCAAATGGAAAATATTGGTTTGGTACAGATAGCAATGGTAAATCTCTCTTTGATGGAGTGTGGTTTGGTGCTCGTAATTCTATCTTGATTTCCGTTATTGCGACAGCCATTAACTTGATCATTGGGATTGTTGTTGGTGGTATTTGGGGGATTTCTAAATCTGTTGACCGCGTTATGATGGAAGTTTATAATGTCATCTCAAATATTCCGCAATTGTTGATCGTTATTGTTTTGACTTATTCAATCGGGGCCGGATTCTGGAATCTAATCTTTGCCATGACAATTACTTCATGGATTTCGATTGCTTACTTAATTCGTGTACAAATCATGCGGTATCGTGATTTAGAGTACAACCTTGCCAGCCGTACTTTGGGAACGTCTACTTTTAAAATTGTTGCTCGAAACATTATGCCACAACTGGTATCTGTGATCATGACAACTAGCTCTCAAATGCTGCCAAGCTTTATCTCTTATGAAGCCTTCCTTTCTTTCTTTGGTTTGGGGCTTCCAGTAACTGTGCCAAGTTTAGGGCGTTTGATTTCTGACTATTCACAAAACGTTACAACCAATGCTTACCTTTTCTGGATTCCGTTGACAACCTTGATTTTGGTATCCTTGTCCCTTTTCATCGTCGGACAAAATTTAGCGGATGCTAGTGATCCACGTACACATAGATAGGAGTAAATATGATACAAAATAAAAATGTAATATTGACTGCTCGCGATATTGTCGTGGAATTTGACGTTCGTGATAAAGTCCTGACAGCCATTCGAGGTGTATCCCTTGATTTGGTTGAAGGAGAAGTATTAGCTTTGGTAGGAGAATCAGGATCAGGTAAGTCTGTGTTGACTAAAACATTCACTGGGATGTTGGAAGATAATGGGCGCGTTGCGCAAGGTGTTATTAACTACCGTGGTCAAGATTTGACAACTTTAAAATCAAATAAAGATTGGGAAAAAATTCGTGGTGCTAAGATCGCTACGATTTTCCAAGATCCTATGACTAGTTTGGATCCAATCAATACAATAGGAAGTCAAATTACTGAGGTTATTATCAAACACCAAGGCAAAGATGCAAAAGAAGCCAAAGAAATGGCAATCGACTATATGAAAAAAGTTGGAATACCTGATGCAGAACGTCGGTTTGAAGAGTATCCTTTCCAATATTCTGGGGGAATGCGCCAACGTATTGTTATCGCGATTGCTCTTGCCTGTCGTCCAGATATTCTAATTTGTGATGAGCCAACAACAGCTTTAGATGTGACAATTCAAGCACAAATTATCGAACTTCTAAAATCATTGCAGAACGAATACCGCTTTACAACTATATTTATCACTCATGACTTGGGTGTTGTTGCTAGCATTGCCGATAAAGTAGCGGTTATGTATGCTGGTGAGATTGTTGAATACGGAACAGTTGAAGAAATCTTTTATGATCCACGCCATCCTTATACCTGGAGCTTGTTATCTAGCTTGCCACAGTTGGCCAATGATCATGGTGAACTCTTCTCTATCCCAGGAACTCCTCCGTCTCTTTATACCGAGTTGAAAGGTGATGCCTTTGCTCTTCGTTCGGATTACGCTATGCAAATTGATTTCGAAGAAAAAGCACCACAATTCCAAGTTACAGAAACTCATTGGGCTAAAACTTGGTTGCTTCATGAAGATGCACCAAAGGTTCACAAGCCTGAAATTATTGAAAATTTACATGATAAAATTCGCTTGAATATGGGCTTTGCTCATTTAGAAGGCTAGGAGGAAGGAAATGTCTGAAAAATTAGTAGAAGTTAAAGATTTGGAGATTTCCTTTGGTGAAGGGAAGAAGAAATTTGTAGCTGTTAAAAATGCAAATTTCTTTATTAATAGAGGAGAAACTTTCTCACTCGTAGGTGAATCCGGCTCAGGGAAAACTACAATCGGTCGCGCAATCATTGGTTTGAATGAGACGAGTAAAGGTGAAATCTTCTTTGATGGAAAGCAGATTAATGGGAAGAAATCTAAAAAAGAATCTGCGGAGATTATTCGTAAGATTCAAATGATTTTCCAGGATCCTGCGGCAAGCTTAAATGAGCGTGCAACAGTTGACTATATCATTTCTGAGGGCTTGTACAACTATCATTTGTTTGAAAATGAAGAAGAAAGAGTTCAAAAGGTCAAAGATATTATTCATGAAGTTGGATTGCTTTCCGAACATTTGACACGTTATCCGCATGAATTCTCAGGTGGGCAACGTCAACGCATTGGGATAGCGCGGGCTCTAGTCATGCAACCAGATTTTGTTATTGCTGACGAACCAATTTCAGCTTTAGATGTATCTGTTCGTGCTCAAGTCCTAAACCTTCTAAAGAAATTCCAAAAAGAGTTGGGGTTAACCTATCTATTCATCGCTCACGATTTGTCAGTGGTACGCTTCATTTCGGATCGTATCGCAGTTATCTATAAAGGTGTTATTGTTGAAGTTGCTGAAACAGAAGAGCTCTTTAACAATCCAATTCATCCTTATACCAAATCGTTATTATCAGCTGTTCCAATTCCAGATCCAATCTTGGAGCGTAAAAAAGTACTTAAAGTCTACGATCCGGATCAACATGACTATTCAGTTGAAAAACCTGAAATGGTTGAAATTAAACCTGGCCACTTTGTTTGGGCTAACAAAACTGAAGTAGAGAACTATAAAAAAGAACTCTAATATCTAAAAACAAATCATTCTTGAAGATGATTTGTTTTTTTACTAAAAAACACACCAAAAAGTATGTGAAAAGCAATTTTTAATTCATTATAAAAATAAATTAGTTACAAACACACGCCAATGTCCGCAAAAGCTTAGTTCTTTGATAGATTAATAGATGAGGATAAAACCTCTAAAACCAAAAGAAAGGACAAGTCAATGAAATTTGAGGAGGTATACAAACAAGTTGAAGGGATAGTCAAGCGCTGTTATAAAGATTATTATCTGCACTTATGGGAGTATGCAGATTGGAGGCAGGAAGGAATGTTGGTGTTGTACGAATTATTAAAAAGTCATCCCAACCTACTGGAAGATCATCCACGCCTGTACCGTTACTTCAAGACCAAGTTTCGGAACAGAATTCATGATTTGATTCGCCG
>NZ_KI391975.1:356630-512958 GCF_000161955.2 Streptococcus sp. 2_1_36FAA
GTTTGAAACCAAAAAACGGAAAAACGGAACGTAGAATTAATAAGTGTACTATGTTGTGTTGTTAGTCGGTTCCGGTTCGGTACGGTAAAGGGGTTAAGAACCGACCCGTTCCCTTTTACCGACCGGGTAACCGGTAACCGGTACCGGGGTTAACGAACCGTTACCCCGGGTAACCGGTACTATTAATTACGTCCCGGACAAGTAGCCTACGTAGGGTTTAGGGTTAAGGTACGGCCGACTAGTACGTACGTTAAGTTAACTACTAAGTAGTAAGTTCGGTTACGGGTTACGGGTTACGTACGTACCTACGCGGACGGTTAAGGTTAAGTAAAACTAAAAGAAGAATTACTTTCTCGTGTTTTTTATGTTTTAAAACGAGGATAACATGCAACAAGAATAATCAATTAGTACATGACAATAAATTTAAAGAAACAAATACCGAACAACGTCCAAGAAAACTAGGATCTTTGATAGATTAATAGGTGAGGATATATCCTCTAAAACCAAAAGAAAGGACAAGTCAATGAAATTTGAGGAGGTATACAAACAAGTTGAAGGGATAGTCAAGCGCTGTTATAAAGATTATTATCTGCACTTATGGGAGTATGCAGATTGGAGGCAGGAAGGAATGTTGGTGTTGTACGAATTATTAAAAAGTCATCCCAACCTACTGGAAGATCATCCACGCCTGTACCGTTACTTCAAGACCAAGTTTCGGAACAGAATTCATGATTTGATTCGCCGACAAGAGAGTCAAAAACGCAAATTGGACAGGCAACCCTATGAAGAGGTCAGCGAGATAGGCCATCGATTAAGAATGAAGGATCTTTATCTAGATGAACTGGTAGCCTTTAGAAGTGCCATGACAGAGTATAGAAGCCGTCTCAGTCCAGAAGAGACAAAACAATACGAGAGGCTGATGGCAGATGAAAGATTCAAAGGACGTAAGGCAATGCTCAAAGATTTGTCCTATCACTTAAGGGATTTCAATCCCCGTTTAGATTAAAAAGAAGGGAGAGGCAATCTCCCTTTCGTTCTGTAATCACGTTTCACGCTCAAAAAAAGACTAAGAAGAGAATCGGAATAAAAAAAGCTAAAAAAAGTTAAAAAAAGTAGTTGACAGGAGAGGTAGTAGATGATATACTAAGATAGTTGTCTCGGAGGGAGGCAAAGACCTTTGAAAACTGAACAAGACGAACCAAGTGCAGGGTGACATAGAGATATGTGACCTGTCAAAGAACGAAAAATAAATCTGTCAGTGGACAGAAATGAGTAAGACTCAAACGCTTAAATGAGAGTTTGATCCTGGCTCAGGACGAACGCTGGCGGCGTGCCTAATACATGCAAGTAGAACGCACAGTTTATACCGTAGCTTGCTACACCATAGACTGTGAGTTGCGAACGGGTGAGTAACGCGTAGGTAACCTGCCTGGTAGCGGGGGATAACTATTGGAAACGATAGCTAATACCGCATAATATTAATTATTGCATGATAATTGATTGAAAGGTGCAAATGCATCACTACCAGATGGACCTGCGTTGTATTAGCTAGTAGGTGAGGTAACGGCTCACCTAGGCGACGATACATAGCCGACCTGAGAGGGTGATCGGCCACACTGGGACTGAGACACGGCCCAGACTCCTACGGGAGGCAGCAGTAGGGAATCTTCGGCAATGGACGAAAGTCTGACCGAGCAACGCCGCGTGAGTGAAGAAGGTTTTCGGATCGTAAAGCTCTGTTGTAAGAGAAGAACGGGTGTGAGAGTGGAAAGTTCACACTGTGACGGTATCTTACCAGAAAGGGACGGCTAACTACGTGCCAGCAGCCGCGGTAATACGTAGGTCCCGAGCGTTGTCCGGATTTATTGGGCGTAAAGCGAGCGCAGGCGGTTAGATAAGTCTGAAGTTAAAGGCTGTGGCTTAACCATAGTACGCTTTGGAAACTGTTTAACTTGAGTGCAGAAGGGGAGAGTGGAATTCCATGTGTAGCGGTGAAATGCGTAGATATATGGAGGAACACCGGTGGCGAAAGCGGCTCTCTGGTCTGTAACTGACGCTGAGGCTCGAAAGCGTGGGGAGCGAACAGGATTAGATACCCTGGTAGTCCACGCCGTAAACGATGAGTGCTAGGTGTTAGGCCCTTTCCGGGGCTTAGTGCCGCAGCTAACGCATTAAGCACTCCGCCTGGGGAGTACGACCGCAAGGTTGAAACTCAAAGGAATTGACGGGGGCCCGCACAAGCGGTGGAGCATGTGGTTTAATTCGAAGCAACGCGAAGAACCTTACCAGGTCTTGACATCCCGATGCCCGCTCTAGAGATAGAGTTTTACTTCGGTACATCGGTGACAGGTGGTGCATGGTTGTCGTCAGCTCGTGTCGTGAGATGTTGGGTTAAGTCCCGCAACGAGCGCAACCCTTATTGTTAGTTGCCATCATTCAGTTGGGCACTCTAGCGAGACTGCCGGTAATAAACCGGAGGAAGGTGGGGATGACGTCAAATCATCATGCCCCTTATGACCTGGGCTACACACGTGCTACAATGGCTGGTACAACGAGTCGCAAGTCGGTGACGGCAAGCTAATCTCTTAAAGCCAGTCTCAGTTCGGATTGTAGGCTGCAACTCGCCTACATGAAGTCGGAATCGCTAGTAATCGCGGATCAGCACGCCGCGGTGAATACGTTCCCGGGCCTTGTACACACCGCCCGTCACACCACGAGAGTTTGTAACACCCGAAGTCGGTGAGGTAACCTTTTAGGAGCCAGCCGCCTAAGGTGGGATAGATGATTGGGGTGAAGTCGTAACAAGGTAGCCGTATCGGAAGGTGCGGCTGGATCACCTCCTTTCTAAGGAAAAACGGAATGCACGATGGAGTCTTGTTTAGTTTTGAGAGGTCTTGTGGGGCCTTAGCTCAGCTGGGAGAGCGCCTGCTTTGCACGCAGGAGGTCAGCGGTTCGATCCCGCTAGGCTCCATTGGAACGGAAGTTCCAAACTAGTCCATTGAAAATTGAATAACTATATCAAATAGTAACAAGAAATAAACCGAAACGCTGTGAATATTAATGAGTTTAAGACTGAAAGGTCAAAAATAAGGTTAAGTTAGTAAGGGCGCACGGTGGATGCCTTGGCACTAGGAGCCGAAGAAGGACGTGACAAACGACGAAATGCCTCGGGGAGCTGTAAGTAAGCGACGATCCGTGGATGTCCGAATGGGGGAACCCAACAGGTAGATGCCTGTTACCCATATCTGTTAAGGATATGAGGAGGAAGACGCAGTGAACTGAAACATCTAAGTAGCTGCAGGAAGAGAAAGCAAAAGCGATTGCCTTAGTAGCGGCGAGCGAAGAGGCAGGAGGGCAAACCGAAGAGTTTACTCTTCGGGGTTGTAGGACTGCAATGTGGACTCAGAATTTATAGAAGAATGACTTGGGAAAGTCAGCCAAAGAGAGTAAGAGCCTCGTATTTTAAATAGATTCTGTACCTAGCAGTATCCTGAGTACGTCGGGACACGAGAAATCCCGTCGGAATCTGGGAGGACCATCTCCCAACCCTAAATACTCCCTAGTGACCGATAGTGAACCAGTACCGTGAGGGAAAGGTGAAAAGCACCCCGGGAGGGGAGTGAAATAGAACCTGAAACCGTGTGCCTACAACAAGTTCGAGCCCGTTAATGGGTGAGAGCGTGCCTTTTGTAGAATGAACCGGCGAGTTACGTTATGATGCGAGGTTAAGTTGAAGAGACGGAGCCGTAGGGAAACCGAGTCTGAATAGGGCGCATTAGTATCATGACGTAGACCCGAAACCATGTGACCTACCCATGAGCAGGTTGAAGGTGCGGTAAAACGCACTGGAGGACCGAACCAGGGCACGTTGAAAAGTGCTTGGATGACTTGTGGGTAGCGGAGAAATTCCAAACGAACTTGGAGATAGCTGGTTCTCTCCGAAATAGCTTTAGGGCTAGCGTCGACATAAAGATTCTTGGAGGTAGAGCACTGTTTGGGTGAGGGGTCCATCCCGGATTACCAATCTCAGATAAACTCCGAATGCCAATGAATTATGGTCGGCAGTCAGACTGCGAGTGCTAAGATCCGTAGTCGAAAGGGAAACAGCCCAGACCACCAGCTAAGGTCCCAAAATAATTGTTAAGTGGAAAAGGATGTGGGGTTGCACAGACAACTAGGATGTTAGCTTAGAAGCAGCTATTCATTCAAAGAGTGCGTAATAGCTCACTAGTCGAGTGACCCTGCGCCGAAAATGTACCGGGGCTAAAACAATTTACCGAAGCTGTGGATCCCTTAGGGGATGGTAGGAGAGCGTTCTATGTGTGGAGAAGGTGTACCGTGAGGAGCGCTGGAACGCATAGAAGTGAGAATGCCGGTATGAGTAGCGAAAGACAGGTGAGAATCCTGTCCACCGTAAGACTAAGGTTTCCAGGGGAAGGCTCGTCCGCCCTGGGTTAGTCGGGACCTAAGGAGAGACCGAAGGGTGTATCCGATGGCCAACAGGTTGATATTCCTGTACTAGAGTATGAAGTGATGGAGGGACGCAGTAGGCTAACTAAAGCAGACGACTGGAAGAGTCTGTCTAAGCAGTGAGGCGTGGTATGAGTCAAATGCTTATACCTATAACGTTGAGCTGTGATGGGGAGCGAAGTTTAGTAGCGAAGTTAGTGATGTCACACTGCCAAGAAAAGCTTCTAGCGATGTATCATACTCTACCCGTACCGCAAACCGACACAGGTAGTCGAGGCGAGTAGCCTCAGGTGAGCGAGAGAACTCTCGTTAAGGAACTCGGCAAAATGACCCCGTAACTTCGGGAGAAGGGGTGCTGATTTAGGTCAGCCGCAGTGAATAGGCCCAAGCAACTGTTTATCAAAAACACAGCTCTCTGCTAAATCGTAAGATGATGTATAGGGGGTGACGCCTGCCCGGTGCTGGAAGGTTAAGAGGAGTGCTTAGCGGTAACGCGAAGGTATGAATTGAAGCCCCAGTAAACGGCGGCCGTAACTATAACGGTCCTAAGGTAGCGAAATTCCTTGTCGGGTAAGTTCCGACCCGCACGAAAGGCGTAATGATTTGGGCACTGTCTCAACGAGAGACTCGGTGAAATTTTAGTACCTGTGAAGATGCAGGTTACCCGCGACAGGACGGAAAGACCCCATGGAGCTTTACTGCAGTTTGATATTGAGTGTCTGTGCCACATGTACAGGATAGGTAGGAGCCTATGAGATCGGGACGCCAGTTTCGATGGAGGCGCTGTTGGGATACTACCCTTGTGTTATGGCCACTCTAACCCGGATAGGTGATCCCTATCGGAGACAGTGTCTGACGGGCAGTTTGACTGGGGCGGTCGCCTCCTAAAAGGTAACGGAGGCGCCCAAAGGTTCCCTCAGACTGGTTGGAAATCAGTCGCAGAGTGTAAAGGTATAAGGGAGCTTGACTGCGAGAGCTACAACTCGAGCAGGGACGAAAGTCGGGCTTAGTGATCCGGTGGTTCCGTATGGAAGGGCCATCGCTCAACGGATAAAAGCTACCCTGGGGATAACAGGCTTATCTCCCCCAAGAGTTCACATCGACGGGGAGGTTTGGCACCTCGATGTCGGCTCGTCGCATCCTGGGGCTGTAGTCGGTCCCAAGGGTTGGGCTGTTCGCCCATTAAAGCGGCACGCGAGCTGGGTTCAGAACGTCGTGAGACAGTTCGGTCCCTATCCGTCGCGGGCGTAGGAAATTTGAGAGGATCTGCTCCTAGTACGAGAGGACCAGAGTGGACTTACCGCTGGTGTACCAGTTGTCTTGCCAAAGGCATCGCTGGGTAGCTATGTAGGGAAGGGATAAACGCTGAAAGCATCTAAGTGTGAAACCCACCTCAAGATGAGATTTCCCATAACGCAAGTTAGTAAGAGCCCTGAGAGAAGATCAGGTTGATAGGTTAGGAGTGGAAGTGTGGTGACACATGGAGCGGACTAATACTAATAGCTCGAGGACTTATCCAATTTTCATTGAGCGCAGCGTTCGCAAAGTCTTGTTAGAAATGAGTAGTTATTCAATTTTGAGTAGATTAGATACTCAATAGTTAAGTGACGATAGCCTAGGAGATACACCTGTACCCATGCCGAACACAGCAGTTAAGCCCTAGAACGCCGGAAGTAGTTGGGGGTTGCCCCCTGTGAGATATGGTAGTCGCTTAGCAAGGATAGGAAGTTAGGATTAACTTCCTTTTTGGGAGTTTAGCTTAGTTGGAATTGAGAGGCATTCGAGATTCCAATCGGCGGATAAGAGAAACGCAGTTTCTCACCGTTGGCTGAGTTAAACGACCTCTTGGGAGTTTAGCTCAGCTGGGAGAGCATCTGCCTTACAAGCAGAGGGTCAGCGGTTCGATCCCGTTAACTCCCATAGGTCCCGTAGTGTAGCGGTTATCACGTCGCCCTGTCACGGCGAAGATCGCGGGTTCGATTCCCGTCGGGACCGTTGGAATCGGAAGAAGATTTCAAAGAAGACTCGTTAGCTCAGTTGGTAGAGCATTTGACTTTTAATCAAAGGGTCACTGGTTCGAGCCCAGTACGGGTCATAAGCGCGGGTTTGGCGGAATTGGCAGACGCACCAGATTTAGGATCTGGCGCTTAACGGCGTGGGGGTTCAAGTCCCTTAACCCGCATAAGAAATAGGCCGGCTTAGCTCAGTTGGTAGAGCATCTGATTTGTAATCAGAGGGTCGCGTGTTCAAGTCATGTAGCCGGCATTAAGAG
The DNA here is from genome assembly GCF_000161955.2 of Streptococcus sp. 2_1_36FAA. Classification (NCBI taxonomy): domain Bacteria; kingdom Bacillati; phylum Bacillota; class Bacilli; order Lactobacillales; family Streptococcaceae; genus Streptococcus; species Streptococcus sp. 2_1_36FAA. The sequence goes on from NZ_KI391975.1 coordinate 363,373, forward strand.
AGTAGAGGCGTATGCGAACGTAGTTCAGTGGTAGAACACCACCTTGCCAAGGTGGGGGTCGCGGGTTCGAATCCCGTCGTTCGCTTAGAGGCCGGGGTGGCGGAACTGGCAGACGCACAGGACTTAAAATCCTGCGATTGGAAACGATCGTACCGGTTCGATTCCGGTCCTCGGCATATATAATAATGAGCACCCTTAGCTCAACTGGATAGAGTACCTGACTACGAATCAGGCGGTTAGAGGTTCGACTCCTCTAGGGTGCATATAGTGATAGGAGATATTCGATCACGACGGGAAGTAGCTCAGCTTGGTAGAGTACTTGGTTTGGGACCAAGGTGTCGCAGGTTCGAATCCTGTCTTCCCGATTGTATGGCGGTGTAGCTCAGCTGGCTAGAGCGTCCGGTTCATACCCGGGAGGTCGGGGGTTCGATCCCCTTCGCCGCTATAATGATCTTGTTGGACCTTTAGCTCAGCTGGTTAGAGCTCTCGGCTCATAACCGAGTGGTCGTAGGTTCAAGTCCTACAAGGTCCATGTTTTTTTGTATACTGGAGGATTACCCAAGTCCGGCTGAAGGGAACGGTCTTGAAAACCGTCAGGCGTGTAAAAGCGTGCGTGGGTTCGAATCCCACATCCTCCTTTTTGTTGAATAATAGTATCGCGGGATGGAGCAGCTAGGTAGCTCGTCGGGCTCATAACCCGAAGGTCGTAGGTTCAAATCCTGCTCCCGCAATAAGGCTCGGTAGCTCAGTTGGTAGAGCAATGGATTGAAGCTCCATGTGTCGGCGGTTCGATTCCGTCTCGCGCCATATTATTGAATAAGCGGGTGTAGTTTAGTGGTAAAACTACAGCCTTCCAAGCTGTTGTCGCGAGTTCGATTCTCGTCACCCGCTTTGAACGAAAGGTTCATACCAAGTTTGTAATAACTTGGGCGCGTAGCTCAGGTGGTTAGAGCGCACGCCTGATAAGCGTGAGGTCGGTGGTTCGAGTCCACTCGTGCCCATTTTATAGTTGGAGAATTACTCAAGAGGCTGAAGAGGACGGTTTGCTAAATCGTTAGGTCGGGTAACTGGCGCGGGGGTTCGAATCCCCCATTCTCCGTCAATAGGGAGTTTAGCATTTGCTATCTCCTTTTCTTGTATTTTGTTGTGATTTTGTAGGTATTGTGATGAAAAAATTTAAAAAATCAAGATTAATTGTAATGATCATTGTTTTAATTTTAACTGCTTCAGCTTTGTTACTTTCTACCTATTCTACTTGGTTTGTAAATGGGACATCAAATGCTTTAAGCCTTGTTGATAATGTTTTGTCAAAGCCATTCCACTTACTTACTGATGTGAAAAGTGATTTGGAGCATTTGGTTAATACTTATCATGAAAATGAAGAGTTAAAAGCTACTTTAAATGAAATTGATTCAGCGTCAAATGAGGTTTCTGATTTAAAAGAAGAAAATGCCCAACTTCGAGAAATGCTGGATATGAAGAATTCTATTAATAGTAATGTGAAACTATCTGCTGATGTTATTGCTCGCACTCCTGCTTCATGGTCTAATGAGTTGACAGTTAATGTAGGATCAGAAAATAAAGTAGCTTCAACCATGCTTGTTGTTGGCAATGGTGGCTTGATTGGGAGTGTTGATCAAGTGAATGAACATTCTAGTAGAATTAGTCTATTAACGAATAAAAAGAATAGCGAAAATATATCTGTTAGAATACAAAGCGGCTCAAAAACTATTTATGGTATTATTGTAGGGTATAGTGAAAAAAAGTCAGCCTTTATTGTTAGTCAGCTGAATACTTCTGATGAGATTAAAGAGGGATCAAAAGTTGTTACAAGTGGCTTAGGATCTTATCCCGTTGCAAATATTTCTGTTGGGAAAGTATCTTCTGTAGCTTCAAGTAGTGACTATTTGACAAAAGAAGTATATATTAAACCAAGTGCTGATTTTTCTGACATTCGTGTGGTAACTTTGGTGGGGAATTGATATGCGACTTTTTAAACAATATGTGGGAATACCGTTGTTATTGCTTTTTTTAATGTTATTAGATGGCCAGATTTCAACCTTAATTGCTTCCTTTTTACCTATAAGTTTCCATTTAGTTTGCCATTTGGTGTTGATCTTTCTGCTATTTATTTCAGTAGAAGTGTCTGATGTAACAGCATTTACAATATTCTTAGTGATAGGTATTCTTTATGATGCTTACTATTTTCATGTAATTGGAATTGCCACATTATTACTTCCTCTATTGAGTGTATTAGTCAATAAATATAATACAATTATGATGGGCAATAAAATCACTAGATTCTTGTCCGTTTTAATACTGGTATTCTTGTTTGAATTTGTTTCTTTTTTATTAGCTAATCTAGTTTCTTTAACTAGTATGGAAATAAGTAGTTTTATAGTGTATAGTTTAGCTCCGACAATGGTTCTTAATTCCCTGCTTTTACTAATTTTGCAACCAGTTTTGGAAAAAGTTTATTTATGATAAAAAAGAAGAAATAAAAATGTAATAAAGGCGTAACATATTCTACGTCTTTTTCTGTTATACTTATTATTGTCTTATTGGATAGGAGTAGAATTATTTATGAAGAAAAAAATTATCACTTCGATGTTATTAAGTGCTTTGGTTCTTACTCAAGGTGCTAGTCTAGTGAATGTGCATGCCGATACAACAGATGACAAGATCGCTGCACAGAACAATAAAATTAATAGCTTAAATGCTCAACAACAAGCTGCACAAGCTCAAGTTGATCAAATTCAAAGTCAAGTATCAGCAATTAAATCACAACAAGAAAAGCTTCAGGCTGAAAACGAAAAGTTAACAGCAGAATCTGAAAAACTTTCAGCTGAAATCGATGAATTGTCAAAAAACATTGTAGCACGTAATGAGTCATTAGCAAACCAAGCTCGTAGCGCTCAAACAAGTGGAACTGTTACAAGCTATATTAATACGATTGTTAACTCAAGCTCTATCACTGAAGCAATTTCACGTGTGACAGCTATGAATGAAATCATCTCCGCAAACAATAAAATGTTGGAACAACAAAAAGCGGATAAAGAAGCAATTGCTGAGAAACAAATTGCTAATAACGAAGCAATCAACACAGTTATTGCTAACCAACAAACCTTGGCTGATGATGCTCAAGCGTTGTCAACTAAAGAAGCTGAACTGAAGGTTGCACAAATCAATCTTGCAGCTGAAAAAGCAAGTGCCGAAGGTGAGAAAAATTCTCTTTTAGAACAAAAAGCAGCAGCACAAAAAGCAGCTGAAGCAGCGGCAGCAGCTGAAGCTGCTTACCGTTCACAACAAGCTTCTCAACTTCAAGCAATTCAAGCATCTGGTAATACAAACCTCTCAGCACAAATACAAGCTGTTTCTGGAGGTACTCCTGCTGCAGCAGCACCTGCACCAGCAGCGACGGTGTCTAATGTATCTTATTCTTCAGACGCTTCTACTTACCCTGTTGGACAGTGTACTTGGGGAGCTAAAACATTGGCACCTTGGGCTGGTAACTACTGGGGTAATGGTGGTCAATGGGCAGCAAGTGCAGCAGCGGCAGGCTTCCGTGTAGGTTCTCAACCACAAGTTGGAGCGATTGCATGTTGGACTGATGGTGGTTATGGACACGTGGCTGTAGTAACAGCAGTTCAGTCTTCAACTAGCATTCAAGTATCAGAAGCTAACTATCTTGGTCAACAATCAATTGGTAACTACCGTGGTTGGTTTGACCCAACAACTGCACAAGGTACAGTAAGTTACATTTATCCAAATTAATAAATTTAGAAGGTTGGAATTTCCAACCTTTTTATATTTAGCACAAGATTAAGTATTTGTAAGACTATTCAAATATTTTTTGTAAAACGCTTTATTCTAAATTGAAATATTCCTTAAAAAGGGTTAAAATGTAAATGGAATAAATTTTCGGAGGCAAACATGTCATTTTCTGATTTAAAGCTCTTTGCTCTTTCTTCTAACCAAGAGTTGGCCAAGCGGGTAGCCAAAGGGATAGGAATGGAGCTTGGAAAGTCGACGGTACGTCAGTTTTCGGATGGGGAGATTCAAGTAAATATTGAAGAATCAATTCGAGGCAAGCATGTTTTTATTTTGCAGTCTACGAGTTCGCCTGTTAACGATAATTTGATGGAGATTTTGATTATGGTGGATGCACTTAAACGAGCAAGTGCAGAATCTATCAATGTGGTTATGCCTTACTATGGTTATGCTAGACAAGACCGTAAGGCCCGTGCTCGTGAACCAATTACTTCAAAATTAGTAGCAAATATGCTAGAAATTGCTGGTGTTGATCGTTTGCTGACAATTGATTTACATGCTTCACAGATTCAAGGTTTCTTTGACATTCCAGTCGATCATTTAATGGGAGCGCCTCTCATTGCTAATTACTTTGAACGTCGTGGAATGATTGGAAGTGACTATGTTGTTGTGAGCCCTGACCATGGTGGTGTCTCACGTGCTAGAAAATTAGCGGAATTTCTAAAAACACCGATTGCTATTATTGATAAACGTCGTAGTGTAGATAAGATGAACACTAGTGAAGTCATGAATATTATTGGTAATGTTAAGGGCAAAACCTGTATTTTGATCGATGATATGATTGATACTGCAGGAACCATCTGTCACGCAGCAGATGCTTTAGCTGAAGCAGGTGCAGTTGATGTTTATGCTAGTTGTACTCACCCAGTCCTATCTGGTCCTGCAATGGAAAATATTCAGAAATCTGCTATCAAGAAATTAGTTGTTTTGGATACAATTTATCTTCCGCAAGAACGTTTAATAGATAAGATTGAGCAGATTTCTATTGCTGATCTTCTTTCAGAAGCAATTATTCGTATCCATGAAAAACGTCCACTTTCTCCTTTGTTTGAGATTGGAAAAAATTAATATTATAAAAGTGTTACAATGTTACACTTTTCTGAAATGCTTCCCCCTGACCACAAGATAAGGGGGATTTTTTATTGAAACGAAGCCGTTTCTACCATATGATGAATTTCAAAATAATAAAAAAAACTATTGACAAAAATAGGGCAAATATATATAATATAGGTAGTAACTCCGAGTTACGAATAATTTTTTTAAAAAGAAAAAGGAGATAAAACGATGAAAAAAGTTTTATTGTCAAGCGTGGTAGCACTTACATTATTTGCAGCTGCAGCACCAGTTTTCTCTGCTGATGAAGCTACTGATGCAGCTCGTAACAACGACGGCGCATACTACCTTCAAACTCAATTCACAAATGCTGATAAAGTAAACGAATACTTGGCTCAACATGATGGTGAAATCCGTGCAGAAGCTGCTGCAGATCCAGCAGTAGTAGCTGCTAAAGCTGCTCTTGATGCAGTTGAAGGTGGAAGCCACAATTATGGTGAAGTTAAAGCAGCTTATGAAGCAGCATTCAACAACGCTTTCAACGCTGTACGTAACAAATATGTACAACAATTCCAAGCTACATACAACAACGCTACAGAACAAGAAGGCAAAACATACATCCAAGGTGAAACTCCTGAACAAGCTAACGCTCGTTACTTGAAACGTGTTGGTGCAGCTAACAACCAAAACCCAGCTGCAGAAGACAAAGGAGCTACTACTCCTGCTTCTAAAGAAGAAGCTAAAAAATCAGAAGCTGCTGCTAAAAACGCAGGTAAAGCTGCTGGTAAAGCACTTCCAAAAACTTCAGCAGTTAAATAATTCTTTATTGATACTGATGTAAACAATATCACTGGGCCATTGGTTCAGTGATATTTTCTTAGAAAAAATGGGGAATACTTAAATATTATGAGTCAAAATGCAAAAAGACAAACTAAGAAGGCTCCAAATAAGAATTTAAAACTATTTGGTGCTTTATTAGGTATCATTGTTGTTGCTGTTGCAACTGCAATGCTGATTTTTAATCCATTTAAGTCAGCGCCTAAGTCGAATACGACTTCTTCTACTAGTCAAGTAACAAAAAGTTCTACAAAGAATACTTATCAACCAAGCAAGGAAGAAAAAGAGTATTTAGCCAAGCGCTTTGCAGATTTAAAGGCTATTAATAGTGAAGCTATTGCTTATGTTTATGCTCCAGGTACAAAATTAGATGAACCTGTTGTACAGACGAAAGACAATTCTACTTATCTTGATAAAACCTTTGAAGGCGGGAATGAGCCTTACATGGGGACAGTCTTTATGGACACAGATAATAAGAAAGATTTTAGTGATCGCTTGACTTGGCTCTTTGGTCATGCTCGTGGAAGTAAAGTAGCGGACAATCGTATGTTTAACGATGTCAACTTCTATGATAATCAGGAATTTTTCGATCAGCACAAGTATGTTGTTGTTGAAACACCTGAGCGTAAGTTCTACTATGAAGCAATGGGCTTGGTTATTGTACCAGAGGAGACTGCTTTTTATAGAACTAGCTTCGATGGAGATAAGGACTTTACAGATCAGCTGAGCAGTATCTATGAAGCGTCTAGGACAAAGAATAAGGACATTAAGGTAAAAGCAAGCGACAAATATCTTGTGCTATCAACCTGTCGTGAAGAGGATGAGACAATTCGTTCTAACCTCTACTTACGTCAGATTCCAGATTCTGAAATGAGTGATTTCCTTGCGAAACATGGGTCAGAATTGACATATACTCCTACTAGATAGGCTATTAAAGAGGCGGAATTTGTTTTCGCCTTTTTTATATTTTTTAAACATGTTATAATGAAAGCAGAGGTGGACACTATGATTAAAAATTTGGTTTTTGATTTAGGAAATGTTTTGATTGAGTGGAATCCAGATAAGATATTCAGGCATTTTGAAGCGGATGAAATGCGACGACAATCCCTGAGAGAAGCGATTTTTGATTCACACCTATGGCACCAAACGGATTGGGGGTCCTTGTCTTTGTCGGAAGCTTGCAAATTAGCTCAACAGAATCTAGATCCATCTTTTGAAGCTGTAGTTGAAACAATATTTTTTCACTGGTATGAGGCTGTGGATGTCTACCAAAATTTGCAAGAAAAAATAGAGCAATGGTCAAAGTTAGGCTATCATATTTACATTTTATCAACAACCTGTGAGATATTTTATAGGATTGAACAGGCAGGATTATTGCCAATTTTTCCTCTTTTGTCAGGTTATATTCTCTCTTCAGAAGTTAAAGTAGTAAAACCTTACAAAAAAATATACCAGGAACTCCTTGAGAAATATAATCTTAAACCAGAAGAGTCGGTCTTTATGGACGATATTCAGGTCAATCTAGATACGGCAAGGGAAATGGGCTTTGAGACAATATTGGCCAAGAGCGAATTGGAAAATATTGAGGCGCTGGATTGTTTATTAGTTTCTAAGGGGATGTTTGGTTCAGTGGGATTAAGCACAAATCTTGACATAGAGTCCTGATTGCGCTATCATAATATACATATATGGGAGTCTGTGTACAGTCTGAGAGGAAGTGTAAACTTCGACCGCACCTGATCTGGGTAATGCCAGCGTAGGGAAAAGTATTTGTAAAAACCTTGTGGTTTTACTAAAAGTGGCGAGCGATTCGCCTATCTTTAGGATACTGATGCATGCTACACCTTTTCCATATTGGAGAAGGTGTTTTTGTATGAAGTGCAAGGTTTTTATAAAGAGAGCTTGCGATCTCTTTCATTAGGGAAAGAACGGTCTGGTTAGTAAATGGAATCGTATCTGTATGCATCATTCTCAGATAGAGTTTGAATGCAGGGAGGTGAAGAGATGAAAGCGAGCATTGCTTTGCAAATTCTGCCTTTGTCAATTGATAAAGGAAGGTTGGCAGTCATTGAAGACGTGATTGAGTATCTGCAGAAACAGCCCGTGAGGCAGTTGGTAACTCCTTTTGAAACAGTTTTAGAAGGAGAATGGGAAGATTTGTTTCCTATATTGGGAAAGGCAATAGAATTGGCTGGCAGTCAAGCAGATAATGTATTTGCAAATGTTAAGATAAATTATGGAGAGATTTTGTCTATTGATGAGAAACTTGAAAAATATTCTGCGCCAGCAGATTAGTCTTTTAGGGATGGTGGGTTTACTTGCCGTTTGGCAGGTCATGGGCTGGCTCAAGCTCTTGCCTAAGTTTATTCTGCCAACACCTCTGGAAATATGTCAGGCTTTTGTTAGGGATGCAGAATTGTTGGCTATACACAGTTGGGCGACCTTAAAAGTAGCCTTGTTGGGTTTGCTGCTAGGAGTTATTATAGCTTGCTTGCTGGCAGTGCTCATGGATAGTCTGAGCTGGCTCAATGATTTGATTTATCCCATGATGGTTGTGGTGCAGACGATTCCGACCATTGCGTTAGCGCCAATTCTGGTTCTCTGGCTGGGTTATGGGATTTTGCCCAAGATTGTGCTCATTATTCTGACGACAACTTTCCCAATTATTGTCAGTATTCTGGATGGTTTTCGGCATTGCGATAGAGATACCTTGACTCTCTTTGAACTCATGCAGGCCAATCGATGGCAGATTCTTTGGCATTTTAAGATTCCAGCTAGTTTACCTTATTTCTATGCGGGTCTGAGGGTCAGTGTTTCCTATGCTTTTATCACGACCGTAGTTTCCGAATGGCTGGGTGGTTTTGAAGGTCTGGGTGTCTATATGATCCAGTCTAAGAAGCTTTTCCAGTACGACACCATGTTTGCCATTATCGTTTTAGTATCAGTTATCAGTCTTCTGGGTATGAAGCTGGTGGCTATTAGTGAAAAATTTGTCATCAAGTGGAAATAGGGGCTTAGCTCTGCTATTTTCCAAAAAAGAAAAGAGGATTATGATGAAAAAAAGTTGTAAATTGTTCCTTGCAGGTTTGGCTGCAGTATCACTCTTTGGTCTAGCGGCCTGCGGTCAGTCGAAATCTACGTCTGAGAGCAAGGACAAAAAGATTGATTTTATTCTGGATTGGTCACCCAATACCAATCATACAGGGCTTTATGTAGCTAAGGAGAAGGGTTACTTTAAGGAAGCAGGTGTGGATGTTGATATTAAGTTGCCACCAGAAGATAGCACTTCTGACCTGATTATTAATGGCAAGGCTCCTTTTGGAATTTATTTCCAAGATTCTATGGCTAAAAAACTGGATAAGGGCGCAGAAATCACAGCTGTTGCGGCTATTGTAGAACACAATACTTCAGGTATCATTTCTAAGAAATCTGCAGGGATTAATGGTCCCAAGGATCTGGCTGGGAAGAAATATGGCACCTGGAATGACCCTGTGGAGTTGGGCATGCTGAAGACATTGGTAGAAAGCCAAGGTAGCAAGTTTGATGATGTAGAGAAGGTTCCAAATAACGATTCCAACTCTATCACACCAATTGAAAATGGTTTGTTTGATGCGGCATGGATTTATCATGGCTGGGATGGTATCATGGCACAGACTCAGGGCATGGACACTAATTTCTTTTATATGAAGGACTATGTCAAGGAGTTCGACTATTATTCTCCAGTCATCATTGCTAATAATGACTATCTGAAGAAGAATCCGGACGAGGCAAAAAAGGTCTTGCAAGCTATTAAAAAAGGCTACCAATATGCTATGGAGCACCCTGAAGAAGCAGCAGACATTTTAATTAAGAATGCACCAGAGCTAAAAAACAAACGTGACTTTGTCTTGGCTTCTCAGAAATATCTGTCTGAGCAATATGCATCAGATAAGGATAAGTGGGGTCAGTTTGAGGCTAGCCGTTGGAATGCCTTTTACAAATGGGCCAAGGATAACGGTCTTGTAAAAAATGACTTGAGTGACAAGGGATTTAGCAACGATTATATAAAATAATGACAGTAATTAAACTTGAAAATATAAGCTATGCTTATGATGAACAGCAAATTTTAAAAGATATCAACCTAGAGGTGGAAGCTAGCCAAGTAGTGGCAATCTTGGGTCCTAGTGGCGTTGGGAAATCGACTCTTTTTAACCTCATTGCTGGGATTTTGGAGGTCCAGTCGGGCAGGATTGTCCTAGATGGGCAGGAAAATCCTAAGGGTCAGGTGAGTTATATGCTACAGAAGGACTTGTTGCTGGAGCATAAGACGGTGCTGGGTAATGTCATCTTGCCCCTATTAATCCGAAAAGTATCCAAAAAGGAAGCGATGGAGCAGGCAACTCAGATTTTGAAGGAGTTCGGGCTCTTTGATGTGGCAGACAAGTATCCACATGAGCTGAGTGGGGGGATGCGGCAGCGCGTGGCTCTGTTACGGACCTATATGTTCGGCCACAAGCTATTTCTTCTAGACGAGGCTTTTAGTGCTTTGGATGAGCTGACCAAGATGGAGCTGCACGCTTGGTATCTGGACATTCATCGTAGGCTGGGTCTGACGACTCTTCTCATCACGCATAGCATTGAGGAGGCTCTGGCTCTCAGTGATCATATCTATATTCTGAAAAATCGTCCAGGGCAAATCGTTGCGAATCTCCAGCTTATCTGGTCAGACAGCGAGGATAAAGAACTGCAGAAGCTGCGATACAAGCAGGAGATTTTGAAGATTTTGGGAGTGTGAAGTAGCCACCTGAATTCCTTTACTTTCAAGAAACAACCTCAATCAAGCCTTTTGGCTTGATTTTTTGTATGAGGCCCTTTACTTTTGACTTTATTCATGGTACAATAGCCTTTGTGTGAAATAGCAGCAGGAAAGCATGAAGCTCGTCAACAGGTGTCTTATGACAAGTAACCTTGGCTGTTTAGGCGAAGGGCATCTGCACGAATCAGGGCTTTCTAAGTGACTATTTCCACCGAAATATTATTTATATCAGGAGGACATACACATGTCACGTTATACAGGACCATCTTGGAAACAAGCTCGTCGTTTGGGTCTTTCTCTTACTGGTACAGGTAAAGAATTGGCTCGCCGTAACTATGTACCTGGTCAACATGGACCAAACAACCGCAGCAAATTGTCAGAATATGGTTTGCAATTGGCTGAAAAACAAAAACTTCGTTTCACTTACGGTGTAGGTGAAAAACAATTCCGTAACTTGTTCGTTCAAGCTACTAAGATCAAAGAAGGAATTCTTGGTTTTAACTTCATGCTTCTTTTGGAACGTCGTTTGGATAACGTTGTTTACCGTCTTGGTCTTGCGACTACTCGTCGTCAAGCTCGTCAATTCGTAAACCACGGTCACATCCTTGTTGACGGCAAACGCGTTGATATCCCATCATACCGCGTAACTCCAGGTCAAGTGATCTCAGTTCGTGAAAAATCATTGAAAGTGCCTGCAATCCTTGAAGCTGTTGAAGCAACTCTTGGACGTCCAGCATTCGTATCATTTGATGCTGAAAAATTAGAAGGTTCACTGACTCGCTTGCCAGAACGCGATGAAATCAACCCAGAAATCAACGAAGCACTTGTCGTTGAATTCTACAACAAAATGCTTTAATTTTAAGATATATCTTACGAAAAGCCTACTACAGTGGGCTTTTTGTTTTGTCTTAAATCCTTGATTCCTGGGTTTGTTCCCCTTTTTGCTCCCCTTAGAGTGCTTTTAGTGCCGTTTCGTAGAAAGATACGGCTTTTTGGGTTCTCTTTTGAGAGGTATGTATCCATAGTCATGGGTAAGGTGAGGTTACCTATAAATGGATGTTTAAGAAGCATTTCCATTAGCTGATAAATGTGTTAGGAGTCGAGTCATGCCGGAGTGATTTTTAAGAATCTAGTGAGAAAGCCAGCTGTCATCTGACAAAAAGCTCATGACATTTTAAAAAAGAGCAATTAAAAATGAGGAACATCTGAGAAAAAAAGTTTGGCAAGTCGCCAATAGACTATCATTCAGGTAGGTTTTTTTATTATCATAAATTCATCAAGTATAAATGCATATGGAGAAATGGTTTTAATGAAATTTAGGAAACAGCATTACAGAGCACAAGTTGACACTAGGGATTGCGGTGTTGCAGCTCTGGCTATGATTTTTGGTTATTATGGATCGTATTTTTCCTTGGCTACACTACGAGAAAAGGCAAAAACGACTAATGATGGGACAACTGCTTTGGGTTTGGTAAAAGTTGCTGAAGGACTGAACTTTGAGACGCGAGCTTTTAAAGCAGATATGAGCTTATTTGATCTGGAAGAGGTCTCTTATCCTTTTATAGCGCATATCCTTAAGGATGGGAAGCTTCTGCATTATTATGTTGTAACGGGACAAGATAAACACACGATTCATATTGCAGACCCAGATCCTCAAGTTAAGATGACAAAGATTTCGCGAGAGCGTTTCGAACAGGAGTGGACAGGAATTACCATTTTCCTGGCTCCTAGTCCGGCCTATAAGCCTAGTCAGGAAAAGAAAAATGGGCTTTTAGATTTCATTCCCTTATTGATCAAGCAGAAGGGATTGATTGCTAATATTGTACTTGCAACTTTGCTGGTAACGGTAATCAATATTGTTGGATCCTACTACCTTCAATCGATTATTGATACTTATGTGCCTGATCATATGAAAACGACGCTGGGTATGATTTCTATCGGCTTGATTATTGTCTATATTTTGCAGCAATTTTTGTCTTACGCCCAAGAATATTTGCTTTTGGTTTTAGGGCAGCGCCTATCGATTGATGTGATCTTATCCTATATCAAGCATGTTTTTCAGCTACCTATGTCATTTTTTGCGACAAGGCGGACAGGAGAAATCGTCTCTCGTTTTACGGACGCCAATCGGATTATTGATGCCTTGGCCAGTACAATCTTGTCTATTTTCTTGGATGTATCGATTGTGTCGATCATTGCAATTGTTCTTTTTTCACAAAATAGCAGTCTTTTCTTTTTGACCTTGCTAGGAATCCCAGTTTACGCTCTCATTATTTTTCTCTTTATGAAACCTTTTGAAAAGATGAATCATGAGACGATGGAAGCAAACAGTCTGTTGTCGTCTTCCATCATTGAAGATATCAATGGGATTGAAACGATCAAGTCTTTGACCAGCGAAAAACAACGTTATCAGAAGATTGACAAGGAATTTGTGACTTATCTGAAAAAGTCTTTTGCTTACGGGCGTTCTGAGAGCCTACAAAAAGTCTTGAAAGCAGCAGCTCGTTTGATTTTAAACGTCTTGATTTTATGGCTAGGAGCTACACTTGTCATGGATCAAAAAATCAGCCTTGGTCAGCTCATTACTTATAACACACTTCTAGTCTACTTTACTAATCCTTTAGAAAATATTATCAATCTGCAAACGAAGTTACAGTCTGCACGAGTGGCCAATGAGCGTCTCAATGAGGTCTATTTAGTCCAGTCTGAATTTGAAGAAGAGAAGCTTATTAAAGACTTGAGCCACTTTCAGGCTGACATTGATTTTCGTGGAGTCAGTTATAAGTATGGCTATGGGGCCAATGTATTGTCAGAAATTGACTTGCATATTCCTGCTGGAAGTAAGACCAGCTTTGTTGGTGTATCCGGTTCAGGAAAAACAACCTTAGCCAAGATGATGGTGCATTTCTACGCACCAAATCAAGGAGATATTTGTCTGGGTGGAGTCAATCTCAATCAGCTGGATAAGCAGGCACTGCGCCAATATATCAACTATCTTCCCCAGCAACCTTATGTTTTTAATGGAACTATTTTGGAAAATTTACTCTTAGGCGCGCGTGAAGGCACGACTCAAGAAGATATTCTGCGGGCGGTAGAGTTGGCGGAAATTAGGTCGGATATTGAGCAGATGCCCCTCAATTATCAGACAGAGTTGTCTGCAGATGGTGCAGGAATCTCGGGTGGTCAACGTCAGCGTATTGCTCTAGCAAGGGCGCTCTTGACAGATGCGCCAGTGCTTATCTTGGATGAAGCAACAAGTAGTCTGGATATTCTAACGGAGAAGCGGATCATTGATAATCTGATGGCGCTTGATAAGACGATTATTTTTATTGCGCATCGTTTGACTATTGCGGAACGTTCGGAGCAGGTGGTTGTTTTGGATCAAGGTAGGATTGTCGAGAGTGGAAGTCATAAGGAGCTGATCGAAAGAGAAGGCTTTTACCACCATTTGGTCAATAGTTAGGGAGAAAATATGAATGAACAATTTTTAGAAAGTGCAGAGTTTTATCAGAAACGTTATCATAATTTTGCTAGTTGTTTAATTGTGCCAAGTCTTATTTTACTAGTATTTCTAGTTGGCTTTTCCATGCTGGCTAAAAAGGAAATTACGATTTCTAGCCGTGCTTCTGTAGAAGCTAGCCGAGTGCTAGCTCAGATTCAGTCGACTAGTAACCAGCCTATCATTGCGAATCATTTGTCAGAAAACAAGGAGGTCAAAAAAGGGGACCTGCTAATCCAGTATGCAGTAGAAGGAGAGGGGGCTCAGGAACAGAAGTTTTCCAGCCAACTTGACTTACTCAAAGATCAAAAGGGCAAACTAGAAACTTTGCGTTCCAGTTTAGAAAGCGGGCGTAATCAATTCACTGAACCAGATAGTTATGGCTATGAACAAAGCTTTAAAGACTACCAGAATCAAGTAGCGAGTATGACTAGTTCTGTGAATCAGCAAAATGCTACGATTGCTTCACAAAATGCAGCGGCCAGTCAGTCTCAGGCGGAACTGGGCGGTGTTATCAGTGATGTGGATAGCAAACTAAATGACTATCGAAACTTGAAAAATGCCATTCAAAGTGGGGTAGGTATAGATGCATCGCACCCTCTTTACTCCTTGTATCAGTCCTATCGTGATCAGTTGAGTTTGGCAGAGGATAAGACTACAGCTCAAAGTCAGATTGTAGCTCAATTAGATGGGCAAATCTCTCAATTAGAAGCAACAGCTGCGACTTATCGTGTCCAATATGCTGGTGCAGGCGCCCAACAAGCCTATGCTAGCAATTTATCCAGTCAGTTAGCTTCACTGAAAGCCCAGTATCTGGTCAAGGTAGGACAAGAATTGACCACTCTGACTCAGCAAATTTTGGAAGCCGAGAGCAATCTTAAACTTCAAGAAACAGTCTCTAAGCGAGGTCAGATTTTGGCTGAAATGGATGGCTTGCTTCACTTAAATCCAGAAGTACAAGGATCTACTCTGGTGGCAGAAGGAACTGCTTTGGCTCAGATTTACCCCAAAATCACTAATGAAAGAAAAATCAAAATTGTCACATATGTTTCTTCCAAGGATGTATCTACTATTAAAAATGGAGACAAGGTGCGCTTTATTACTGCTGATGACGCTAACAAACAAATGATTTTGACATCCCAAATTTCCAGTATTGACGCCAATGCTACTCAGACCAAGCAAGGAAATTTCTTTAAAGTAGAATGCGAAATGGCTGTTAGTAAAGATCAAGCTAAGAAGCTCCGCTATGGCTTGGAAGGTAAATTCGTCATGGTAACTGGGCAAAAGACTTATTTCAGCTATTATATGGAGAAGTTTTTTAATCTTGGTTGAAGAACGCAGTTTAGTTTATGATAAAAGATGGGCGAAAGCCCTTTTTTGTGCTTAGCTGGATGTTTTACAGTAATATAAAAAAGCCCTCCGAAATAAGGGAGGTGCTAAATGATAGGGTTAATTTGGGTAGATATAGGAAACCGTGCCCTGAGCGATGGTTGGGTCAAACCAGCCACGGAAATTAGCGATATAGCGCTGTCCAGCGTAGTTGGATTCCTGAATTTGGATACGCTTATGTGAATCAACATGCGTGACGACGCCGACATGTCCGTATCCACCATCAGTCCAGCAGGCAATAGCTCCTACCTGAGGTGTGGATCCTACACGGAATCCTGCTCGGCGGGCACTGTCTGCCCAGTCTCCACCATTTCCCCACCAGTTTCCTGCCCAAGGAGCGAGAGCCTTGGCGCCCCATGTACATTCGCCAATAGGGTAGGTGTTACTTGGGTCGCTTGTATGGTTAAGAGGTTTTCTCACAGCTACTGTTGGGCGTGTTACTTGAAAATTAGAGGCCATGACCCCAGTTACTTTCCCACCAGATTGTCGATAGACATGGACATGATAGAGACCGTCACCGATATGATTATTGGCGTTGAAATCTAACGAATAGCGCCCATTACCAAGAGAGTTGGCTGTATACCAGCGGAGGTCGTCTTGGCCATTAGTATCTGACCAGATGGGGAAGAGAATATGGCCGTCACCGAAACTATTTTGTAAGATAACTTGATAGTTTGATTGACCTTTATGGACCACTTGCAGACTCGGAGTTAGTGGTTGGGGTGCTGGCTGAGGAAGATTGACATTTTCAGCGACATAGCCAATTCGGCTACCGTCTTCATAGGTAATATAGACGTGATTGATATAGTTGCCGTAAATCTGCTGGTGATTTCGGATATCGAATTGAACGGAAAAGCTTCCGTTGCCTGTTTTTGAAGCCTCATACCATTTAAGATTGCTTTGATTTGCGGTGCTCCAAATAGGTACCTGTACACTTTTAATTCTCTTGGAATAAGGACTTTCTTGGACCCTTACGGTATAGGTTCCATTTTCCTTATTAATGTTGGTAATACTGATGAGTGGTTTGCTGTCTCTGACAGGTTCTGCCGGTACTCTGGCAGTTGAAGCTTGCAGAGGTTTGTTATTGCTTGGCTTTGCCTGAGGGGGCGTCGCCTTTGGGTCAGCTACTTTTTGAGGAGGAAGAGATTTGTTTCGATCTTCGACTTTTTGATAGGAGTTCCGAGGATTTTCAACTCTATTGGTCGCGGGGGCCGGAGCTGGAGTAGGTGCTGGGTTAGTTGGTTTTGGCTCAGCCGGTGCTTGAGGTGTGGCATTGTTAGACGAAGTGCTATTTTGCTGTTCAGGGACATTTTTTTCGGCTGATTGAACCGGCTTGTTTAGAAAGATCGATTTACTACTCAAGTGGTATTTAACACCATTCACATTGAGATAAGTCTCGATGTGAAATTTGCCCTGGCCCTTGTGCTGAGACAAGTCAATCCTGGCCGTGCCTTGATTAGCTGAATACCAGACAATATCGTCTTGGCCACCCTCCTCAGACCAGACAGCATGTTGGATGGGATAAGCTTCTTGCGCAGCGGTCGGCTGGTACTGAACAATCGCCGTTTGTCCTTCAAGCTGAACGGAAACTTCGCTGGTCATAGCCGTCAGTTGGGATGGGCTAAACTGCTCATTCGCTGCAGCTAAGGGAGCAGATAGTGAGGTCAACAAGGTTGCTGAAAGCAGTAAGAAATTTTTGTATTTTTTCATACATCTCCTTTACAATATTTTTTTTGGAAAACTCCACTTATATTATTCGGGAAATTTATTGGAAAAATCAAAGTTTCGAAATTATAGAGGTTCTTCTAGCATATTTCTTTCGTTTCAAATGGCATAAAACGAACGATTGTGATATAATTTAGATAAATAATTCGTAAAAATGGCAATGATTTTTACGTGATGTGTTAGCTTGGTGCATAAGCACCTATGATATTGGATATTGAGGTATCTTAGCTATGAAGCTTTTGGTTGTTGGTTCAGGCGGTCGTGAGCATTCGATTGCCAAGAAGTTATTGGAGTCTAAGGATGTGGAGCAGGTGTTTGTCGCTCCTGGAAATGATGGCATGACCTTGGATGGGTTGGATTTAGTAAATATTGGAATTTCCGAACATTCTAAACTGATAGAATTTGCCAAGGAGAATGATATTGCTTGGACCTTTATCGGTCCGGATGATGCCCTAGCAGCTGGAATTGTAGATGATTTTAACCAAGCTGGGCTCAAGACTTTTGGTCCATCTCGTTTAGCAGCGGAGCTGGAGTGGTCCAAGGATTTTGCTAAGGAAATCATGGTTAAATACGGTGTGCCGACAGCAGCCTATGGCACATTTTCCGACTTTGAGGAAGCCAAGGCCTATATCGAAAAGCAGGGAGCACCTATCGTGGTCAAGGCGGACGGCTTGGCTCTGGGCAAGGGTGTAGTCGTAGCGGAGACCGTGGAGCAGGCAGTTGAGGCAGCTCACGATATGCTCTTGGACAATAAGTTCGGCGACAGCGGTGCGCGCGTGGTTATCGAAGAGTTCCTGGACGGCGAAGAGTTCTCCCTTTTTGCTTTTGTCAATGGCGACAAGTTTTACATCATGCCGACAGCACAAGACCACAAGCGGGCCTATGATGGGGACAAGGGTCCCAATACAGGAGGTATGGGAGCTTATGCGCCAGTGCCTCACCTGCCACAAAGCGTGGTGGACCAGTCAGTTGAGTCGATTATTAAGCCCGTTCTCAAAGGCATGATAGCTGAGGGACGGCCTTATCTGGGCGTGCTCTACGCTGGGCTAATTCTGACAGCCGATGGCCCTAAGGTTATCGAGTTCAACTCGCGCTTTGGTGACCCAGAAACCCAGATTATCCTGCCACGCTTGACGTCTGACTTTGCGCAGAACATCACGGACATTTTGGACAAGAAGGAGCCTGTTATCACTTGGTTGGATGAAGGCGTGACCCTTGGCGTGGTTGTCGCCTCAGAAGGATACCCGCTGGACTATGAGAAAGGCCTACCTCTGCCAAAGAAGACAGACGGCGACATCATCACCTACTATGCTGGGGCTAAATTTGCGGAAAATAGCAGAGCACTGCTGTCGAATGGTGGCCGAGTGTACATGCTGGTCACCACAGCAGATACCGTCTCAGCTGCGCAGGAAAAAATCTACGACCAACTAAAAAAACAAGATACAACAGGACTTTTTTATAGGCATGATATTGGTGGTAAGGCTTTGTAAATCAAATCTATGAAACTTTTAGCCGTGAGACTTAAAAATAGATTTCAGGTGTTTGAAAAATGAAAAATAGGTTGCTATTTTTAGAAGGTTCAAGCTTGACCTCACGAGAAACTTTGACAGTTTTGTTGAAAGAAGGCTATAAAATTGATGTGTTATCTCCTAGAAGATTTTCCATTGCATACTTCAGTCGTCTAACCCATAGAGTTCCGATAGTTGATGTGAATCGTTTTCCTGTAGATTATCTGAGACAGGTTAGTCAGTTGCTTCATAAAACCAATTACAAGGCCATTTTGCCAACACATGAAGAAGGCTGGTTATTGGCAAATGGGAAACAATTTTTGCCTCGATCGTTACCAATCGCCCTTGCTGATAAAGAGCAATTTAAAAAGTTGGCTGGAAAGATTGCTTTTGCTGAAACTGCGGATTTGTTAGGACTGCCTACACCTAAGTGGGAGTACGTGAAAGATGCAGACTCTATCCTGCTAGACTATCCTTATTGGCTGAAAACAGATTATGGTACTGCCGGTCGCTCGGTTTATAAGATTTCAAGTAAGAAAGATTTGGCTGAAGTGACGAGCAAATTAACAGCGAGTGATGAGGAATGGATGGTTCAGCAAGACATAGTTGGAGACTATGGTCAGGTTCAAGCAGTGTTTGATCATGGAGAATTACTCGCAGTGCATTCTAGCGTAAAAGTAGGTTCTGGCGCGGGTGGTTCGGCTGCGGCAAGATTAAGCATAGAATCTAAAAGAACGAGAGATCATGTTGAAAAATTAGGACAATATATACAATGGCATGGTTGCCTAACCCTAGATTTTATACGTAGGGGAGACCAATTTTACTATATAGAGTGTAATCCTAGAATGGTAGAGCCTGCTAACGCCTATAAAGCAGGAGTTAATTTTCCAAAAATCATGATAGAACTAGCTAGTCACAGCTATGCTAAATCTGAGGTCATTCTTGGTCAAGCAGGCGTTGAGACGCATAGTCTGATGGCTTTGATTATTGGAACAGCTGAGAAGACGAAAAGTAGAAGAAAAATATTGCAGACAATAAAGTACTGGCTTTTAAGACGTGATAGTGAAGAAGTGTTGACACCTGTCTGGAAGGATTTGCCGAGCATTATACCTCTTGTGACAATTATACTTCGTTTATTGATAAAACCTAAGAGCGTTGAAAATCTGGTTAATCAGACTGTTAAACATTATAGTGTTGAATCAGCCACTGTAAAAAATATTGAGCAAAAGAATTAGTTTATTCAGAGGAGAAAATATGAAACCAATTATTTCCATCATCATGGGCTCCAAATCCGACTGGGCAACCATGCAAAAAACAGCTAAAGTTCTGGATCGCTTCGGTGTTGCTTACGAAAAGAAAGTCGTCTCTGCCCATCGCACGCCAGACCTCATGTTTCAGCATGCCGAAGAAGCCCGCAGTCGCGGTATCAAAGTCATTATTGCAGGTGCTGGTGGTGCCGCCCATTTGCCAGGAATGGTAGCAGCCAAAACCACCTTGCCTGTCATCGGTGTACCAGTCAAATCACGCGCGCTCAGCGGTCTGGACTCTCTTTATTCGATTGTGCAGATGCCGGGCGGTGTGCCAGTTGCAACTATGGCTATTGGGGAAGCAGGAGCGACAAATGCGGCTCTCTTTGCCCTCCGCCTTCTTTCAGTAGAGGACCAGGCCATTGCGACAGCTTTGGCGGATTTTGCAGAAGAACAAGGAAAAATCGCTGAGGAGTCTACAAATGAGCTCATCTAAAACAATCGGAATTATCGGCGGTGGCCAGCTGGGGCAGATGATGGCCATTTCTGCTATCTACATGGGGCACAAGGTCATCGCGCTTGATCCTGCTGCGGGTTGCCCTGCCTCTCGCGTGGCAGAAATCATCGTAGCCCCTTATAATGATGTGGATGCCCTCCGTCAGTTGGCGGAACGTTGCGATGTCCTGACCTATGAGTTTGAAAATGTCGATGCGGACGGTTTGGATGCCGTTATCAAGGATGGTCAGCTCCCTCAAGGAACGGACCTACTCCGCATTTCTCAAAATCGGATCTTTGAAAAGGACTTTCTCTCAAACAAGGCCCAAGTCACCGTGGCACCCTACAAGGTCGTGACTTCTAGTCAAGACTTGGCAGATATGGACCTGTCGAAAAACCATGTTCTCAAGACTGCGACTGGTGGCTACGATGGGCATGGGCAAAAGGTCATTCGCTCAGAAGCAGACTTAGCAGAAGCCTATGCGCTAGCCGATTCAGCAGACTGCGTTTTGGAAGAATTTGTCAATTTTGACCTTGAAATTTCTGTCATCGTGTCAGGAAATGGCAAGGAAGTTACGGTTTTCCCAGTTCAGGAAAATATTCACCGTAACAATATTCTTTCAAAAACCATTGTGCCAGCTCGCATTTCAGAAAGTCTGGCTGACAAGGCCAAAGCTATGGCAGTGCGAATCGCAGAACAGCTCAAGCTGTATGGAACCCTTTGTGTGGAAATGTTTGCGACAGCTGATGACATCATTGTCAATGAGATTGCCCCACGGCCACACAACTCGGGGCATTATTCTATCGAAGCCTGCGAATTTTCTCAGTTTGATACCCATATCTTGGGTGTTCTCGGAGCACCATTGCCAGCTATCAAACTGCATGCGCCAGCCGTTATGCTCAACGTTCTCGGCCAACACGTCGAGGCTGCTGAGAAATATGTCGCAGAAAATCCAAGCGCCCACCTTCATATGTATGGTAAAATAGAAGCAAAGCACAACCGCAAGATGGGACACGTGACATTGTATAGTGATGTGCCAGATGAGGTGGTTGAGTTTGGAGAAGGGATTGATTTTTAGGTGAGAATAGCAATTTTAGGTCTTGGGGTTATCGGGACCATTTATGCCTATGCTTTTCAAAAAGCAGGTCATCAGGTAGAGCACGTGCTGAGAGAAAGTAAGAAAAGTACAGCACCAGACGTTTTGAAAGTTGATTTGCTAGATGGCCGTTATGTTTCCAAAGGTGAAAATAAACAGGATACCTATGCGGTTCATGTGGCGGAAGCTCATGCGGAATATGATTTTATTTTTATCAGTGTGCGTCATGGTTTTGTAAAAGAAGCCGTGGAAACCTTGCGAGAAAATCAGATTAAAGGAACTCTCGTTTTCTTCTGTAATTTCTGGAATACGCGAGAGGAAGTAGAGAAATGGGCAGGGGAGTATGACTATATTCTCGCATTTCCTACAGCTGGTGGTCATATGAATAAGGATCATTTAGATGGCGTCTTGTTCGACCATTTAATGTTAGAAGGGGAGAAAAAAGCACACATCCCCAATTATGCTGATTTGACGGATTTGCTGACTTCAGCAGATTTGAAGTGGGAGGTTCCCCATGATATGGTCGAGTGGATTTGGATTCACATGGCGATTAATGCGGGTGTTACCTCGACAGCTGCACGCTCGGGAAATCTAGAAAATCCAGAAAAATTGGCTTTGAACTTGATGAACAGTTCTTCGGAATTATCATTAGCCATTAAGACCATTCGAGAGGCTTTGAAAGTCGTAGAAGTGCGTGGTGTGAATTTGAAACTTTACAAAGCAGAACTCTTGCCTTATAAAATTCCCGCTTGGATTGCAGGGAAGGCCATGAAAGCTATGTTTGCGAAAAATGAGCTGACCCGAAAAATCATGACCTTGCATAATGACAAACAAGATATCTTTTACTGTTGTCAAAGTGTCTATCTGACAGGTCAGGAGTTGGGTGTTGAGATGCCTATTCTAGAAGCCAATATAAAGGGGATTTCGCTGTAGGAAGTTTTATGATTCAAATCATTGTTAATGCATTTGTAGAAGATAGTAAGGAAAATGCTGTTGTGGAAGTTGTTTTTGCAAGTGCTGATCACGACAAAGTTCAAGAAAAGTACCAAGAACTTATAGCTCAATTTCCTAACAACTATCTCGTAATCTACGACTTACCACTGGATACCAACTTGAATGAACTTGGACACTATCCGTCGGTGGCGATAAGTAAGGAGGAGTTTGAGTAGCCTATGAAAACTATCGGTCTGATTGGTGGCATGAGTTGGGAAAGCACCACATCTTACTACCAAATTATTAATGAAACCATCAAAAAAGAGCTGGGTGGCCTGCATTCTGCTAAGATTCTACTTTATAGTGTTGATTTTGCAGAGATTGAGCATTATCAGGCAGTTGGAGACTGGGAGAAAAGCGGTCAACTTTTGGCAGATGTTGCTCAGCGCTTGGAGCAAGCAGGTGCAGATTTCATTGTTATTTGCACCAACACCATGCACAAGGTTGCTCCGCAGATACAAAAAAAGATTACGATTCCAATCTTGCATATTGCACAGGCAACTGCGCAGGCCTTGTTGGCTGACGGTATTCAAAAAGTCGGTCTTCTAGGGACTAAGTACACCATGACCCAAGATTTTTACAAGGAGAAATTAATAGAGTCTGGGTTAGAAGTGCTGATTCCAGACCAAGCTGGTATTACAGAGGTCAATCGGATCATTTATGATGAACTCTGTCTAGGGGATATCAAAGAAAGCTCAAAGCAGACTTATCTTACCATTATAGATGATTTGAAAAAAGCTGGCGCAGAAGCTGTTATCTTGGGTTGTACCGAGATAGGTCTCCTCGTCAAGCAATCCGACACTGACTTGCCACTCTATGACACAACGGTGATTCATGCAGAGAAAGCAGCAGAGTGGGCGGTAAATAAGTGACCATAGAAGACAAGTGCAACTGCAAGCTAGGCATGTAATTTTGTTCAGTGATGTGCCGGATAGTGTGATTGAGTTTGGGGAAGGGATTGATTTTTAGGTGAAGCCTAGGATTCAAATAATCGTAAATGCATTTGTTGAGAAGGATAAGACTGGGGCAGTTGTTGAAGTTTTGTTTGTAAGTGCAGACCATGACAAGGTACAAGCTAAATACGAAGAGCTAGTTGGTCAATATCCCGAAAATTATTTGGCGATTTATAACTATTATTAAATGTGAAACGGAGCGTAAGTCATGGTTGAGCGAGCGTATAGTTTAGAATTGAGAGAGACTATTAATGCATTGATAGCGCAAAAGTATTCCCTTGAAGGAAGATTAAATTTTGAAAAAAATTTTAGGTGCATTGATAAAGATTGCCAAATTCCTTTAACATGTACAAACTGGAAAAAGAAAGATGGGAAAAGGTTTTATTTTAAACCATCTCACAACGACGAACTACATGTTGAAGGTTGTACTTGCATATCGCCACAAGAAGTTAAGGACCAGGTGAGCAAGGAGTTTATAGGAGCTAAAGGAACAGTTTCAGATGGTGGAATAATATCTGTTAAGAAGTCATTGAGTAAAGCGAGAGTAACTGGAGATACAGTTGTTGGTTCGCTTGATATTGCTGAGCAGTCAAGAAGTTCATCTAGAACAAATATTTCTAGGAATCAACTACAGGATAGACAATTTTCGTCAGTAGCTACGTTTGTGGAACTTTATGAAGATCCACAAATTGATAATAATGTAAGAAATATTAGAATAGAAGGCGAGTTGATTTCCCTTAATGAGTATTTTGTGGATACTACAGGACAAATTGTGGAAGATAAACAGAGAATATTTTATGGTCTAGCAAGGGTTTCTATTGCAGATTTCAATCCTGATATGCTTCAAATAGAGTTTATAGGCTCCGATTATCCGAAGGTATACTCAAGTGTAGAGAGAATTAAAGAACGCTCTAACACGAAAAATATTGCTGATTTAATAGGTAAAGATCCAGAATATATTTATTTTAGGGGTAAACTGGATAGCCAGAATAATAAGTTCAAATCTTTTAATGATAAGTTTTATAAGGATTTGTATTCACCAAAAGAATAAGGATAAGGAGAACTAAAAATGATCAACCGTTACTCTCGCCCTGAAATGGCGAACATTTGGACTGAGGAAAATAAGTACAAGGCTTGGCTGGAGGTAGAGATTCTGGCTGATGAGGCCTGGGCTGAGCTGGGTGAGATTCCCAAGGAAGATGTGGCCTTGATTCGTGAAAAGGCTGGCTTTGATATTGACCGCATCTTGGAGATTGAGCAGGAGACGCGCCACGATGTAGTGGCTTTCACGCGGGCGGTTTCTGAGACGCTGGGTGAAGAGCGCAAGTGGGTGCACTATGGCCTGACCTCGACCGACGTGGTGGATACAGCCTACGGCTACCTCTACAAGCAGGCCAATGACATCATTCGTGAGGATCTGCGTCGCTTCACCGACATCATTGCAGAGCGGGCGCGGGAGCACAAGTTCACCATAATGATGGGTCGTACCCACGGGGTGCATGCGGAGCCGACGACTTTCGGTCTTAAGCTCGCGACTTGGTACAGCGAAATGAAGCGAAATATCGAGCGTTTCGAGGTTGCGGCTGCCGGTGTGGAAGCCGGGAAAATCTCTGGTGCGGTTGGGAACTTTGCCAATATTCCGCCATTTGTGGAAAGTTATGTCTGTGAGAAATTAGGCATCCGTTCGCAGGAGATCTCGACTCAAGTCTTGCCACGTGACCTCCACGCTGAATACTTTTCAGCTCTAGCCTTGATTGCGACTTCTATCGAGCGCATGGCAACTGAGATCCGAGGTCTGCAAAAGTCTGAGCAGCGCGAAGTCGAAGAGTTCTTTGCCAAGGGTCAAAAAGGCAGTTCTGCTATGCCTCACAAACGCAATCCAATCGGCTCTGAAAATATGACTGGTCTGGCACGTGTCATTCGCGGCCACATGGTGACAGCCTTTGAGAATGTCTCTCTCTGGCATGAGCGCGACATTTCCCACTCATCAGCTGAGCGGATTATCGCACCGGACACGACCATTCTCATCGACTACATGCTCAACCGCTTTGGTAATATCGTCAAGAACCTGACCGTCTTCCCAGAAAACATGAAGCGCAACATGAACTCGACCTTTGGTCTCATCTTCAGCCAGCGGGCTATGTTGACCTTGATTGAAAAAGGCATGACGCGGGAGCAGGCTTATGACTTGGTACAGCCAAAGACTGCCCAGTCCTGGGACAATCAAGTGGACTTCAAGCCTCTGCTTGAAGCGGACCCAGAAGTCACTTCTCGTCTGACTCAGGAAGAGATTGATGAAATCTTCAATCCTACTTACTACACCAAGCGCGTAGATGAAATCTTCAAACGCGTAGGCTTAGATTAAATATAGAAATAGGCGCTTCTTAGGAAGTGCCTATTTGCTTGTTCTTAAATTTGACTGGCCAGTTGTCCGATTTTCTTGAGCATTTCTTGACGTTGTTGGTCTGTTTTGCGTTCTACTCCGTTGAGCTCGGTCAGTTTGACTGGAGAAATTCCACAAAGTTTCAAGATTTGATTTTTAAGTACCTTGCCGTAGTCTTGGACAAAAGGCAGGGCAAAACCTGGTGTATTATGGCTGACGATAATCCAGCCGGACTTGCCTTGCAGGTGGCCTTGCATGCCGACTTTCTTATAAGAGTAGGCAAAGTCAGCCGCAAAGACACGGTCGATAAAGCCTTTGAGAATGGCCGGCATACCGCTCCACCAGATAGGAAAAATGAAAATCAGGTGGTCTGCCCAAGTAATCAAATCTCGGTATTTGGCCATTTCAGGGTCTTTATGCAGGTCACGGCGTCTATGTTCTTGGTCAAAGCGCAAAATCGGGTCAAAATTTTCAGCATACAAGTCCAAGGTTTTCACCTCGTGCTTCGTAGAAAGGTTGCTTTGAACTTCTTTGAGAATAGCAGCATTGAAGCCAGTTGGGCTGGGGTGAGCGTAAATAATCAAGGTTTTCATGATCGTTCTCCATTGATATAAATGTCAAGCATGTGCTCGATCGTGCTTTGGATAGCTTGAGGGTCAAGGTCTTGTCCGATAGGACTGTTGGCCAGAACGGCTAAACCCGTGATAAAGCTCCAAAAGTGAAAAAGACTTTCCGCTTCGCCATTGCTAAAATTTTCCTCCCTGCGAAGTTTTAAAACAAGCCCCTTAAATTTATCAAATCCAGGCAAGTCAGACTCCAAGAGAATGGTGTCCTGAGTCACCTTCATATATTTAAAAGGAAATTTGATAAAAAGTGCTTCGAAAAAATAAGGGTAGGTCTTGGCAAAAATAATGAAATTAAGTCCAAGCTGGGTCAGCTGATCACGCGCAGAACCTGTCGCGTCAATATTTTCATTGATTTCCTGATTGAGAAACAGCGAAAGCCGGGCCAAAACGATCTTGAGGTAGCCTTCCTTGCTCTCAAAATGGCGGTATGGAGTACCGTGAGTTACACCACAGGCCTTGGAAACAGTCCTGAGCGAGAGCTGTTCAATCCCATGTTTTCCGATTTCGGCAATCCCCGTTTGAATGAGTTGTTCTTTCAGCTGGCCAGTATTGCGTTTCATTTATCTCCTTCAAAAGTATACACTGTCTACTTATCTATCTTTAGTATACACTGTCTACTTTTTCTTGTCAAATAAAAATAGGCAAGACTATCACGCTATCTAAAATCTACAATGAACCTCTTGCTGCCTATCTTTTAAAAAATGAAAAGTTGCTGTGATACAAGTTCATATTACTAGTAGTAAGACAAGAGAGCATAAAAAGACACCCTTCTGAGTCCTAGCTCAATGTGCTAAAGGGTGTCTTTTGATTTTTATTCTTTATCTTTAGTCTCTGGGACTTTCTTGAATTTCACTTTGAAATAGGCGGTTACATCATTTACCTCATCTCGTGATTCTAAAGTCAATGTAAGAATGTCGCCTTCAATACTATAGTTGTACGTTTTTTCATTTTTAACATCTGCAATAGAAAGTACGACTAATTGCAAAATATTTGGTGTTTCAGGGAAGGTAATCGTATGATTCTTAGTATCGATCTTACCATTTCTAAGTAAAGAATGGACCGTGTAATCATTGTCGTTAGAATCATAAGTAGTGTATTTCATATGGGATTGATAAGTTGCTAAATCTGTTTTTAACTTGCGAAATCTTGCCTTTATAAAACCGTCTTTAGAAATAGTTGACGCAGAGTATTTCTTTAGGTAGTAATCGTAGAAATTGCCGAGACAAGTTCGCATAGGAGCTGTATATTCAAATTCAACCTTATTGTTAGAAATATTCAATGTAGGTGCTAGATCTTTCCAGCCGTCAGAATAGCTTAGCCGCGTAGCCTTTTCTTCATCAAAGTCTTGATAGCCTAAACTACGTTCAACTGAACTTCTAAAGTCAACAGCTTTCCATTTTCCATCAAGGGTAGAGGTTTTGGCAGTGCTAGAGCTAGAGTTAGAATTATTTCCGCATCCTGTGAGTACAAAGAGAGAGCAACAAGCGATTAAGAATGCTTTCATATATTTTTTAAACATCTTTGCTTCTCCTTTCTATTTCTTCTCTTGTTTTTGAACTTGTTTGAAACGGAATTCAAAGTGAGCAGGGAGTCCTTCCTTTGTGGTGGTACCGTCTGCATAGAGATAGAGAATACCATCCTTGATCTCATAATTGTAAACGACTGGATCTAATTTATCGCCTACAGAAGCAGGGAAGGAATTAAGAATTGACAACCCTTCTTTAAATGAGATGGTTTGTTTGCTTTTATCAATATCTCCTGTTGCAGAATATCTGAAAATGCCACTGTCATTATCCATGCTTACTTTATATTGTTTGAATTCTTCAGAAAAACTTGACTCGCCTTTATAAACTTCTTTAACGAAATCAGCTTCTGTTGTTTTATCTTTATCTCTGTAAATTGAATAAAAGGCTTTTGCAAAAGGTGTGACATCGTAATCATAACTTAGGTTAACAGTATTTCCGTCAACTTTTAGTGCCATTTTAAAGTCTTTGAAAGCTTCAATGAATCTTGCAAAAGTGATGCCCTTCATACCTTTGGGAATGAACACTTTTTGAATCGATTCAAGTTCGTCTACAGATTCCCATTCTCCAGACAGGGTGGCCGTTTTCTGATCAGATTGAGCGACATTTTTGTCTGTCTTTTGGTTTTGTCCGCAGCCAGCAATCACGAAGAGTGCTAGGAGAGTGAAGAGAGTAAGAATCAATTTCTTCCATTGTCTAGACATTGTAATTCTCCTTTCTAGTTATAATTTTTTATTACTTTTTTGGCCTTGATTTTACCTTATTATTCCAAATGAGTCTGTCTTGTTTTATAAAACATAATCTCGCCACCACATGTGCCATTATTTGGCTTCATTATAGCGTAATTCCTATAATTAAGCTAGTTAGAATCTACATTAAAAGTAAAAATTGATGAATTTCTGTTATCTAGATAAATTGAATAGCAAAAAACTGTAGCTATTATAAAAGTTTAAATTAATTTTTCGGTTTAGAATAGATAATATAAAATTCAGATATTTTGTTAAAATCAAAAAAAGCCCATAAAATATTGATTTCATAAGCTTTTTCGTTTTTTCAAACACTCTATCACTGACCATTTACTGCCTAATATAACGGAACACTCCTAAATGATATTAATTTTATGGGATGTTAAGTCCTTTAAAAACAAGATTTCTAGTCATGTAGATGCTTTAAGGCTCTAAAATAAGTCTTGCATATTCATCATTTTACACTTTTTATTTCTATCTACTAGGAGATTGGTAGGGTAAAAATCGGAGTTTTCGAGAAGAAATTTTTTTGATTATTGACCTATTGGGGGTCGTAGTAACCCCAATAGGTCATGGCGGAGCAGAGTATAAAAAAAGGGGCTGTTTGGCTCCTGCTTCGCAAGCCACAGCCCCTAGGATTAACGCTTTTGACCCGTGAACCATAATTGGTTACGAACTCGAACAGGAGAAGAGAAATAATAATCGCTGTGTTGGCTGACAATCTCTTCTTTCAGTTGTGCTTCCATCTCTTTTAGGATTTTCTGTCCCTGTTGGTCTCTAGGAACTTTTAGAAAAATAGTGATGATATCTTTTCGTATATCGACGACACATTTACGAACAGCTTTGTTAAATCCATTATAGATTGGATTGATAGTGATAACAGTTTGGTGTTCAAGGTTGCCTTCCTTTTGCACTCGTTCACGTTGGAACAAGAAGTGTCGTAACAGAAAAGTATGATGGACAGACTGGATATAGTTCCAAAGGCTATCTTTTTTCAATCGATTGATAATTTCTATTCCAGTCAATAATAAGGCTAGAAGGAGGCTGACAAGAGCGAATCCATAACCAAACGAAGCCATTGTATCTGTAATTGTTTCGATAGTCTCCAAATTGATAATTGTGACAGTAGACAATTGAACTGAAATAAACTTGAACAGGTAGCTGAATAAGTATAAGATAGGAGCGCTGAGCAATATTGATAAAATGAGATTGAAACTTCTAATGAAGTAGGTTTTAGTTGTCATAGGCAATTCCTCCTGTATTATAGAAAATAATGTGAATGCGACAGGCTCGGTTTTTGTCA
Source organism: Streptococcus sp. 2_1_36FAA (assembly GCF_000161955.2). Lineage (NCBI taxonomy): Bacteria > Bacillati > Bacillota > Bacilli > Lactobacillales > Streptococcaceae > Streptococcus > Streptococcus sp. 2_1_36FAA. Next base: position 393,376 of record NZ_KI391975.1, read on the forward strand.
TGAGCTGGACTTGATTATTTGCTTTGTTTTACTACCTCCTTATTACTAAGGAGAATGGGAGAGCTAAATGTAAAGCTTTTTTGAAATTTTTTTAAGTTCTGTAAAAAATAATCCAGTGCCAAGTGACACTGGACTGTAGGTATTAACGATAGTCTTCCAATAGGGGAGCTAATTCTTTAAGTGCTTTAAGATAATGGTTTTTGACGGTTACACGAGTCATATTTTTATAATGTTTGGAGATGTATTGAGCTATTTCTACATATCTTAATTCTTGTTCAACTACCATTTCGACAATTTCACGGTCAATCGGGTGTAAGACTTCTTTGGCTTTATGAATAGCTTGTTTTAAATCCTTTAGTTCTAAGGCTTCTTCAGGATTCAAATCACAACTAGCAACCAAATCATGTCGTTCACGCTGTTTCCCATCATTGCGAGAAACATTCTCTTCGAGACTTCTTTTATGATGATAACGGTCACGGCGTTCAGCGTTATATTGTTCTTGTTGGAGGAGACGGTCAACTTCTTTCCAGTTTTCAGCCTCAACTGCTTTTGCTATTTTAGCTTCTCGGCGTTCTTTAACTTTGTTGCTCATAGTGAGCCTTCCTTTCCGTCCTTGGACAGAAAGAAACGTATATGAGCTATTGAACGCTAAGCATGACAAAAGGCACACCAAAGAAACGGCGAAAAAATTTAATGAAAAATTCGACCATTGTCGTCATATCATCATATTTGTTTCAATCCGTCCATTTGATGGCCATCAATTAGGACTATTTAATATTTTTATCAAGAAGTTTTCTTGATGTACTCAGTATAAAGCATAATGTTCTTTTATTTTTTACTTCATTTTTTACTTTAATAGGCTAATTTGTAAAACGAAGCGCAAAAAAAGACTAGGCGATTTACCTAGTCTCTAAAGAGCAAATTTTCGTATTTCCTCTTCGCTTAATAGTTTAATAAATGCTTGTTGAACTTTATCTAAAGCCGAAGCCATTGCGAGTAATTCCTTGTTTAATTGTTCTTGGAAATAGTATGTTACTTGGGTGTTATTAGTCAATAACCCCACAATATGGCGATTGACGCTTGTATTGTCTAAATTAATATCATATAGGTCAACTAAATCAATAAGGTCGATTTCGCTTAGTCCTTGAGCTGCAGCTTCTTCAATTCTTTTCTTATCCTCTAGTGAAAATCTTGTTGGCTCTAATTGAATAGTGTGCCTTTCTTGAATTGGTCTTGTTGCATAAGGGTTGGAAACCCAACTGATAATTTCATCAAAAGTTCTTTCCTCAGTCCTTTCTATATCATTGGATTGATAAATATTAATGCCTAGATTTGCTAACTCTTCTTTAGAATATTTTTGATATAACTCTGTGATATCCTTACCTTGACTGAGTAATTTCATATAGTCCTCAGATATCTGTTTGAATTTTACCTCATCTATTTGTTGACCACCAGTCATACTAAACGAAGAGGTTGTTCTTCCCTTTTGAGAAATAACTAACGGGACGGATGTAAGGTAAGATTTTGGAATATTCTCTTTATACATTCGTTCTAATATATCATTTACCATAAATCCGATATTAAACAAGGGATTTTCTCTAAGTTTTTTTATGAGGTTGGGTATTATCTCTGTTGAGACATTCTCAGACCACCACTTGTTGATTATTGAGTCAATTTTATCTAGATTAAATGTTTTCGGTGCACCATTTTTATCTAATTCGAACAGTGTGTTGCAGACATTAATTTCAAACGACCTAATTAGTTTATCTCTCAACATCAACAAAAGAATATCAGCCATTTCTTCAAAATCAATAACAGTTAATTCATTTATTGGATTATTCCTAAAACTCCTAGCGAGGTTATAACTTTTTCCACCAACCCAGATATCAATGTCATCTTTCTTGTGAAAAGTATCCATTTCAGTTTCAGTAGAAATCATAAATCTTTTTCTTTGAATATTGAAATTTGCAAATGTCTTGGCAATACTTAGACAACTTGATTGGATTGAAATTAAATCATCACTCATGAAAGAATATAGATTTTCATCTACAGTCTCTAAATCTCTATATAAAATAGAACTGAAAAAATAATGAAACAGATTCTCAATAAACTCATCTAACTCTCCAAAAACGATATACGTATAGCTCGAAGCGGTTAGAGCATTTAAATAAACTAACATCGAACTTGTAATTGGTCGCTTCCCACTTTCAACTTGACTAACTTGACCTGCATTACCTAGATCACTTTGTGTAAAATTATATTTTTTTCTTAAGTTTTTGATACGGATAGATATTTTTTGTGAATAATGTTTTTCAAAAAAATTCATATATAATCCCCCTATAATCATGGAAAAGTAGAAAGTAGTAGAAATAGTTGTTATCCTAGTTGATTAAAAAAATCTCTGATTTCCTCATCTTTTATAAAATAATATATAATTTTCCCCTCTCTTCTAGTGTCCAAGATGTTTTGATTGGCTAGTTTACGAAGATGGTGGGAGGCAGATGCCATACTGAGATTTAATAAACAGGCTATATCGCAGACACAGAGTTCTTCGACGGCAAGGAGATAAAAGATGATATTTATCTGTTTATTATCGGTAAATTTTGATAAAATGCGAAGTGATTTTTGGACTTTTTCCTTTTCAAGGTAGTTCGTTGCGGTTGTAACATTTTGTTGATTTATAACATCCACTTGACAGATACTATCTTTTTTCATAATTTTTTCTCCTAGCCTAACACAGCCCATAGCATGTCAAAGCTGTTGTTTTCAATCAGGATATACATCCCCAATCCTAAATAGACAACGGCAATAAACCATCTGCTATATTTTTCCAAAGTTTCTCCAACAGAAGGGACTTGTGCTAATTTTTGTGCAGAAAAAACCAAGAGATAAATCATGACTAGAAAAGTAAGTAAAGTCACTATCAAATTCGCTAAATTTAAGGTGGTAAAATATGGGACAAAGACACCAATATTGTCAGCGCCACAACTTGCAAAAGTAATCATAGCGACTAGAAAAATCAGGTTTTTATTGTCTTTTCGCAAACCATCTTTTGCAATAGCTTCTCCATCAGAATCTCCTAAAAGCAAAACTTTTAGGCCTAGGAAAATTGGAATCAAACCGAGTAAACCTAAAATCTCTTTACTAGGAATATAATTTAAGACAAATGCAAAAAGCAAACTTAGGAATATTAGACTAACAGAGCCTAGAAATTGTCCTAAATAGATGTTAATGATGTCTTTTCTGCTTTTTCTTTTGGCAAAAAATAACATTAGGATAATAAGTAAGTCTACGGCTGTCCCAGAATACAGGATTATTGAAGTAACAACATTTTGAATCATAAAATACCTCATTCAAATATATTTTTGAATGTATTCTAACATTAAACTTTGTAGATGTCAACTTAAAATCCACCAAAATATAGATAAGAAGTTAGTGTACCAAATATTAAAAAGCCCTGCCATCGAAATGATAGCAGGGCTTAACTTCAATATCCAGATGATATATTTATCTAAAAAAGGTAGAGTAAAAGGTAGAGTTTTTATTGATTTGTAGTGCGATATAATGAGTTTCAAAAAATCAAAAATCGCTTAAAATCAATATTTTGACGTCTATTGACGTGTACTGAAACCCTTACTTAACCTCTGTAAACACAACGTGTTTGCGAAGTTTTGGTGAGTATTTCTTCAATTGAAGACGGTCTGGAGTGTTACGTTTGTTTTTAGAAGTAAGGTACAAGCGTTCACCAGATTCTTTGTGTTCAAGTGTAATATTTACGCGCATGGTATCTCCCTTCTATTATTCGGCTGCAGCAGCTTTAGCGATCTTACGTCCTTTGTAGTATCCTTTAAGTGATACACGGTGAGAACGTGAGTAATCTCCAGTAGTTTCGTCAAAAGTTACAGATGGAGCTGTTACTTTATAGTGAGTACGACGTTTGTTTTTCTTCGCTTTTGAAGTGCGACGTGCAGGTACTGCCATTGTTTGTTTCTCCTTTTAGTTTATGATTTCGATTCAGTTTGATGATTTACATCAACTTTAACAGTATATCAAAAGTTTTTTGTAAAGTAAAGTTACTTGACAGATTTTTTTATTTAATTTGAAAATAGCAGAGCAATTATTTTTATAAAATTCTGAAAATTTAAAAATTTTCTCCTGTTCATTTGAGGGCAAGTGTGGTATAATATAGGACACAAAGACCACTGATAGGAAGGGAATAGACATGACAGATAAGCTAGAAAATCGTCATAGAAGTAAGATTTACGATAGCATGGTTAAATCACCAAACCGTGCCATGCTTCGGGCTACAGGAATGACGGATAAAGATTTTGAAACACCTATTGTAGGGGTGATTTCGACTTGGGCGGAAAATACCCCTTGTAACATGCACTTGCACGACTTCGGTAAGCTAGCAAAAGAAGGAGTTAAATCTGCTGGTGCTTGGCCAGTTCAATTTGGTACTATTACCGTTGCGGACGGGATTGCCATGGGTACGCCAGGTATGCGCTTCTCTTTGACCTCTCGTGATATCATTGCGGACTCTATCGAAGCTGCTATGGGCGGGCACAATGTGGATGCTTTTGTTGCCATCGGTGGCTGTGACAAGAATATGCCAGGCTCTATGATCGCCATTGCCAATATGGATATTCCCGCAATCTTCGCCTACGGTGGAACGATTGCACCTGGAAATCTTGACGGGAAAGACATTGACCTAGTTTCCGTATTTGAAGGAATCGGAAAATGGAATCACGGGGATATGTCCGAGGAGGACGTGAAACGTCTTGAGTGTAATGCCTGTCCTGGCCCTGGTGGCTGTGGTGGTATGTATACAGCTAATACCATGGCTACAGCTATTGAAGTTCTGGGTATGAGCTTGCCAGGCTCCTCTTCTCACCCAGCTGAATCAGCTGACAAGAAAGAGGATATCGAAGCAGCTGGACGTGCGGTTGTTAATATGCTCAAGATGGGGTTGAAACCTTCTGATATCTTGACGCGTGAAGCCTTTGAAGATGCAATTACAGTGACTATGGCTCTGGGTGGCTCTACTAATGCTACTCTGCATTTGCTAGCTATGGCTCATGCGGCTAATGTTGAGCTGACACTGGACGACTTTAATGTCATTCAAGAGAAGGTGCCACATTTGGCTGACTTGAAACCATCTGGTCAGTATGTCTTCCAAGACCTTTATGAGGTTGGTGGAGTGCCTGCTGTGATGAAATATCTCTTGGCGAATGGCTTCCTGCACGGTGATCGCATCACTTGTACTGGTAAGACGGTAGCGGAAAATCTGGCAGACTTTGCGGATCTGACACCAGGTCAAAAGGTCATTATGCCACTTGAAAATCCAAAACGTGCAGACGGTCCATTGATCATCTTGCATGGTAATCTGGCTCCAGACGGTGCTGTTGCCAAGGTTTCTGGTGTTAAGGTACGTCGCCACGTCGGACCAGCCAAGGTCTTTGACTCAGAAGAAGCCGCTATTGATGCAGTGTTGGCCGATGAAGTAGTCGATGGTGATGTGGTTGTAGTTCGTTACGTTGGACCAAAAGGTGGCCCTGGTATGCCGGAAATGCTGTCGCTTTCTTCTATCATTGTAGGGAAAGGTCAAGGGGACAAGGTTGCCCTTCTGACAGACGGTCGCTTCTCAGGTGGTACTTACGGCTTGGTTGTTGGACACATTGCTCCCGAAGCTCAGGATGGTGGCCCGATCGCCTACCTTCGCACGGGTGATATAGTAACCGTTGACCAAGACACCAAAGAAATTTCCATGGCTGTCTCTGACGAGGAGTTGGCGAAACGCAAGGCAGAAACAACGATTCCACCGCTTTATAGCCGTGGGGTACTTGGTAAATATGCCCATATGGTATCCTCTGCTGCTAAAGGTGCTGTTACGGACTTCTGGAAACCAGAAGAAACCGGAAAGAAATAGCCAATATATAACAAAAGAACCCGCTAGTTTTTCTAGCGGGTTCAATATTTTATTTCAATGATAGACGAAGTAGTCGTTTTTTTATTTAGGGCTGATCCCTAGTGCAATACGGCCAAAACGGCTGATGCGGGTGATTTTCCAAGCAGGAGACCAAGTGACTTCGACAGAGACACTTTCGATCTCATCAATCTTCTTAAGAGAGTCCATGATGGCGATGGGGAGGCTCTCAGCACAGTCACAGGCTGTGTCCGTAAAAGTCATGACAATCTTGCAGTGGCCGTTTTCGTCTAGGTTGATTTCATAAATCAGGCCTAGGTTGTATACATCTAGCTCGACGTCTGGGTCGTAAATGCGTTCGAGTTTTTCTACTAGTTTATCCTGAATGGCAGCTGCTCGTTCGTTGATTTTGATATCGTCTCTCATAGGTATCTCCTTCTATACTAGCTGGAATTGTTTTTATTTTCTCACAATTCTGACATTTTTTCAAGATATTTTCCATAATGAAAACGGATTTACTTCTTACTGTTGGAAAATGCCATTTGTACTCCTAAAAATGCTGGACTTGTGGTAAAATATAGGTACTAAAGAAGACAGAGGTGAGAAGATGAAATTACAAAAACCAAAGGGAACTCAAGATATTCTCCCACAAGAGTCTGCCAAGTGGCAATATGTCGAAGAATTTGCTCGTGAGACATTTAGGAAATACAATTATGCTGAGATTCGTACTCCTATTTTTGAGCATTATGAAGTTATCAGCCGTTCTGTTGGAGATACGACAGACATTGTGACCAAGGAAATGTACGATTTTTATGATAAGGGCGACCGCCACATCACGCTTCGTCCGGAAGGGACAGCCCCTGTCGTTCGATCTTATGTGGAAAACAAGCTCTTCGCACCGGAAGTTCAAAAGCCTGTCAAGCTCTACTATATGGGCTCTATGTTCCGCTATGAACGTCCTCAGGCTGGTCGTCTGCGGGAGTTTCACCAGATTGGAGCAGAGTGCTTTGGTTCTAGCAATCCTGCAACAGACGTAGAAATGATTGCTATGGCAGCTCAATTCTTCAAGGAAATTGGCATCACCAATGTCAGCTTGGAGCTAAATACACTGGGGAATCCTGAGAGCAGAGCGGCTTATCGTCAGGCTTTGATTGATTATCTGACTCCACTGAAGGCTAGTCTATCTGCAGATAGTCAACGTCGCTTGGAAGAAAATCCCCTGCGCGTGCTGGATTCTAAAGAGCCTGAGGATAAGGTGGCAGTAGAGGGTGCTCCGTCTATTCTGGACTATCTGGATGAGGAGAGCAGTGCTTACTTTGAGGCTGTTCGCTCTATGTTAGAGACTTTACAGATCCCGTATGTTATCAATACCAACATGGTCCGTGGTTTGGATTATTACAACCACACGATTTTCGAGTTTACGACTGAGGTGGCCGGTAGTCAGTTGACCATTTGTGCGGGTGGCCGTTATGATGGGCTAGTTGCTTACTTTGGTGGTCCTGAGACTCCAGGTGTCGGCTTTGGTATGGGCTTGGAACGTTTGCTTCTCGTCTTGGACAAGCAAGGTGTGGAGCTTCCGATTGAGATGGGTCTGGACGCTTATATTGCTGTTTTGGGAGCTGGTGCCAATGGCAAAGCTTTGGAATTAGTCCAATCTCTCCGAGCACAAGGTTTTGCGGCTGAACGGGACTATTTGGACCGCAAGATTAAGGCCCAATTTAAATCAGCGGATATCTTCCAAGCGAAGACCATTATTACCCTTGGCGAGAGCGAGCTAGAAAGTGGCGAGCTGACTGTCAAAAATAATGTGACGCGTCAAGAAGTGACAGTGGCACTCGAAGCTATTAAGACAGATTTTCAGGCTGTTTTGGCCCAAATTGGACTCTAAGCAAGTGAAAGCAACAGGTGCTGGAATTCTATTCCAGCCTTCTGTTTTTAGTTGAATAATTACAAACGATCATCTACAAAGGAATATTAAATGAAAAAAATAGTCATGCTCTCCCTTATTCAGGCAGTCGCTTTATTTATCATAACGGGTCTTCTGTGTTTATTTATTAGGGGAGATTTCTTTTTCCGCTATCTAGCTCCTATATTTGGCTTGGCGGCAGGTCTTTTTCGATTTTTAACAGCTATGGTCAGCAAGGCCTTGGCACCTGCTTTATTTGAAAAGGGCAAGAAGGAAGACTAGGCTTGAATTGACATTTTGTAAGGCCTGCTATTTAGCAAAAATGTTTTTTCTAAAAAAATACTGAGGGACAAGCTTATCCCTCTATCTTTATGGTAAAATAGAACAAGAATTAAAAGTTTGGAGAAAAATAATGAAACGTTCGATGTATGCTGGACGTGTTCGCAAGGAGCACGTAGGTCAAGAAATCACTTTGAAAGGCTGGGTCGCTCGTAGACGAGACTTGGGTGGCTTGATTTTCATTGATTTGCGAGACCGTGAAGGCATCATGCAGCTGGTTATCAATCCTGAGACTGTTTCAAAGGATGTGATGGAGACAGCAGAAAGTCTGCGCAGTGAGTTTGTCATCGAGGTGACAGGTCAAGTGGTAGCCAGAGAGCAAGCTAATGATAAATTGGCAACAGGTGCTGTAGAATTACACGTGCAAAGCCTAGAGGTTCTAAACACCGCTAAAACAACTCCTTTTGAAATTAAAGATGGCATTGAAGCCAATGACGATACACGTTTGCGTTACCGTTACCTTGACCTTCGTCGTCCAGAGATGTTGGAAAATCTCAAACTTCGTGCTAAGGTGACCCACTCTATCCGCAACTACTTGGATGAGTTGGAATTTATCGATGTGGAGACACCCTTCCTTTCCAAGTCAACACCAGAAGGGGCGCGTGACTATTTGGTGCCATCTCGTGTCAATAAAGGTCATTTCTATGCTCTTCCTCAAAGTCCTCAAATCACTAAGCAATTGTTGATGAATGCTGGGTTTGACCGTTACTATCAAATCGTTAAATGTTTCCGTGATGAAGACTTGCGTGGTGACCGTCAGCCTGAGTTTACCCAGGTCGACTTAGAAACTTCCTTCCTTAGTGAGCAAGAAATTCAAGATATCACAGAAGGATTGATTGCGCGCGTGATGAAAGAAACAAAAGGAATCGAAGTGACGCTTCCATTCCCCCGTATGAAGTACGATGATGCAATGGCCCTATATGGTTCTGACAAGCCAGATACTCGTTTTGACATGTTGCTTCAGGACCTGACAGAAGTGGTCAAAGGTGTAGACTTCAAAGTCTTTTCAGAAGCTCCGGCAGTAAAAGCAATCGTCGTCAAAGGCGCTGCAGACAACTATTCACGTAAAGACATCGACAAGATGACCGAAGTAGCTAAGCAGTATGGAGCTAAGGGCCTTGCTTGGGTTAAGGTTGTGGATGGAGAATTAAACGGACCCGTTGTTAAGTTCTTGACAGCTATCCAAGCAGACTTGATAACAGCACTTAGTCTTGAAGATAAGGATTTGGTTCTATTTGTGGCGGATACGCTTGAAGTGGCGAATGCAACGCTTGGTGCCCTTCGTGGACGTATCGCCAAAGAACTTGGCTTGATTGATAACGGTAAATTCAACTTCCTTTGGGTGGTTGACTGGCCAATGTTTGAATGGTCTGAAGAAGAAGGCCGCTACATGAGTGCCCACCATCCATTCACTCTTCCACAGGCAGAGACCGCTCACGAATTAGAAGGTGATTTGGCTAAGGTCCGCGCTATTGCTTATGATATCGTCTTAAACGGTTATGAGCTTGGTGGTGGTAGCCTTCGTATCAACCAGAAAGACCTTCAAGAACGCATGTTCAAGGCTCTTGGTTTCTCAGCTGAGGAAGCAAATGACCAGTTTGGGTTCCTTCTCGAAGCTATGGACTATGGTTTCCCACCCCATGGTGGTTTGGCTATCGGGCTTGACCGCTTTGTGATGCTCTTAGCAGGAGAAGAAAATATCCGTGAAGTGATTGCCTTTCCTAAGAATAACAAGGCGACAGATCCAATGACACAGGCTCCGAGTCCTGTGGCTACAAAACAGTTAGATGAACTGAATTTACAAGTGGAAGTAAATGAAAAAGACTAAGTTTTATAAGATCCTACGTTATAGGATTCGCCGATTGGCCTATAATTTTCGGCTTTTAAAAGTGTTACAGAGCATTTCTAAGGAAAAATATGATGAGAAAATCTCGGCTTCGATTGTCTATGGTTTTCTCTCAGCTATTGCTGTGAATTTCTTTTTTCAACCTGGGCATGTTTATTCTAGTGGGGCAACAGGTCTAGCTCAGATTTTTTCTGCCTTGAGTGAGAGATTTATTGGGATGACAATTCCAGTTTCCCTTACCTTCTATTTAATCAACATTCCGCTGATGATTGTGGCCTGGTATCAAATTGGGCATAAGTTTACAGTTTTCACCTTCATAACCGTCAGTATGAGTTCCTTTTTTATTCAGATTGTTCCAGAGGTGGTTTTAACGCAAGACCCAATTATCAATGCTCTTTTTGGGGGCGTCGTGATGGGGACAGGTGTTGGTTTTGCTTTGAAAAATAATATTTCTAGTGGCGGAACGGATATTGTCAGTTTGACTGTTCGTAAGCGGACGGATCGTAATGTCGGCAGTATTTCTTTCATGGTGAATGGGATGATTATGCTGATTGCGGGTCTGACTTTTGGCTGGACCTATGCTCTTTATTCGATGATTACTATCTTCGTGTCCAGTCGGGTAACGGATGCTGTGTTTACTAAGCAAAAGAAAATGCAGGCCATGATTATTACCAGTTGTCCAGATAAGGTTATTGAGAAAATCCACAACCGCTTGCATCGGGGAGCTACTATGATCAATGGTGCAGAAGGGACCTATAATCATCAGGAAAAGGCAATTCTGATTACAGTAATAACTCGGGCTGAGTACAATGAGTTTAAATATATTATGCGTAAGACTGATCCGCAAGCCTTTGTCTCTGTATCCGAGAATGTTCATATCTTAGGACTTTTTGTGGAGGAATAAACAAATAATTGTTGCTTGGTTATAACATCACAAATGCACCTTTTTAGGAGGTGCATTTGTTTTACAAATAAAAATAAGACGAATGAAGCAGTAGATTATTCTATGGTTGCTCTTTAATGATACAGCTAGAAAATGCTGTAAAAAAATGCTAAATCAAGCCGGATGAGTTAGAATACGACTAGTTGAACAAATTAAAAATGCGCCCTTTAGAGCGCATTTTTAGCTTCTTACATTTTTTCTGGAGCATCAACACCAAGCAGGCGGAGAGCTTCTTTTAGGACTACGGCTGTAGAGTAGCTGAGTGCCAAACGGCTATCGCGTTCTGGGCTTTCGTCCAAGATCCGTGTGTGTGCGTAGTATTTGTTGAAGGCTTGAGCCAAGCTGATAGCATACTTAGCGATCAATGATGGCTCATAGTTATCTGCAGCACGCTTAACAACACGGCCGAAGTCTTGGAGGAGCTTGATGATTTCCCAGCTTTCAGCATCGTTTAGACGGTAGTCAGCATTTGCATCAGGTGTGAAGTCTGCCTTACGAAGGATAGATTGAATACGAGCATAAGCGTATTGGATATAAGGTCCTGTTTCTCCTTCAAAGGATACCATGGCTTCCAAGTCAAAGTCATACCCATTGCGACGGTCTGTCTTCAAATCATAGAATTTAACCGCACCGACACCAACTGCATGAGCAACAGCTTCTTTGTTTTCAAGTTCTGGATTCTTGTCTTCAATTTGAGATTTTGCACGGCTGATCGCTTCTTGCAAGGTTGGCTCAAGAAGAATGATATTTCCTTTACGTGTAGACAGTTTTTGGCGGTTCTTAGTAACGAGACCGAAATCTACGTGAGTCATATCATCGCTCCAGTCAAATCCCATCTTCTTAAGTACAGCTTTGAGCTGGCGGAAGTGGTTAGACTGTTCTTGTCCTACGACATAGATACTTTTGACGAAGTTGTAGGTACGAGCCCGGTACATGGCAGTTGCAATATCACGAGTGATGTAAAGCGTAGCTCCGTCAGATTTTTTGATCATAGCTGGAGGAAGGTTGACATCATCAAGATTGACAATGCTAGCACCTTTTGATTCTTCCAAAAGGCCTTTTTCTTCAAGGATTTTAATTCCTTCATCCATCTTGTCGTTGTAGAAGGCTTCCCCGTTTAAGCTGTCAAACTCAACCCCGAGAAGTTCATAGATACGGTTGAATTCCACCAAGCTTTCGTCACGGAACCATTGCCAAAGTTCAGTTGCTTCTGGATCACCATCTTCTAGCTTTTTAAACCAAAGGCGTCCTTCGTCATCCAAGGCGGGGTCGTTTTCGATTTCGGCATTGATACGAACATAGAGTTGTAGCAGTTCGTCGATAGGATTTGCTTCGACAGCTTCCTTGCTTCCCCATTTTTTATAAGCGACCATGAGGAGACCGAATTGTTTACCCCAGTCACCCAAGTGGTTGATTTTGATGGTATTGTAGCCCATTTTGCGGAAGATGTTAGAAAGAGCATCTCCGATAACGGTAGAGCGTAAGTGACCAACTGAAAAAGGCTTGGCGATGTTTGGACTTGAAAGGTCGATAGTAACATTTTCGCCCTTGCCTTCATTTTGTTGTCCGTAGTCAGCCCCTTCTTTAACTACTTCTTTAATAACTTGACCAGAAATCTCAGCTTTGTTTAAGAAAAAGTTGACATATGGTCCAGTTGCAACAACCTTGTCAAAGTGAGTTGTGTCAATCTTTTCGACAATATCAGCTGCAATAGCTTGAGGAGCCTTGCGTTCTACTTTGGCCAATGAGAAAGCAGGAAAGGCGATATCTCCTAAATCAGAACTTTTTGGCTGTTCGAGTAAATTTAAAATAGCGTCTTGGTCCAGGCTGTCAATCACCTTGGCCAATTCGCTGGCAATGATTTGTTTATTATCCATAGGTGCTCCTTTGAGTCTTTTAATATTACTATTTTATCACATTTTTAAAGGAATCTTCAAATTTTTTGGGTATCATAACAATTTTTTGGTATAATCTAGAGTATAAATATACAACTATCGAGGGGAAAATGAAAAAGAAGAAACGTCATGACTTAATCAAGAAAATGATTAAAGAGGAGAAGTTAGGGACACAAAAGGATATCCAGACTCGTCTGGAAGAAGAGGGTATTTATGTAACTCAAACGACTTTATCCCGCGATTTGCGAGAAATTGGTCTAATTAAAGTCAAGAAAAACGGCCAGCTCTATTATGTTTTAGCGCAAGAAACGGCTCGAATTGATTTGACTGAGGTTTTGTCTTACCATCTTAGAGGGGTAGCCCGTGCGGAATTTACTTTGGTTTTGCATACACGCTTGGGAGAAGCTGCAGTGCTGGCTAACATCATTGATGAAAATAGGGATGAGAGGATTTTAGGTTCCTTAGCAGGTGCCGATACACTCCTATTAATTTGCCGTAACCAGGATACTGCCAAAGAAATCGAAGAGCAGATTTTGGCAAAGATGTAAATTGAAGAATGAAATAGGGCTGAGACAAAAGTTTCAACCTTTTTCTATTTATGGTAAAATCAGGTAAGATGATTCTTGGGTAACCATTAGAGTTCATGGTATAGCAAAAGGTGCTCAGGATTTAAGTGACTAGAGAGTTGGAGCCTACAGGCCTAACTTGTCAACGAGAGAGGAAACTATGGCAACAGAAAAAATATCGCCAGGTATGCAGCAGTACTTGGATATTAAAAAAGACTATCAGGACGCCTTCCTGCTGTTTCGTATGGGGGATTTCTATGAGTTGTTTTACGAGGATGCTGTTAATGCGGCACAGATTCTCGAGATTGCCCTGACTAGCCGTAATAAGAATTCAGAAAATCCCATTCCAATGGCGGGTGTACCTTATCACTCTGCCCAGCAATATATTGATGTTTTGATTGAGTCTGGTTATAAGGTTGCCATTGCAGAGCAGATGGAAGATCCTAAACAGGCCGTTGGAGTGGTCAAACGCGAAGTGGTCCAGGTTATTACGCCGGGTACAGTAGTGGATTCTAGTAAGCCAGTCGGAGAAAATAACTTTTTGGTTGCTTTAGATAGGCAGGAGCAAGCTTATGGCTTGGCCTATATGGATCTGGCTACGGGAGAATTTCAGGTAACCAGCCTATCAGATTTTGACCAAGCTTGTGGAGAAATTCGAAATCTCCGAGCTCGGGAAGTGGTCGTGGGTTATTGCTTGTCAGAAGATGAGCAGCAGGTTTTGTCAAAACAAATGAGTTTACTCCTGTCAGAAGTCGAGGAAGCAATGGAGGACGTTCAGCTCTTAGGAGATGAGTTGTCATCTTTAGAAAAGCAGACGGCAGGGAAGCTTTTGGCCTATGTTTTTCAGACGCAGATGCGGGAGCTCAGCCATCTCAAAAAGGCCCATCATTATGAGATAAAAGATTTTCTTCAGATGGACTATGCGACAAAGACCAGTCTGGACTTGACTGAAAATGCCCGGACGGGCAAGAAGCATGGTAGTCTTTTTTGGCTCATGGATGAAACAAAAACAGCCATGGGAGGACGCTTGCTTCGTTCTTGGATCCAGCATCCCTTGATTGATAAGGGACGAATCATCAAGCGTCAAAATGTCGTTCAGGTCTTTCTGGATTATTTCTTTGAGCGGAGTGATTTGGCAGATAGTCTCAAGGGCGTCTATGATATTGAACGCCTGGTAAGTCGTGTGTCATTTGGCAAGACCAATCCCAAGGACCTCCTGCAATTATCTTCTACTCTGAGCCATGTTCCTCAGATTCGGTCAATTTTAGAAACGATTGAAAGCCCAGCTTTGGAGAGTTTGGTGGCAAGGCTAGATGCAATTCCTGAGCTGGAAAATCTAATCAGCTCTGCTATTGACCCAGATGCTCCACAAGTAATTACTGAGGGCAATATCATTCGAACTGGTTTTGACGAGACCTTGGACCAGTATCGTTTGGTCATGAGAGAGGGGACTAGCTGGATTGCAGACATTGAATCCAAGGAGCGAGAGGCAAGTGGTATTGCTAATCTGAAAATTGATTATAACAAGAAAGATGGTTACTATTTCCATGTCACCAATTCTCAACTAGGCAATGTTCCTAGCCATTTTTTCCGCAAAGCAACCTTGAAAAATTCTGAGCGTTTTGGTACGGAAGAGCTGGCGCGCATTGAAGGCGAGATGTTGGAGGCGCGTGAGAAGTCTGCTAATCTGGAATATGAGATCTTCATGCGCATTCGTGAAGAGGTCGGAAAATATATTCAACGGCTACAAGCCTTAGCTCAAACCCTAGCTACGGTCGATGTTTTACAGAGCTTTGCGGTTGTGGCTGAAAGTCAACACTTAGTCCGTCCAAGTTTTACAAGCAGTCGTAGTTTGCAGATTAAAAAAGGCCGTCATGCGGTTATCGAAAAAGTCATGGGAGCCCAAAGCTACATCCCAAATAGTATCGAACTGGATCAAGAAACAGATATTCAGCTGATTACTGGACCAAATATGAGCGGGAAGTCAACCTACATGCGACAGCTGGCAATGATTGTCATCATGGCTCAAATGGGGTCGTATGTACCAGCAGAAGTGGCCAGTCTTCCAATTTTCGATGCTATCTTTACACGAATAGGTGCGGCAGATGATTTGGTGTCTGGTCAATCGACCTTTATGGTTGAAATGATGGAGGCTAATCGGGCCATTCGACAAGCAAGTGACCACTCTTTGATCCTTTTTGATGAACTGGGACGGGGGACTGCGACTTATGATGGGATGGCTCTGGCGCAAGCAATTATTGAGTATATTCATGATCGCACCAAGGCCAAGACTCTTTTTGCAACCCATTATCATGAGTTGACAGGCCTGTCAAGTAGCTTGACGCGATTAGAAAACGTCCATGTGGCAACTCTAGAAAAAGATGGCCAAGTGACATTTTTGCATAAGATTGAAGCAGGACCTGCTGACAAGTCCTATGGGATTCATGTTGCAAAAATTGCTGGTTTGCCAAAAGATTTGCTGACAAGGGCAGATGCGATTTTGACAGATTTGGAAAATCAAGAGAAAAGAGAGGCTTCTCTTCCAGCGTCTAGAACGGACTCCCAAAAAGTGTCTGAGCAGATGTCGCTTTTTGTAGAAGAAACGGAAAATCCAGTCCTGACTGAACTACGAGACTTGGACATCTACAATATGACTCCCCTGGAAGTCATGGCAGCAGTGGCTGAGTTGAAGAAGAAGTTGTAAAAACAAAGAACAGACTTGTTAATGCCTCAAGTCTGCTCTTTTTATTTCTCACGATTTGCTAGACAAACCGCTATTGATTTTTTGAATGTTGCGGTAAGTGTGGTAGTAGATGGCGCCTGAAATGATTAGATAGATAAGGGTGAATTCCCCGACAGCAGTCAGTGTCAGGCTAATTATTTTTTCTCTTGGGAAAAATCCGGCTAGATTTGCCAAAAGTGCAAAGGTCAGAATCATCACGCCATAGTGGCTGACGACGGAGCGCAGGATGCTCCAGTCTCTTTGGAAGAAGCTTCCGCTCCATCTGAAAATAGCTCCCATGATAAACCAGATAAGCAGGCAGTAGAGCATAATGAGGGAAACATGGACATGCTGGCTCAAAAAGAAGTGGCCGATAGGAGAGCGAGGGTGCAGCGGTAGATAAGCTGGATTGTAAAAATAAGAAACAATCATGGAGAAGAAGAGACCGATGAAAATCCCTCCAATCCCTCCGAAAAAGAGTTCTTTAAGACGAGTTTTCATAATTGCAACCTTTCTTTGATAGATTTAAGATAGCGGCGGGACGAGTATGTCTGATCACCGTTTTTCAGAAATATTTGAATCAGACCATTTGGAGTCAGCTTGAGGTGGCTGATTTGTCGGCTGTTGATAATCTCCGACTGAGAAATCTGCAGGAAATAGTCCGGCAGGACCTGCAGCAACTGATAAAGAGCTTGTTGAACTCGATAGCCATCTTTTGCTGTTCGAACCTGAACCTGGCGATTTTCTGTATAGATTCGGTGGATTTCCTTAGCATCCAGCAGATAGATTTCATCTTCTTTTTTGACATGAATCTTGTCTTCTTTGCCTAGATGTTGAGCAAAGTGGACCAATTCCTGAATGCTTTCTGTCATGAGGCGAGCCTCAATGCTGACGGAGTCTTCGGTGACTTGAGAATCGATTCTTAGCTTAACTTTCATAACTTCCTCCTTTCACCTTTATTAAACCGCAACTTGGCAGCGAAAACAAGCCCCTTTGTCTATGTGGCAGCTATTTGTGTCTATCTGGTTTGTCTTGTGAGCAGAGTGGTTGAGAAAAGGCTGCCTTCTGATAGAAAGAGCCCAATGTGTTATAATAGATAGCAGAACAAATACGGAGAAAATGATGTCAAAAATTATCGAACTTCCAGAAATTCTAGCCAATCAGATTGCGGCCGGTGAGGTCATTGAGCGACCTAGCAGCGTGGTCAAGGAGCTGGTGGAAAATTCACTTGATGCGGGTGCTAGCCAAATTACCATCGAAATCGAGGAGGCCGGACTCAAGACTATCCAGGTGACGGATAATGGCGAGGGCATAGATCACGAAGATGTCCCTCTGGCCCTTCGCCGCCATGCTACCAGTAAAATCAAGAAACAGGCGGATCTCTTTCGGATTCGGACACTGGGTTTTCGCGGCGAGGCCATTCCTTCCATTGCTTCTGTCTCGCGTTTTACCATTGAGACTGCAACAGAAAATGGCCAGCACGGGACTTTGCTAGTTGCCCAAGGCGGTGAGATAGAAGAGCACGAGCCTACCAGCAGTCCAGTGGGAACGAAAATCAAGATAGAAGATCTTTTCTTCAATACTCCCGCCCGGCTCAAGTATATGAAGAGCCAGCAGGCTGAGCTATCCCATATCGTTGATGTGATTAATCGGCTTAGTCTGGCCCATCCAGAAGTGGCTTTCACCCTTATCAGCGACGGCCGAGAAATGACACGGACTGCCGGCAGTGGTAATCTGCGTCAGGCTATTGCAGGCATCTATGGTCTGGCAACAGCTAAGAAAATGGTGGAAATCTCTGCTTCAGACTTGGACTTTGAGGTGAGTGGCTATGTCAGTCTGCCTGAACTGACTCGCGCGAATCGGAATTATATTACGATTCTCATCAACGGCCGCTACATTAAGAATTTCCTACTCAATCGGGCTATTTTGGACGGTTACGGCAGCAAGTTGATGGTAGGCCGTTTTCCACTAGCGGTCATCAATATTCAAATTGATCCTTACCTAGCCGATGTCAATGTCCATCCGACCAAGCAAGAGGTGAGGATTTCTAAAGAGCGGGAACTCATGGCCTTGATTTCGCAAGCCATTGCGACCAGTCTCAAGGAGCAGGACCTTATCCCAGATGCTTTGGAAAATCTAGCAAAATCAACTGTTAAGCGTGCGACTAAGCCCGAACAGACCAGCCTTCCGTTGAAAGAAAATCGCCTCTACTACGATAAGGAGCAGAATGACTTCTTCCTTAAGCCACAGGTGGCCGAGCAGCAAATATCCTTTGAAAAATCAGCAAAGCCTGTTCATGAAGCGACAAATGAAAAATCAGAACCGCCACAGTCAACTTCGGTCAAATTCGCAGAGAGAAAGCTAGTCAGCTATGACCAACTAGACCATCCAGAGCTAGACCAGGCTAGTCTGGAGCGGGCTGTGGATAAGCTAGAGCAGGAAGAGAAATCAAGCTTCCCAGAGTTAGAATATTTCGGTCAGATGCATGGCACCTATCTCTTTGCTCAAGGCAAGGGTGGTCTTTACATTATTGACCAGCATGCTGCCCAAGAGCGGGTCAAGTATGAGTATTATCGGGAGAAGATTGGGGATGTGGACAATAGCCAGCAACAGCTCTTAGTGCCCTATATCTTTGAATTTCCAGCAGACGATATGCTGCGAATCAAGCAGCGGATGGAGCTGCTAGAAGATGCTGGCATCTTTTTAGAAGAGTATGGAGCCAATCAGTTCATCCTCCGTGAGCATCCCATTTGGTTTAAGGAAGAGGAGATTGAGGCAGGTATCTATGAGATGTGTGATATGCTTCTCCTGACCAAGGAAGTTTCTATCAAGAAATATCGAGCAGAGCTAGCCATTATGATGAGCTGCAAACGCTCCATCAAGGCCAATCACAGTCTGGATGACTACTCTGCGCGTGACTTGCTCTTTCAGCTGTCCCAGTGTGACAATCCTTACAACTGCCCACACGGCCGACCGGTCTTGGTCAACTTTACCAAGTCGGATATGGAAAAAATGTTCCGCCGCATTCAGGAAAATCATACTAGCCTGCGGGAGTTAGGGAAATACTAAACTTTATAGAAAATCAAACAGCCCTAGTTATAGAACTAGAGCTGTTTTGAATTTTTAAGCTGAACTTGTGTTCCAGTAAGTAAATCAGCTGGATGGCGTTTGTCCTTGCGAAACAGTCCCATCAGCAGAAAGATTAAGAAGAGAATCCCTGCTGAAGTTGACAAGAAAATTGACAGAGCATCTGCTTGATAAGCACTACGGATAGCTCCCATGTGTCCCAGCTGCCAAGGGAAAAACTTGATAGCAGAGCGCAAAAGGCTGTGGGAAAGATTCTTATGTTTGTAAATCAACTGTAAACCTGCCCAACGTTTCCCAAAACTTCCCTTTCTATAGTCTAGCCAAGCAAAGATGATAGTTAGGGGCAGGACTGAGGTAGAAAAAGCCAGAAGCTGGCTCTGGACTTCAGTGAATGCAGGAATGCCTCCTAGAATAAGATTGTAAAAGGCCATAGCTAGTAAAAAAAGAGCAATGAGGTAGCCTGAGATGAAGAGCCAGTCACCAATCAGCTCTTTCAGACGAGTTTTGACAGGTATGGGATTGTCAGTTTTTAGTTTCATCTTGAGCCCCTTCTTTCTTAGAATCATCAAGCCCGATAACCTTGTCCAGATACTTTTTCTTAATCTTTAGCGCCTTGTTAATAGCCATTGCGGATGCGATTAAGAGGAAGAAGGCCAACCAGACCAAGGCAGTAAATTTTGCTGGAAAGCTAGAACCTGCGAAAAAGAGAAAGATAGCCAGGGCTGAGACAAAAATATACAGAACCTGCCAGAAGCCATAAGATTTCACTTCCTGGTAGTAGCGATCTTTTTCATCTTCCGAGAGGACGGGTTTTATTTCCGGCTTGTCGCTGTCTTCTAAAAGCAGATAATCTGTCGTCACTTGGAAAATCTTGCTCAGCTCTACAATTTTTTCCAGCTCTGGCAACGCTTGGCCAGACTCCCACTTGGAAATGCTCTGGCGGGAGACATTGATTTGTTCAGCTAGTTTTTCTTGTGACCAGCCTTTTTCTTTTCTTAGTTCAAATAATTTATCAGCGAGTTTCATCATCGCAGCCTCCTTTTCTTTGCTAACTCTATCCTAACAGCTTTTAGTTATCTTGAGAATACAGCTTCCTGTACATTTTGTCAACCGCTGGTTGCACTTCTGTTTGCAGTTTCCAGACAGAAAATATGATATACTAGATAAGCAAAATGATACAAAAAGAAGGAAGATTATGTACGAATATTTTAAAGGAATTATTAGCAAAATTACAGCCAAATACATCGTATTGGAAGTCAACTCTATCGGCTATATTCTTCATGTGGCCAACCCCTATGCTTACTCAGGTCATCTTCATCAGGAAGCCAAGGTCTATGTTCATCAAGTAGTGAGAGAAGACGCGGAGCTCTTATATGGTTTTGCGGCCGAGGAGGAGAAGCAACTCTTTCTCAGTTTGATCTCAGTCTCAGGTATTGGGCCAGTATCTGCCCTAGCTATCATTGCTGCAGATGATAATGCTGGCTTGGTACAAGCTATTGAGCAAAAAAACATCACCTACCTGACCAAGTTTCCTAAGATTGGCAAGAAGACGGCTCAGCAAATGGTGCTGGACTTGGAAGGTAAGGTGGTAATAGCTGGTGACGATCTTTCTGCCAAGGATGCAGTGCAAGCTAGCAATGAAAACCAAGAACTGGAAGAAGCCATGGAAGCCATGCTGGCTCTGGGTTACAAGGCTGCTGAGCTCAAGAAAATCAAAAAATTCTTTGAAGGAACGACGGATACAGCAGAGAACTACATCAAGTCAGCCCTTAAGATGTTGGTGAAATAGGAGAAAGTTATGACCAAACGCTGTGGCTGGGTAAAAATGAACAACCCCTTGTATGTGGCCTATCATGATGAGGAGTGGGGCAAACCCCTCCATGATGATCAAAAGTTATTTGAATTGCTCTGCATGGAGACCTATCAGGCTGGACTTTCTTGGGAGACCATTCTGAATAAACGTCAGGCTTTTCGGGAAGCTTTTCATTTCTATGATGCCCAGAAAATTGCTCAGATGACGGATGAAGATCTGGACGATTTGTTGGATAATCCCGACATCATCCGTAACAAGATGAAGATTTATGCGACCAGGGCTAATGCCCAAGCTTTTTTGGCTGTTCAGAAGCAGTTTGGCTCTTTTAATGACTATATCTGGTCCTTTGTAGATTTCAAAACGATTGACAATCAAATTACGAACTACAAGGAAGCGCCAGCTAAGACAGAGCTGTCAGAAAGCATGTCCAAGGCTCTGAAAAAGCAAGGTTTCAAATTTGTCGGTCCTGTTTGTGTCTATTCATTCCTAGAAGCAGCAGGCCTTATCAATGACCACGAAAGTGATTGTGACTGGAAGTAGAACGATGAAAACAAGAAAATTTCAGCTCATTTTTATTTCACTATATACCATTCTATTTATAGCTAGAGGGTTGCAGTTTATTAGACAAAAATGGATGACCTATCCGGTTTACTCTCTTTTGTTTACATTGGGGCTCTTGGCTTATCGGGAGGAATTGCAGGAGCAATTTTCTTTGATTCTGCCTAAGAAGAAGGAGTTCCTTAAAACAATCTCCTTGTATATGGTTCTTATTTTTCTCCTGACAATTGCTTCGAATCTACTATCAGGATCTCTTAAACAGAGTCTAGGATTGCCCCTCCAGGGACAGAATGATGCTCGGATTCAAGCTGCGCTTTTAGAAAATCCTTATCTGTTCTTGCTTGTTGGTTGTTTTGTTGGACCAGTTGTGGAAGAACTTTTCTTTCGTCGCTTTTTCTTAGGGACTTTCTTGGCAAAATATTCAGATAGGCTCGGCCTTGCTTTGACTGTTTTTCTGTTTGCTACTCTTCATATGCATAGCTTGGTTTTGTCAGAGTGGCTGACAGCCATTTCCTATTTTGGTGGAGGATTCGTTATTTCTTTAATTTATCTGAAAAAGGACAAAAACATCTGGTATCCAATTACTCTTCATTGTTGTAACAACATTATTGCTTTTACTATTACCTTATTGACTATAAATAAATGAAAACCTAGAAGTTCAAGACCTCTAGGTTTTTTGTTGTTCTCTATATCTCCTCATTCTTCCTTCTGCATCCAAATCTTTTCCTTGATAAAGATGCGAAGCTCATAGAAAAGCACGAAGAGGGTAGAGACGAGGAAGCCAGCCATAAAGATATGGTGGAAGTAAGCAAAGACACCAATATAAACTAAGATGGAAAAAAGGTAGAGGATGACTAAATAGTGCCATTTCTTGGCCTTGCTATCTTCGATGACCTTTTTCTCCAAGCACTCATCCTCCCTGATGAGTGTGTCCAGGCTGATATCAAACTCCCGACTGATAGTAATGAGATTTCCGATATCAGGGATACCTTTTTCACTTTCCCAACGGGCAATGGCAGAGCGGGAAACCTTGAGCCTTTCCGCCAAAGTCTCCTGAGTGAGTTGATTTTGTTGACGAATGTCTTTGAGCACTTGTGAAATTTTCATGATGATCTCCTTTCTTCAAATAAAAAATTCAGATGATTTCCTTGTTCATCTTCATTATAAAAATAATGAAACCATTTGCCAATAGCATTTTCCTAACAATCCAGTTATTCTCCATAACAGATAACTTTTCAAAAGTTTTCCACAACATGTTGACAAGTCTGTCAAGCAAGTTGACAAACTATTTAACTTCTTAAAATGAAAATCAACTTTTTTGCTTGTTTTTGTGATAAAATAAAGCCAATTCCGAATAGTAAGGTAGGAGGTTCTATGAAAGCAGAAATTATTGCTGTGGGCACCGAGATTCTGACGGGTCAGATTGTCAATACTAATGCCCAATTTTTATCTGAGAAACTGGCGAGTCTGGGGATTGATGTCTATTTTCAGACAGCTGTGGGGGACAATGAAAATCGTCTCCTTTCAATCCTAGAGATTGCTCAAGGACGTAGTAATCTAATTATCTTGACAGGAGGCTTGGGGCCAACAGAGGATGATTTGACCAAGCAGACCTTGGCTAAGTTTTTAGGTCGAGAGTTGAGTTTTGACCCTGATGCTGTGGAAAAGCTGGATCGCTTTTTTGCTAGTCGACCAGATTATGCCCGAACGCCCAACAATGAGCGTCAGGCCCAGCTGGTTGAAGGCTCAACTCCTTTACCAAATGCGACCGGCTTAGCTGTCGGAGGATTGTTAGAAGCAGACGGAGTGACCTATGTAGTCCTGCCTGGTCCGCCTAGCGAGCTCAAACCTATGGTCAATAACGAGTTGGTTCCCATCTTATCCACAGGTCAAAAGTTGTACTCACGAGTGTTGCGCTTCTTTGGTATCGGCGAGAGTCAGCTAGTGACTATTTTGTCAGAGATGATTGATCAGCAAAGTGACCCCACCATTGCTCCTTATGCAAAGACAGGGGAAGTTACCCTACGACTGTCCACCAAGGCCTTGAGTCAGGCAGAAGCCGACACCAAGTTTGATGCTGTGGAAAAGGAAATTTTGTCACATAAGACTTTTGAAGACCAGTCTCTGTCAGAGATTTTCTATGGTTATGGGGATGATAATTCCTTGGCTCAGGTGGCTTTTGACTTGCTCAAGAGTCAAGGAAAGACGATTTCAGCAGCAGAGAGTCTGACAGCAGGTCTCTTCCAAGCGACTTTGGCAGATTTTGCTGGAGCTTCAGCTATTTTTTCAGGTGGCTTCGTCACCTATAGCATGGAGGAAAAGAGCCGGATGCTGGACATTCCGCTGGGAGAGCTGGAGGAACATGGGGTTGTTTCAGCTTTTACGGCTGGGGAAATGGCAGAGCAGGCTAGAAAGCTGACCGAAAGCGACTTGGCTGTCAGTCTGACAGGCGTGGCTGGACCAGATTCACTGGAAGGCCATCCAGCAGGGACCGTTTTTATCGGTTTAGCTAGTGCTGCAGGAACGGAAACGATTAAGGTCAATATTGCTGGACGTAGCCGGCGAGATGTACGAAAAATCGCTGTTCTGCACGCCTTTAACCTAGTGCGAAAGACTTTATTAAATAGTTAATTTTTGGTATAATTAAAAGATAGCCAAAAGATATTTTTAGAAAAAATAGGAGAAATTAATGGCAAAGAAACAAAAGAATCTAGATGATATTACAAAAAAATTTGGAGACGAACGCCAAAAGGCTTTGGACAACGCCCTGAAGAACATTGAAAAGGACTTTGGTAAGGGAGCGATTATGCGCCTTGGCGAGCGAGCAGAACAAAAGGTTCAAGTCATGAGCTCAGGATCTTTGGCCTTGGATATCGCCCTTGGTGCTGGTGGTTATCCTAAGGGACGTATCATTGAAATCTACGGTCCAGAGTCTTCTGGTAAGACGACTGTTGCCCTTCATGCTGTTGCTCAAGCGCAAAAAGAGGGTGGTATTGCAGCCTTTATTGATGCAGAGCACGCTTTGGATCCATCTTACGCGGCTGCTCTAGGTGTAAATATTGATGAGCTGTTGCTATCTCAACCAGATTCTGGTGAGCAAGGATTAGAAATTGCTGGGAAATTGATTGACTCTGGTGCAGTTGATTTAGTTGTCATTGACTCTGTTGCAGCTCTTGTACCACGTGCGGAAATCGATGGAGATATCGGTGATAGCCACGTTGGTTTGCAGGCTCGGATGATGAGTCAGGCCATGCGTAAACTGTCTGCTTCTATCAACAAAACAAAAACAATTGCCATCTTTATCAACCAACTTCGTGAAAAAGTTGGGGTTATGTTCGGAAATCCTGAAACAACACCAGGTGGCCGTGCTTTGAAATTCTATGCTTCTGTCCGTTTGGATGTCCGTGGGAATACTCAAATTAAAGGAACTGGCGATGCTAAGGATACAAATGTTGGTAAGGAAACCAAGATTAAGGTCGTGAAAAACAAGGTAGCTCCGCCATTTAAAGAAGCCTTCGTGGAAATCATGTATGGAGAAGGAATTTCTAAGACTGGTGAACTGATCAAGATTGCAACAGACTTAAATATCATCAAAAAAGCAGGCGCTTGGTATTCTTATAATGATGAGAAGATTGGTCAAGGTTCTGAAAATGCCAAGAAATATTTGGCTGATCACCCAGAAGTCTTTGACGAAATTGACCGTCAAGTCCGTGTCCGTTTTGGCTTGATCGAAGACGATCAAGAAGGAGAAGCAACTGCGACTGAAACTGCAGGAAAAATCACTGAAAACATTGAAGAAGTAACTCTTGAACTAGACGATGCTATAGAGATCGAGGAATAATTTTTCCAAAATAGGTCGCAAGACCGATGGTTTTTATGGTATAATAGACTACGATAGTAGTATCGGGTAGTGAAAGGAGTCCTTACATGATTACAATTTACACAGTTTCAAGTTGTACAAGCTGTAAGAAAGCAAAGACCTGGCTTAATGCCCATCAATTAACTTATAAAGAACAAAACCTCGGTAAAGAGGGAATCACAAAAGAAGAAATTTTAGATATTTTGACCAAAACTGAAAATGGCGTTGCGAGCATTGTCTCTTCTAAAAATCGCTATGCAAAAGGTCTTGGTGTTGATATTGAAGATTTGAGTGTGAGTGAAGTGATTGATATTATCATGGAAACCCCACGTATCTTGAAAAGCCCTATCTTGGTTGACGATAAACGCCTCCAAGTTGGCTATAAAGAAGATGACATTCGTGCCTTTCTTCCACGTTCTGTCCGTAACGTTGAAAATGCAGAGGCGCGTTTGAGAGCAGCTCTATAAATAGCCCATTATAAAGAAAAAGGAGTCTGAACAAGCCGATTTGCTAGTAATAGTGAATGGGCGGCTTTTCAGACCTTTTTTACTTTACAAATCTAGCGTTGACAGGAGTTATGAGTGTGGTAAAATAGGCGTAGGAGGCTAAAAAATGAAAAAGATAGTGCTATTGTTGGGCCTTGTTTTGCTTACGCTGACGGCTTGCGGTCAGAAAAAATCACATACTGCTTCGTCCGCTTCAACTTCTGAGGATAAGTTGGATACAACCTTGCCGATTATTTCAAATGCGGAAAAGAACACAGTAGTAACAAAGACCTTGGTCTTTCCAAAAACTGAGAATGGCTCGCAGCAAAAGCAGGTAGTGACTTATAAAGACGATCAGTTTTTAAGTTTAAGTATAGAGCAGGTTAGTCCAAATGCGGATGATTTAAAGCAAGCTATAAAGGAATATGGTGTAGAAGAAGCTCAAACAGTACTCAATAGATCCTTGGAAGCAGATGAACATTATCAACAAGTGAAGGATTTGCCAGGTTTCTCTATGTCCTTGCAGATTTTAAATGAGAATGAGCTCAAGCGTGTGACTAATCTGGATTTTCAAACCTTGGATGTAGATAAGTCTGCAGAAACGGAATATTTAAAAGCTTTAAAACTGAAAGAACTGCTGAAGATGAACCCAGCCCAGTATGTTGAAAATCAACTTTTGAATGGTGCAAAAGAAGAATAGTAGAAAAACGCCATTTTTGCTTATTTTATGGGCTGATATTGATTTGTAACATTTGTGAAAAGATCTGAAATATGGTATAATGATAATATTCTAACGAAAGAGGGTGTAATTGTGGGATTTACAGATGAAACAGTACGTTTTAATCTCGACGATTCAAATAAAAAAGAGATTAGCGAAACGTTGACGGATGTTTATACATCACTGAATGAAAAAGGCTACAATCCAATCAACCAAATCGTTGGGTATGTTCTCAGTGGGGATCCTGCGTACGTACCTCGTTATAACAATGCTCGCAATCAGATTCGCAAATATGAACGCGATGAGATTGTTGAAGAATTGGTTCGTTATTATTTGAAAGGGCAGGGCATCGATCTTTAATGAGAATTATGGGATTGGATGTGGGCTCTAAGACAGTGGGAGTGGCTATTAGCGACCCGCTTGGGTTTACAGCTCAGGGTTTGGAAATTATCCAGATCAATGAAGATCAGGAAGAGTTTGGTTTTGAGCGCCTTGGTGAGCTTGTTGCCGAATACAAGGTTGATAAGTTTGTCATCGGTCTTCCTAAAAATATGAATAATACTAGTGGTCCCCGTGTAGAAGCCAGTCGGGCCTACGGAGCTAAGGTGACAGAGTTGTTTGGCTTGCCGGTTGAGTATCAAGATGAGCGCTTAACAACAGTGGCAGCTGAGCGAATGCTAATTGAGCAAGCAGATGTTAGCCGGAACAAACGCAAAAAAGTGATTGATAAATTAGCGGCCCAGCTGATTTTACAGAATTATTTAGATAGAAATTATTAGAAAGATTGAGGGAGATGAATATGGCACATGATCATAACCATGACCACGAACATGAAGAGCGCGAATTGATTACTTTGGTGGATGAGCAAGGCAATGAAACCTTGTTTGAAATTCTCTTGACCATTGACGGTATGGAAGAATTTGGAAAGAATTATGTCCTTCTTGTACCAGCTAATGCTGAAGAAGATGAAAATGGTGAAGTTGAAATTCAAGCATACTCATTCACAGAAAATGAAGATGGAACTGAAGGTGACCTTCAGCCTATTCCAGAAGATGCTGAAGAAGAATGGAATATGATTGAAGAAGTTTTCAACAGCTTCATGGAAGAGTAAGAGTATTTCTGCCTTTGTCAACTAAAAAAGCAAGGCAAATCTAGAGACTGCCTCAGTTCGCTCAATGAGCGAGGCTGGTATAGATGTCCTGGATATATTTATTTCGTTCTGGTTAAAAGGAACGAATACCTAAATTTGTTAAACAGATAGTTTATTGTTAACTCGGAGTCTCAAACGTAAGCTATATGATTAATTGAAAAAAGAGAGCTGGTTGATCATTCACTCGGCTCTCTTTTTACTAGGAGTAAAGATGGAGAAGATAGAAAACTGGCTGGACAGCCGAATCGGACTAAATTTTCGGACTGGACTTGGGAGAATGGAGCAGGCAATCCGTTTGCTTGGTCATCCAGAAAAAGCCTACCCAACCATTCATGTAACTGGAACGAATGGTAAAGGATCAACAGTGGCCTTTTTGCAAAACTTATTTGACCAACATCAAAAGAAGGTTGGTACCTTTACCTCGCCTCATATGGAAACTGTTCATGATCGGATTTGCTTAAATGGGAAGCCGATTTCGGAGAGTGATTTCTCTAGGTTGGGTGATCAAGTGCGTAAGATGGAGCAAAACGCACTGTTGCCCCAGGATCAACTTTCTTATTTTGAAATCCTCAGTTTAATAGCCTTTTTGTATTTTGCAGAGCAAGAGGTGGATGTGGCCTTGATTGAGGTGGGGATAGGTGGTTTGCTAGATACAACGAATGTCATCACAGGAAGTGTCTCAGTCATTACATCTATTGGCCTTGATCATCAGGAAACCTTGGGAACGACACTTGAGGAGATTGCAGAGCAAAAAGCAGGGATTTTTAAAGTAGGCAGTCCTGCTGTTATCGGTCCTTTGCCAGAAGTTGCACGACAAGTTTGTCGAGAGCGGGCAAAGGAGTTGAATATCGACTTATATGAGTATGGCCAAGATTTTTCTCTCGAGAACAAGGAACTTCGGGCTCGTGACTTCTCTTGGCTAGATGTAGAATTGGGCTTGTCAGGGACCTACCAGGAAGAAAATGCGGCTGTGGCTGTGGAAGCTTTTCTTTTATTTATGGAGCGTCAGTCATGGAATCTAGATCTGAGTTTAGTAAAAAAAGCTTTAGCTCAAACTAGCTGGGCGGGCCGTTTGGAAAGAGTCTGCGATGGCATTTATTTAGATGGAGCTCATAATCTACCTGCAGTTGAGCGCTTGGTCGAGTTTATTAAGCAAGAAAAGGACAAAGAGATTCTGATCTTGTTTGGGGCATTAAAGCGAAAAGACTATTCGGAAATGCTTCATTATTTGCAAGAGGAACTACCTCAGGCAAGTTTGTCGTTGACTAGTTTTTCATATGGTGAAACGATAGGCGAGCAAGAAGCAGGACAACTCCCTTTTATCAGGGATTACCAAGCTTTTCTAAAAGACTATTTGCAGGATGATAATCCTCATCGTTTATTGTTTGTAACTGGGTCTCTCTATTTCATTGCGGAGGTACGTCAGTTTTTAAAAGGAGAGATAAATTGACGGTTGGAAAAGGTCTTTGTTATAATGAGGATGGAACTAACAAAAAGTAGGCAAAACATACTTCTGTGCCAGCTCTAAAACCCCCTATGATTAAAGGAGGAAGGATTATGACTTTTTCAAAAAAAGCGACGATTTTATCCCTAACAGCTATAGTAGCTCTTGCTTTGGCAGCTTGTAGCAATGGCAATAGTCAAACTCAGCCATCTCAAGCCAGTCAAGCTTCAAACTCTTCGGCATCTTCAAGTTCGACGTCAACTTCAACTTCTGCTTCAAGTTCAAGTAGTGCAACGACTTCGACCTCTTCTTCGTCAGCAACAACCACTACAAGTACAGAATTGGACGGAACCTATACAGCTACGCATGAAGGTGATCAATTGACCTTAACGATTTCATCTGGTAAAGGAACCTTGACTACCTTGGAGCGAGATGGTGAGAAAGAGATCGAGCAAGTCGAAATTGATAGCACGAATCAGCGAATGATTATTGGCGACGATGTTCATCGCTACTATATCAATGGCAATCAACTGACTGTGGAAGATATTGATCAAGAGCAGGATCAAGATGACACAATTATCTTCACTAAACAATAAGACTTCACAAGACTGGGTACTCCAGTCTTGTTTTTTTATATCTATCAGAAGACCAGTCTGTTTTTGCTTGATTTATTGAGAAGGCCCCGCTATACTTAAATATAAGAAAATTGAGGAGTAGGTGTGTGAGAAAGTTTCGCTTATTGATGTCAAAATATGGTTTCAGCATCATTGTCATGCTACTGGAACTCTTCTTTATATTTTGGCTTTTCTTTTATTTAGGTGAAATTAATAAGGATTTATGGATTCTTGTAGTCACCTTATTAACAGTTGGTACGATTTTTTCGATTGTCAATCGTTCTATGACACCTGAAAGCAAAGTAACCTGGCTTTTGGTTACTTTTATTCCAGTTGTAGGGCCTCTGATTTATCTCATGTTTGGAGAACGCAGGCTGTCTCGGAAAGAAATGAAGCAGTTGCGTAGCATGGATTCCATGAAGTTTCGTGAGGACAATAGTTATGAGCTGAGATTGGACCTGAAAAAGAAAAACAAATCAGCTTTTGGGATAGTTAAATCCTTGCTCAGTATGGACCATAATGCGGATGTTTACGATGGGACTGCTTCTCAGTATTTTGCTTTGGGAGAAGAGATGTATGCTACCCTTTTAGAAGACCTGAAATCAGCAGAAAAATTCATCTTTCTGGAATACTATATTATCGAAGAAGGTAAGATGTGGAATAGTATTCTGGAGATTTTGAAGGAAAAGGCTACTCAAGGAGTAGAAATCAAGCTTCTCTATGATGACATCGGCTGTATGGCGACTTTACCAGGAGATTATACAGAAACTTTACGTTCCTTTGGGATTGATGCACATAAGTTCAATAAGGTGATCCCGCGTATGACGGTGGCCTACAACAACCGAGATCATCGTAAAATTCTAGTGATTGATGGTCAGATTGGCTACACGGGTGGTATCAATATGGCTGACGAATACATTAATCATATTGTCCGCTTCGGCCATTGGAAAGATGGTGGGATCCGCTTAGATGGTCGGGCCGTTAAGGCGTTGACCAGGCTTTTTCTAATGAATTGGTACATCAACCGAGGTGAAATTACGGATTTTGATAAGTATCATTTAGAAAACAAAGCAGTAGAAGGTGATGGCCTCTATATTCCATATGGGAGTGGACCTAAGCCTATGTACCGAACACAGGTCGGGAAAAATGTTTACCAGAATATTATCAGTCAGGCAACGGACTATGTCTATATCACCAGTCCTTATTTGATTATTGACTATGACTTAACTGAAAATATAAAAAATGCTGCCATGCGGGGAGTGGATGTTCGGATTGTCACGCCTTATATTACAGATAAGAAGCTTATTCAACCGATCACCCGAGGATCTTATCGTGAGCTTTTAGATGCTGGGGTGCGCATTTACGAATATACACCGGGCTTTGTTCATAGTAAGAATGTGATCGCGGACGATGAACTAGCAGTAGTAGGCACCATAAACTTTGACTACCGTAGCTTGGTCCATCACTATGAGAATGCTGTACTTTTATATAAAGTACCGGCTTTAGCAGACATAAAAGCCGATTTTGAAAATATTTTTGAGGTGTCAACAGAGGTTCATGACGGTATCTTTAAGTCTACTTGGTACCAAAATCTTCTGAAAGAGATTGTTCAGCTTTTTGCGCCAATGCTTTGATCATGATAAACCTAATGAGAAGGATTTGTTTTACTCTATTGAGGGTACAAATTTCCTTCTCATTTTTTTACGAATAAAAAAGTAAAAGGAGTTTTTCATGAAATTAGAGTTTGTTCAAAGAAAGTCAGAAAGGCCGTTTTCAAAAATCTACCTAAGATTTCGGGAATTAGAAACCTTGGCAAAGTCTAAAGCGACCAAAGACAAGCAGGCCTTAAAGCTAGAAGTAGAATCTGCCAAGTAGGTCAGTCTTTCGAGAGGAGTGTAAATGGAAAACTGACAGACAGAAGACTTTTTGATATACTAGTAAAGACTATATTGAGGAGAGTTATTATGTTTGATGAATTCGACAATCAAGAGGCAGAAGTGCAACTTGAAACGAAAATAGAAGAAAAGAAAGAACAAGAAATCCAGCCAGAAGAAGCGAAAGCGGGAACGCAACTTCAAGAAGAGAGCTTGAAACCTGCGAGTGCTCCTTTTGGACAATTGTTGCTCTGGAGTTTCATAGCTAGCTTTTTCAGCGTGGCCAATCCCTTATTTGCTTCGTTGGCGACAAATCTACAGACGCAAAATCTGTATGCAGGCTGGGCAATGACCCAGGGTCAAGTAGCTTACGGTCAATTTTATGGCACGAGTGGCATGTTGTATTATGTGATGGCATGGTTGGGAAACCTCTTTATGGGAAGTCTTCTTTTTGCTGTCCTGCAATTTTTAGCCCTCTTTATAGCTGGAATTTTCCTTTTTCAGTTTATCTATCAAATGACTGGAAAAAAGGTTCTGGCGCAGCAACTGCTTCCGCTTTTTTATCTTTTGGTCATAACTCTTGGTTTTGGTGGCCTATATGCAAGTATTTTTGTTCTTCCTTTTATCGTGTGGAGCCTAAATTTCTTAGCTCGCTATGTCAATGATCAAGTAGGAGATAATGGTTTTATCTTGCTGGGAGCTATTGGAGCCTTGGCTTTCATGGTGGATCCGTTCACTAGTATTGTGTTCTATGGTTTGGTGTTTCTTGTTTGGACCATTTTTCACATTGCCCGTAAACGTTTGGCACGAGGATTTTATCAGTTTTTAGCTAGTTTACTTGGCTTTTCACTGGTCTTTTATCCGCTGGGATACTACACTGTTTGGAAGGGAACTTTTGGTGTAGCTATTAGCCAAGTGACGCATATCTTTGAAAGTCTGAGCTTACAAGTATCTAATCTTCCTGCTTTACTCATAATGAGCGGACTGTTCATAGGTCTTGGTTTCCTAACAGCCTTGGTTATGGGAATGGTATCTTTGGTAGAGAAAAATGCAAAACCTTTCCGATATTTGGGGGTTTTAGGAATTTTAACTCTGTTCCTAGTCAATATCTTTCTGCCAAGTCAGGGGAATTTCCAGTTGTTGCCGATGATTCCCTTTGTGGTAATTCTCTTGGCGATTTGGTTTAACAAGAATTTTTCAGAAGGACGTCATACGAGAAAAAGACGGACTCCTTCTATTTGGAAAAATTATTTTGTTGGAAATTTATTTTTACCTGTGTTAGCGATGGCCTTTTTAGTCGCATCACCGGTTGTTCAACGCTATCTATTATCTGGTGAGGAAGAAGCAGAACGCGCTGTGGTTAGTAAGTATATCCGTGAGGAGTCAGCTAAGGACGATAAAATCTATGCTTGGGACAGCACAGCCAGTCTCTACCAATCAACCGGCCGTTTGTCTGCGGCAACCATCTTAAGTCCTAAATTATACTTAGATACCGAAGAGAATAAGATTTTATTGGGAAATCAGTTAGATGCGAATCTGCCACGCTATATTGTGGTCAACAAAAAAGTCCCTCTACTAGGGAAAGTCAAAAAAATAATATCTTCAAATTATAAGAAAATTGGTCTAGATACTAGCCAGTTCAAGCTTTACGAGCTTAAATAATTCAATCAATATGTTGTGCCTAAAATAAAAAAAATAAAATTTTGGCACAACATATTGATTTTTTATTTTATAGTGTTATAATGTGTCATGTACGATTGGAGGATAGGAAATGATTACTTTAAGAGAAGAAACAGTGACCTGTATTCCTAATATTTATGTAGTTAAACGCGATGGACGGCGCGTGAATTTTGACGTTGACAAGATTTATAAAGCCTTGGTCAAAGCGGCCTGTGAAGTGACGCCCATGTCTCCTTTGCTTGAAGCCAAGCTTGAAGGAATTACGGAGAAGATTGTTGCTGAAATCACTCATCGTTTTTCTCAGGATGTGAAGATTTATGAAATCCAAAACATCGTTGAGCATGAGCTTTTGAATGCCAATGAATATGCTATTGCCAAGGCCTATATCTCGTATCGAACCCAGCGTGACTTTGACCGTTCTCAGGCAACCGATATTAATTTTACTATTGACAAATTGCTCAATAAAGATCAAACAGTGGTCAACGAAAATGCCAACAAAGACAGCGATGTTTTTAACACCCAACGGGATTTAACAGCGGGTATTGTTGGTAAGTCCATCGGTCTTAAGATGCTACCTCCTCACGTAGCCAATGCCCATCAAAAGGGCGATATCCACTACCATGATTTGGATTATAGCCCTTATACACCAATGACCAACTGCTGCTTGATTGATTTTAAGGGCATGCTAAAAAATGGTTTCAAGATTGGAAATGCCGAAGTAGAGAGTCCTAAGTCTATTCAGACTGCGACAGCTCAAATCTCGCAGATTATTGCC
Organism: Streptococcus sp. 2_1_36FAA; assembly: GCF_000161955.2. Taxonomy (NCBI): domain Bacteria; kingdom Bacillati; phylum Bacillota; class Bacilli; order Lactobacillales; family Streptococcaceae; genus Streptococcus; species Streptococcus sp. 2_1_36FAA. The sequence continues at coordinate 427,576 of NZ_KI391975.1, forward strand.
AATGTAGCTTCTAGTCAGTATGGAGGCTGTTCAGCTGACCGAATCGATGAAGTCTTAGCTCCTTACGCAGAACTCAATTACGAGAAGCATTTAAGAGATGCCAAAGATTGGGTGCTAGCTGATAAAAGAGCTGATTACGCTTGGGAAAAAACTAAAAAAGATATCTATGATGCTATGCAGTCCTTAGAGTATGAGATTAACACGCTCTTTACCTCTAATGGACAAACCCCCTTCACTTCTTTAGGTTTTGGTCTGGGAACCAATCGCTTTGAACGCGAGATTCAAAAATCAATTCTCAACATCCGTATCAAGGGCTTGGGAAGTGAACATCGGACGGCTATCTTTCCTAAGTTGATTTTCACTCTTAAGCGTGGCCTTAATTTAGAGCCAGGAAGTCCTAACTACGATATCAAACAGCTAGCGCTGGAATGTGCGACGAAACGGATGTATCCGGATGTCTTATCTTATGATAAAATCATTGACTTGACTGGCTCTTTCAAGGTTCCGATGGGTTGCCGTTCCTTCCTCCAAGGTTGGAAGGATGAGAATGGCCAAGAAGTCAATTCTGGCCGTATGAATCTGGGAGTTGTGACTGTCAACCTACCTCGGATTGCACTGGAAGCTGAAGGAGATAAGGATAAATTCTGGTCCTTATTCGCTGAGCGACTGGCTATTGCTAAGGATGCTTTGGTCTATCGGGTAGAGCGGACCAAGGAAGCAACGCCAGCAAATGCTCCAATCTTGTATCAATACGGTGCTTTTGGCAAACGCCTAGGCAAATATGATCAAGTTGACCAGCTCTTTACTCACCGCAGAGCAACAGTTTCACTTGGTTATATCGGTCTTTACGAAGTTGCAACTGCTTTTTATGGTGGAGAATGGGAAGACAATCCAGAAGCCAAAGAATTTACAGTGGATATTGTCAAAGAAATGAAGCGTTTGGTTGGTGAATGGTCAGACGAATATGACTATCATTTCTCTGTTTATTCGACGCCATCTGAAAGTCTGACCGACCGATTCTGCCGGTTGGATACTGAGAAGTTTGGCCTTGTTCCAGATATTACAGACAAGGAATACTATACCAACTCTTTCCACTACGATGTGCGTAAAAATCCAACACCTTTTGAAAAATTGGACTTTGAGAAAATTTATCCAGAAGTGGGGGCCTCAGGTGGTTTTATCCACTACTGTGAATATCCTGTCTTGCAACAAAATCCAAAAGCCTTGGAAGCTGTCTGGGACTATGCTTATGACCGGGTTGGTTACTTAGGTACAAATACGCCAATTGACCACTGTTACAAGTGTGACTTTGAGGGAGACTTTACACCGACCGAGCGTGGTTTCACCTGTCCAAATTGTGGTAACAGCGATCCTAAGACAGTTGACGTGGTCAAACGGACCTGTGGTTATCTAGGAAATCCGCAAGCTCGTCCGATGGTTAATGGCCGTCACAAAGAGATTTCTGCTCGGGTCAAGCATATGAATGGCTCAACAATTAAGTTTTCAGGAAATGAGATCTGATTAAAACTAAATAAGAAGCGGGAGTGATACAGAACATCGGTGTGATGTATCGCTCTTTTTCATTAATCATTAGGAGAAAAAATGGGAAAATATCAACTAGACGATAAAGGTAAGGCTCAAGTAAGACGTTTTCATGAAAAACATTCTACAGGAGCTAGCAATAAAAAGGCGCGAGTGACTAGCCTGCGGGAGCAATTTCTGGCAAAGGCTAGCAAGAAGAAGTAAAGTATGGTAGAAAAATGGATGTAGAATTAAGGAAACCAAGACTAGAGGATAAGGCCACTATTTTGGAAATGTTAGCAGATTTTGAAGCGACTGGTGGCCGGCATGACGGATTCTTTGGCGGAGCTGATTTTGTCTACGAGGATTGGCTGGAAACTATTCAGCTGGCTGAAGTCGGGCTGGGTTTGCCAGAAGGTTTTGTGCCTTACATTCAGCTTGTGACTTTTACTGCGGATGGTCAGGCTGTGGGTTTTCTTAATTTACGTTTGCTACTCAATGACCATCTGCTCCAAGAAGGTGGGCACATTGGTTACAGTATTCGTCCGTCTGCGCGTGGCAAAGGACTGGCAAAAGAGCAACTGAGACAAGGCTTGCAAGTAGCTAAAAGTAAAAATATAAAACGGGCTCTAGTGACCTGCGATAGGGATAATGCTGCCAGCCGAGGGGTGATTCTTGCTAACGGTGGAGTATTAGAGGATATTCGAGGTGGGAAAGAGCGTTATTGGATTGATATAGATTGAGGAAAGCCTATGAAGTTACGACGACCAACTTTGGAAGATAAAGACGCTATTTTGGAGATGATTGCTGAATTTGATGCTGCGAAGTCTTATATGCATGGTGGCATGGGCTCCGCTTGGAAGCGAGCAAAGGATTATGAGGATTGGTTAAAGATTGTAGAACAGCAGGAGGATGCGGCCAATTTGCCAGCAAGCTGGGTTCCCGCAATCAAATTTTTATCCTTTGATGAGACCGGCTTGCCTCTGGGTTTTTTAGCTCTGCGCTTGTCCTTAAATGACAAATTATTTGTGGAGGGTGGACATATTGGCTATTCTATCCGCCCCAGTCAACGCAGAAAGGGCTTGGCCAAGTTGCAACTAGAGTTAGGGCTGGCAGAGGCTAGAAAGCAAGGATTAGAACGAGTGCTGATTACCTGCGATGAAGACAACGAAGCCAGCCGACGCACGATTCTCTCTGCTGGCGGTGTTTACGAAAATACAATCGACAGAAGTCAGCGTTATTGGATTGATATAGATTGAGGAAAGCCTATGAAGTTACGACGACCAACTTTGGAAGATAAAGATGCGATTTTAGAGATGATTGCTGAATTTGATGCTGCGAATTCTTATATGCATGGTGGTGTGGGCTCCACTTGGAAGCGGGCCAAGGATTATGAGGATTGGTTAAAGATTGTAGAACAGCAGGAGGATGCTGAAAATCTGCCAGAAGGATGGGTACCAGCAATTCAGTTTATCTCGGTTGACGAGGAAAACCACCCACTGGGCTTCCTAGCATTGCGTCTCTTGTTAAATGAAAAACTCTTTGTTGAGGGTGGGCATATTGGCTATTCAATTCGACCGGGGGAACGAGGCAGGGGCTATGGGCAGGAGCAACTGCATCTGGGCCTTATAGAGGCGAAGAGAGCTGGTTTGGACTTTGCTCTGATTACCTGCGATGAAGAAAACGAAGCTAGCCGGCGAACGATTCTTGCTAATGGTGGCGTCTATGACAATACCATTCAAGGAAGCGAGCGCTACTGGATAGAGCTAGATGGAGAAGTGGCATGAACAATCCCAAACCCCAAGAATGGAAAAGCGAGGAGCTGAGTAAGGGGCGAATCATTGACTATAAGGCTTTTAACTTTGTGGATGGCGAAGGTGTCCGCAACTCCCTCTATGTCAGTGGCTGTATGTTTCACTGTGAGGGCTGCTATAATGCAGCAACCTGGTCCTTCAACGCTGGTATTCCCTATACCCAAGAGCTGGAGGAGCAAATCATGAAGGACTTGGCGGAACCCTATGTGCAGGGGCTGACCCTTCTAGGCGGCGAGCCTTTTCTCAACACAGGCATTCTCCTGCCCTTGGTCAAGCGGATTCGGAGAGAGCTTCCAGACAAGGATATCTGGTCCTGGACGGGCTATACTTGGGAGGAGATGATGCTGGAAACGGAGGATAAGCTGGAGCTGCTGAGCCTGATTGATATCCTAGTAGACGGCCGTTTTGACATTACCAAGAAGAATCTCATGTTACAGTTTCGCGGCTCTTCCAATCAGCGCATCATTGATGTGCAGAAGTCCCTTCAGTCAGGTCAAGTAGTCATCTGGGATAAGCTGAATGATGGGAAAGAAAGTTTTGAACAAGTTGATCGGGATGGCCTCATCTGATCATGGTCAAGTAGATCAAAGATGCCTATGATATAATTTTAAAAATGGTTCCTGTTATATGGGACCATTTTTTGTAAACAAATCCTTGAAACCTCTATAAAATACTCTATATTTATGCATTTTGGTTTGTTCATGACGTATTTGCTTTCTTTTTCTTAAGTTAATAAAAGATGAAGAGAAAATGGTTTGGCTCTTTACTATGATTTCTTAAAAATTTCTTAAAAATAAGGCGGAATCTAAATATTTTTGTGATATAATAGGATGGAGTAATTATGTATAGGAAGTGTTTTTAGCATGTCTCGTAAAAAAAGTAATGGAACTACTGCTAAATCAAGGCGTTTTAAAATCTTAAATGTTAGTTTATTCATCATTTATGTTTTATTAATCTCTGTCTTGATATTTTATATTTTCAGGTATAATATTTTAGCTTTTCGTTATTTGAATATTATTTCAACCTTTGTGATGATATTAGTAGCAGTTCTAGCAGCTCTTTTCATTTGGTTTAATAAGGCTCGGATTTTTACAACAGTATTATTGCTTCTGTCCTTGCTGATTGGGTCAGGGACCATGTACGCTGTCAAGGAAATGGTGGACTTGTCTACTGGTTTGAATTCTACTTCTAACTATTCTGAGTATGAAATGAGCGTTGTAGTAGCAGCGGACAGCGACATTAAAGATATAAAAAAAGTAACCAATGTTTTAGCTCCAACCAATAATGATGGTGAAAACATTGCAGCCTTAACAGATGAACTGGCCAAGACCAAGAAAGTCCAATTGACAGTGGACTCAGCAAGCTCTTATCTAGCAGCTTATAAGTCCTTGCTTGCTGGAGATGCAAAAGCTATTGTTATCAATAGTGTTTTTGAGGATACCCTACGAAATGAAGATCCTGACTATGCCTCCAAAGTTAAAAAATTGTATTCTTACAAACTAACGAAAAAGGTTGAGACTGCAACTAAGAAGCATGATGTCAATGCAGATGTCTTTAATATCTATGTCAGCGGGATTGATACCTATGGTGGCATCTCATCTGTCTCTCGTTCGGATGTGAACATCATTATGACAGTTAACCGTAAGACCAAGCGCGTGCTTTTGACAACTACACCGCGTGACGCCTATGTACCTATTGCGGATGGTGGTGCGGATCAGCCTGATAAACTGACCCATGCGGGTATTTATGGTATAGATGCTTCGGTTCATACTCTAGAGAAACTTTATGGTATCGATATTCAGTATTATGTACGTTTGAATTTCACTTCCTTCCTCAAATTGATTGACCTTTTGGGTGGTGTTGATGTGTATAACGATCAAGAATTCACAAGTCTTCATGGGAATTACCACTTCAAGGTTGGAAATGTTCATCTCAATTCTGAGCAAGCACTGGGCTTTGTCAGGGAACGGTATTCATTGACGGGTGGTGATAACGACCGCGGAAAGAATCAGGAAAAAGTCATCGCTGCTGTTATTAAAAAGCTGACCTCAACAGATGCTCTGAAGAATTACAATAGTATTATTTCAGGCTTACAAGATTCTGTTCAGACAAATATGAGCTTAGAAACCATGATGAATCTTGTGAATACCCAGTTGGAAACAGGTGGGAACTATACAGTTACGTCACAAGCTTTGACTGGAAATGGAAAAACTGGTCTGCCTTCATATGCTATGCCAGAAGCTGCCCTTTATATGCTGGAAGTTGATCCGGCAAGCCTGGATCAAATGAAGTCTGCAATTCAGACCGTTATGGAAGGGAAGTAAGCCATGATTGATATTCATTCACATATCGTTTTTGATGTTGATGATGGCCCAAAAACAATAGAGGATAGCAGGGCCTTGCTGGAGGAAAGCTACCGCCAAGGGGTGCGAACGATCATTTCAACTTCTCATCGTCGGAAAGGGATGTTTGAGACTCCAGAAGCAAAAATTGAAGAAAACTTCAAACAAGTCCAGGAACTGGCTAAAGAAATTGCGGATGATTTGACTGTTCTCTACGGGGCTGAAATATATTATACAAGTGATATTTTGGATAAGCTGGAGCAAGGAAAGATTCCACGCTTGGCAGATAGTCAGTATGCTTTAATTGAATTCAGTATGATCACGCCTTACAAGGAAATTCATACAGCTCTGAGCAACGTTTTACGCTTGGGCGTTACACCTGTCGTCGCTCATATTGAACGCTATCATTGCTTGGAAAATGATGAAAAGAAGGTGCGCGACTTGATTAATATGGGTTGTTACACCCAGATTAATAGTTCGAGTGTTTTAAAACCAAAGCTGTTTGGAGACACTTATAAATTCATGAAAAAAAGGGCCCAGTTCTTTCTGGAGAAAGATCTGGTTCATTTCGTGGCTAGCGACATGCACAATTTGAATCCGCGACCGCCTTATATGCAAGAGGCCTACCAAATCATCTCCAAGAAGTATGGGGAATCTCATGCAGAGCAGTTGTTTAGAAAAAATCAGGAATTATTGCTAAGAAGTGAATACATATAAGCTTCGCTCTTAGTATAGAGGAAGAGGAACATGAATAAAGAAAATCAACTAGTCGAAATTGACGTACTGTCTTTAATCAAGACGGTATGGAAAAGAAAATTTATCATTCTGTTGACAGCTTTAGTGGTAGCTGTCTTAGCTTTGGGTTACAGCCTCTTTATTGCTAAGCCCTCTTATCAAAGCACGACACGGATTTACGTTGTTAACCGTCAGCAGACAGATAATAACACTCTGACCAACCAAGACCTACAAGCGGGATCTTACTTGGTTAAGGACTATAAGGAAATCATTTTATCACAGGATGTATTGTCTACGGTTATTTCAGAATTAAAACTACCTGGGACAACAGCTGAATTAAGCAAGTCTGTAAGTGTTTCGGTGCCTACAGATACGCGGATTGTGTCCATTACTGTCAAAAATAGCGATCCTAACCAAGCTAGCCGAATCGCCAACACCTTGCGTGAAGTGGCAGCTGAAAAAATCATTGCTGTTACCAAGGTTTCAGATGTAACAACCTTAGAAGAGGCAGAAGTTCCAAAATCACCCTCTTCTCCAAATATTCGCCGGAATGTCATCCTAGGCTTCTTGGCAGGAGCCATGGTGATGATTGTTATTGTCTTGATTGTAGAGATTTTAGATGATCGAGTGAAAAAGCCAGAAGACATCGAAGATGTGATGGGAGCTACACTACTAGGTGTTATTCCAAATCTAAAGAAATTGTAAGAAAGGGACCTCATGGCAACGTTAGAAATTATTAAAAATAAATTGGCAGAGATGCATCAGGCGGAAGAATACTTTAATGCATTGAGTACAAATATTCAGTTGAGTGGTTCTGATATTAAGGTTGTAGCGGTTTCTTCTGTTCAGCCAAATGAAGGAAAGTCAACTATTTCCATCAACTTAAGCTTGGCCTTCGCGCGGGCAGGTTATCGAACACTCTTGATTGATGCCGATATTCGAAACTCCGTTATGACAGGGGTTTTCAAGAGCCAAAGAAAAGTAGAAGGTTTGACAGAGGTCTTGTCTGGTAATGCTGATATTAGCCGAGCTTTGGCGGACACTGATTATCCAAACCTAGATGTTTTCTTGTCAGGACAGGTATCTCCAAACCCAACAGGGCTCTTACAAGGGAAAAATTTTGAAGTCATTATGGGTGTATTGAGAGAACATTATGATTATATTGTTGTCGATACACCACCAATCGGGATGGTTATTGATGCAGCGATTATTGCTCAGCGTTGTGACGGCAGCTTCTTAGTATCAGCTTCAGGCGCAGTTAGTCGCAAAGCTGTACAAAAAGCTAAAGAGCAGTTGGAACAAACAGGAACTCCATTCCTCGGTGTTGTTCTAAATAAATTTGATGTTAAATCAGAAAAATATGGTTCCTATGGTAATTATGGCAATTACGGGAACTATGGGAATTATGGGAAAAAATAGATTATAAGGAAGGTTACTAATGGGAGAGGAGAGAAGAGAATTTGAGAATTTCAAAATTGTTATTTTTCAAAGTCTAGCCGTTTTATTTTCAGCTTATATAGTTAGCCTTTTCAAAGAAGCAGAATATACTTCTCAGACCATTGCCATTTTATATCTTCTGCATTTCATTGTTTTTTATATTAGTAATTTCTCTTTTAAATTCTACACAAGGGGTTATTTAGAAGAATTACTGCAGACTATAAAATATAACCTGGTATTTTCAATTGCAATTACCTTTACTTCTTTTATGTTGAAGGAACCTTTTTCTATCTCAAGAAGAGGAATGGTCTACTTCTTTTTGATAAATTCACTAGCTATTTATCTGATGGACTCTATCATCAAAAAATATAAACAGTCCATTTACTCAAGATTTAAAAATCGGAAAAAATTGTTTTTGATTACAGCAACCAGTCGATTGGAAAAGGCTTATGAACGTCTAACTTCATCTAAATACTCTACCCGGGAATTGGTAGGCGTGACCATTATGGATGATACGACATTTAGCCAAGCCCAGGTGGCCATCGTTGCTCCTCAAGATATGGTAGACTTTGTAACACAAGAGGTTGTCGATGAAGTCTTCATTAATCTGCCGAGTGAAGATTATGATATCGGAGATTTAGTTTCTCGTTTTGAAAGTATGGGAATAGATGTTTCGGTCAATCTAAATGCATTCGACTTTTTATCTCTAGGTGAAAAGCGGATTCAAGAAGTTGCTGGAATGAGTGTGGTAACATTTTCGACAAACTTTTATAAGCAAACCCATGTTATAGCTAAACGGTGCTTGGATATTGTTGGTGCCCTGTTTGGTCTTTTGGTTTGTGGTTTGGTTAGTATCGTTCTAGTCCCAATCATTCGTAAGGATGGAGGCCCAGCCTTCTTTGTTCAAAAACGAGTTGGGAAAAATGGCCGTTTCTTTAAATTCTATAAGTTCCGTTCTATGAGAGTGGATGCCGAGGAAATAAAAAAAGAATTAATGGAACATAACACCATGACTGGCGGTATGTTCAAGATGGATAATGATCCTCGAGTGACACCGATTGGTCGTTTTATCAGAAAGACGAGTTTGGATGAGCTCCCTCAATTTTATAATGTTTTGATTGGAGATATGAGCTTGGTAGGTACTCGTCCGCCTACTGTAGACGAATATCGTAACTATACGCCTGAGCAAAAAAGACGTTTGAGCTTCAAGCCTGGGATTACAGGTCTTTGGCAGGTCAGTGGTCGTAGCGCCATCACAGATTTTGATGAGGTTGTAAAGCTGGACCTTGCTTATATGGACGGTTGGACCATTTGGCGGGACATTAAGATTTTGCTCAAAACCATAAAAGTTGTATTTAGGAAGGAAGGTGCTAAGTAGAAGCGCCTTCCTCTGATTATATATATTTGAGGAATAAATGAAGAAAGCTGTATATATTATAGGTTCAAAAGGAATCCCAGCCAAGTATGGTGGCTTTGAAACCTTTGTTGAAAAGTTGACGGCCTGTCAGCAAAGTCAGCATATCCAGTACTATGTCGCCTGTATGCGGGAAAATTCAGCAAAGTCAGGCATTACAGAGGATGTATTTGAGCACAATGGTGCTATTTGTTATAATGTGGATGTGCCAAACATTGGACCAGCTAGGGCGATTTTTTATGATATCGCTGCGCTCAATCGAGCGATTGAAATGGCTAAAGAACAAAAAGACAAGGAGCCGATTTTCTATGTATTGGCTTGTCGAATCGGCCCTTTCATAGCAGGGATTAAAAAGAAAATCAAGGCTATTGGTGGCACCCTCATGGTCAACCCAGATGGCCATGAATGGCTACGTGCTAAATGGAGCCTTCCTGTTCGTAAGTACTGGAAGTTTTCTGAGCAACTGATGGTCAAGCATGCGGATCTTTTGGTTTGTGACAGCAAAAATATTGAATCCTACATCCAAAAGGATTATGCCAAGTATCAGCCCCAAACGGCTTACATTGCTTATGGGACAGATACCAGTAAGTCCGTCTTACGCCAGGAGGATGAGAAGGTTCGGACCTGGTTTAATGAAAAGCAAGTTTCAGAAGGCAATTACTACCTAGTGGTTGGACGATTCGTTCCAGAGAATAACTACGAAGCCATGATTCGTGAATTTATCAAGTCCAAGTCCAAAAAGGACTTTGTCCTCATCACAAATGTGGAGCAGAATAAATTTTACGATCAGTTGTTACAGGATACTGGTTTTGATAAAGATCCTAGGGTTAAATTTGTTGGGACTGTCTATGACCAAGAGTTGCTCAAGTACATCCGTGAGCATGCCTTTGCCTATTTCCATGGGCATGAGGTTGGAGGGACCAACCCTTCTCTACTGGAAGCCCTAGCATCCACAAAACTGAATTTGTTGCTAGATGTTGGCTTTAACCGTGAGGTTGGCGAAGACGGGGCCATTTATTGGAAAAAAGATGAGTTGGCTCGTGTCATTGAGGAAGTAGAAGGATTTGATCAGGCAGCAATAACTGACTTGGATTTCAAGTCAAGCCAAAGAATCCTCTCAGCTTTCACATGGGAAAAGATTGTGTCAGATTATGAAGAAGTGTTTAAAGGATAGGGAATGAAACGGATTTTATACTTGCATGCTGGTGCAGAAATGTATGGAGCAGATAAGGTTTTACTGGAGTTGATCAAAGGATTGGATTCCAAAGAATTTGAAGCTCACGTCATCCTGCCAAATGATGGTGTTTTAGTCGAGGCCTTGCGTCAAGTTGGGGCTCAGGTCAGTGTGTTGGATTATCCGATTTTACGAAGGAAGTATTTTAATCCCAAAGGCATTGCCGACTATATTCGCTCTTATAATTTCTATGCTAAGCAAATCGCCCTCTATGCTCGAGAACACAGTATAGATATGGTTCACAATAATACAGCGGCTGTTTTGGAGGGCATCTATTTGAAACGCAAGCTCAAGCTGCCTTTGATTTGGCATGTTCATGAGATTATCGTCAAACCCAAAGCTATTTCTGACTTTATCAATATGCTCATGGGACGATATGCAGACAAGATTGTGACGGTGTCCCAAGCGGTCGCTAATCATATCAAGCAGTCTCCCTTTATCAAAGATAGCCAAGTGGAAGTGATTTATAACGGTGTCGATAATACTGTCTATTATCCAATGGATGCGTCTTCTATTCGTGAAAAATTTGACATTGCGCAAGATGCAATTGTGATTGGCATGATTGGTCGGGTCAATGCTATCAAAGGACAAAATGATTTCATAGAAGCAGTCGAGCCACTTTTGGAAAAGAATGAGCAAGCGGTGGCTTTCCTAGCTGGAGGTGTTTTTCCTGGTGAAGAATGGCGCTTAGAAGAACTAGATAAGAGAATAGCTTCTTCATCTGTTGTGTCACAAATTCATCGTATTGATTACTACGATAAGACTTCTGAACTTTATAATATGTTTGATATCTTTGTCTTACCAAGTATAAAACCTGATTCCCTACCTACAGTAGTCCTAGAAGCCATGGCTTGTTCAAAACCAGTTGTTGGTTATAACAATGGGGGAATAGCTGAAATGGTAGTAGATGACAAAAGTGGTTGCTTAGTCAAACCAAATCGTCCTCAAGAACTTTCTAATGCCATTTCTCTCTTACTAGATAGTTCTGAAAAAAGAGAAAAATTTGGGCGAGTAGGATATCAGAGACAAAAAGAGCTGTTTTCTTTGGAGAGTTACATCAAGAACTTTTCGGAATTTTATGATAATTTACAATAAGGGGTATAATGGAAAATTTAATCATTTTAGACAGTGAGCTACAAAAAAAGAATGAAGAGCATTATCAGTCTCTTCATGGCGGGAGCCGAGTAGTTTATACCAACTATGAAAGTCCACTTATAAGAAGAGTACGTAATTTCAAATACATCGGTAGTGCTTTGTATCATTTTTTAATGTGGAAAATGTCCTATGATTATGCTCGGAAATTCATAAAATATGATGTCAAGAAAATTATTTGTGTAAATCCTCTTGTAGGTATCTTTTTAGGAATTTTAAATAAAAGTGGCAAGGAAATTACATTAGCAGGATTTTTGTTTGAGAATAAGAAAAATAAAATCTATTATTATTTACGAAAGCAACTTGTGAAAAAGTCTTTCCAGAATATCGGTAATATCATAGTCTATGGTTCAAAAGAAATTCATTATTATTCGGAACTCTTTCCAGAATTTCAGGAGAAATTTAAATTTATTCATTACGGCTTAGATTATGATAATCAACTAACTTATCAAGGTTCTTTACCAACTAAGTATATCTTTTCAGGTGGAGGTAGTAACCGAGATTATGAGACTTTAGTCAAGGCAGTGGAGACTTCAAACCTTTCAATGCCGTGTGTGATTGCAACTCAGCCATGGAGAGTTCCTACGCATGGTTCAAACATTCAAGTTTTATCTGATGTAGTAGTAGAAACCTTTGGAGATGTATTAGCTAAGTCTGATTTCCTTGTCCTATCGTTAAAAGATATTGATTTATCCGCTGGTCATATGGTTATGCTTCAAGCAATGTCTCTAGGAGTTCCTATCATTGTGAATGATATTCCCTCTGTTCGAGATTATGTTGATGAATCTCTGGTGACTTTCTATCCTTCAGGGGATTTTGAAGCACTAGCACAGCTAATAGAAAATTTCAATCCTATGGTTGATGATATTATTCAAAAAGTTCATAAAGCAAAGGCACTATACTTTGAACAATATACCTCTATAAAATTGATGGAAAGACTGTTAGATTTTAAATAGGAGAGACTGAATGGTAGAAAAGATTGATTTTGTTGTCGCATGGGTTGATGGGAATGATTTGGTTTGGAGAGAAAAGAAAGCCCAATACGATGGCTCAATAAACACTTTTAAAGAGGGTATGAACTCAGAGAAATCCTATCGTGAATGGGGAACTTTTAAGTACTGGTTTAGAGGTGTGGAAAAATTTGCTCCTTGGGTCAATAAGATCTACCTTGTGACTGACCAGCAAAAGCCAAGCTGGTTAGATATAAACAGTGAAAAATTGGTCTTGGTAGATCATACAGAGATTATCTGTAATGACTATCTACCAGTTTTTTCTGCCAATCCTATTGAAAGCAATATCCATCGAATCCCTGGACTCTCTGAGCACTTTGTCTTTTTTAATGATGATATGTATTTGACGGCTCCAGTTGAGCCGATAGACTTTTTCTCGGAGGATGGTTTGCCAAAGTATGTTACAGCTTTAGCTCCTATTACAACGGAGAGATATGGAACTGGTCATTTCCAAATGAATGATATGGGAATTATCACTAGTCATTTTTCGAAGAAAGAAATTTTAAATAATGGTCACTTTTTTTCCTTTAAGCATGGGATTAAACAATTAATCAAGACTTTACTTTATGGGACTACTAAGTTTATCTGTGGTTTCTGGGAGAGTCACCTGCCCTATCCCCTACTAAAATCAACAATGGACTTGGTATGGGAAAAGGAAAAAGCAGTTTTGAAGACAACCTCAGCGAGTCGCTTCAGAAGTCCCTCTGATACCAATGTTTGGCTCTTTAAATATTGGCAGATCGCTAGTGGTCAATACGCTATCGGAAATCCTAAGTTAGGGGGACTCTTTTCTTTGGATAATGCCGGACCAGATTTTTGGAAGCTACTGAATTCTGGTAAATACCAAATTATGTGTATCAATGACGGACACAACGTTCAAGATGAGGAACAGGTGATGACAGACTTCGTCAAGGCTATGGACCAACTGCTTCCAGATAAAAGCTCATTTGAGATTTAAACTGAAAAAATAAGTAAGAGAAAGAAAAAATAGATGATTTCGGTAATTGTGCCTGTTTACAATGTGGAGGACTACCTTCATTATGCCATGGAGAGTTTAGAAAATCAGACTTACAAGGATATGGAAGTCCTCTTGGTCGATGATGGATCGAGTGATGGTTCAGGTCTCTTGTGTGACCAGTATGCCCAGCAGTATGATTGGGTGACTAGCTACCACAAGGTCAACGGTGGCTTGTCTGATACTCGGAACTATGGGGTCTTGAAAGCCAAGGGTGACTGGATTACCTTCCTAGATCCAGACGACTATTTGGAACCTTGCGCCTTGGAATTGCTAGCAGAGCTACAAGGTCGTACCCAAGCAGATATGGTTAGTGGTAAAGTAGAGCCAACAGCTCACTATCATCGTTCTCAAAATTTTCACTTGGATCAGCTTGATCTAGACCAAGTTAAGGTCTATGACAAGGCAAAGGCTCTAACTGAGATGCTCTATGGAGATCTTGTAACAGTCTCTGCTTGTGGGAAACTCTATCGGAAAGAGCTTCTTGAGAAAGCTCCCTTCCCCAAGGGGCGCATCTACGAAGACCTCTATGTCATCAGTGAGCATCTCAACCAAGCCCAATCCGTGGCCTTGTTTCATCTTCCGATTTACCATTATTACCACAGACCAGGTAGCATTACTGCCTCGGCCTTCACGCCTAAACAATACGAGTTTTATGAAGCAATCGATCATTTAAAAGAGGTTGTGAATGCAACCTATCCTGAGAATTCGGAACTCCAAGCAGCCATTATTTCTCGCTTCTTTACAGGAAGTCTTCTTATCTTTACGATGATTCGTGACGGAGATCCAGCAGAGTTCAAGCGACTTCAGGAGAAGATAAGACCATATTTACCTCTTGTCTTGAAGAATGCTAGAGTTAGTAAGAAACGTAAGATTCTCTATGTCTTGATTAGCAGGTATCCACGCCTCTATTATTACTTTAAAAAGTGGAAAAAATAAACGACTGAATGAAAAAAGTTCAGAAATTAGAAAAGGAAAATGAAGATGTTAAAGATAGAACGTGATAAATTGCTCGTGACAGCAGTTTTATTTGTGATAATTTCTATAGATATGATAAACACTTCAATGTTAGCACCTGTATTACCTAGTATACCTAATTTTGTTCCTTTCTTTGCAATCATGTTACTAGCTGTGCGTTTTTTATATATTCGTAACTATTCTTTGAGTTTTTTAATATTTGCACCTACCCTCATTTTAGTTGGAAGTATGGTTTATTATAAGGCAGGAAACTTAAATGGTTTAATGTTTTTGCTGTTGATTGTTTTTCTTTATAAAGCAGATTTAGAGTCTATACTTAAAATTTATACTTGGACGAGTTTATCTTTTATAGTGCTTATTATTTTACTATCGTTAGTCAATGTAATTCCTAATTTACAGTTTGTTCAAACTCGCCCCGTGGGAGTGGTTGTACGAAACTCTTTTGGTTTTATCTATCCAACCGACTTTGCCTCTCATTGTTTCTATCTCTTTACCGCCCTTTCCTATCTCCTTAGAAAGAAGTTTATCTTCCTAAGAACCCTATCAGGTGTAGCCTTGGCGGCCTTTATTATTGTTTATTGCGATGCCCGTTTAAATGCAGGCTCCATCTTAGCAGCAACAGGAATTTTTCTATACTTTTATTATCGTAACAAGACTGAATGGCGTTTATTTTCCCTACTGCCTTTTTCGGCTGGTATCGCTTCTTCGGTCATGATTTATCTATCCAACAAATTTAGTTGGTCTCATCCAATATATGTTTCTCTGAATAACTTTTTCGGCATGCGATTGTATTTGGGACATGAAGCGCTTAAGAAATATGGCGTACAGTTATTTGGAATTCGTGGAATTTCCTTTGTTGGATATGGAGGAAAGACAGAAACGGTTTTGAACTATGACTATGTAGATTCGTCTTATGTACAAATGTTATTTACTTACGGTTTGATTCCAGTTGTTATGTTGGTATGCCTATACATGGTTCAGTCTTGGACTCTCTATCGTAGGAAGAACTATTTATTGTTAACCTGCCTGGCCTTAGTAACAGTCAATTGTATGTTTGAGGCCTTCTGGGTTCGCCCGTCTTATAATATTTTTATGTTTACTCTGTTTGCAACCTTGCCAGTTATTGAATTTGAATCGAAGAAATCTACAACGAGGAACTCCTTGTGAAAGTATTAAAAAATTATTTATATAATCTTTCTTATCAGCTGTTAGTAATCGTTTTACCAGTCATTACTACACCCTATATTACTCGGGTTTTTTCATCCAATGACTTGGGTTCCTATGGTTACTACAACTCAATAGTAACCTACTTTATACTCTTAGCGACACTTGGGGTGGCCAATTATGGGACCAAGGAGATTTCAGGACATCGAAACAATGTTCAGAAAACCTTCTGGGGTATCTATAGTTTACAGGTTTTAGCAACCTGTTTGGCCATTGTTCTCTATGTTATTGTGTGCTTCCTTATTCCATCTATGAATAATCTGATTGCCTATATTTTAGGATTCAGTTTGTTGTCTAGAGGGCTAGACATTTCCTGGCTCTTTCAGGGGATGGAGGATTTTAAAAAGATTACCGTTCGAAATACAATGGTTAAACTTCTGGGTGTTGCTTCTATCTTTCTGTTTGTAAAGAAACCATCCGACTTATATCTGTATATCATTCTTCTGGTTGGCTATGATTTGCTGGGACAGCTAAGTATGTGGCTTCCTGCTCGCGAACACATTGGAAAACCTCACCTAGATTTAGCTTATGCTAAACAGCATATCAAACCAGTAGTTCTCCTGTTTTTACCGCAGATTGCCATATCGCTCTATATCACGCTAGATCGGACTATGTTAGGTGCCTTATCTTCGACAACAGATGTGGGGATTTATGATCAGGCTCTTAAACTCTTAAATATTCTGTTGACAATTGTGACTTCTCTTGGGAGCGTCATGTTGCCTCGAGTATCCAACCTCCTATCATCAGGCAATCAAAAGGCGGTTAACAAATTGCATGAAATGTCTTTCTTAGTGTATAACTTGGTCATCTTCCCGATGATTGCAGGGATTTTGATTGTTAATAAAGATTTTGTCAATTTTTTCTTGGGACAAGATTTCCAAGATGCTCGCTATGCGATTGCTATTATGGTCTTTAGAATGTTCTTTATTGGCTGGACAAATATCATGGGAATTCAAATATTGATTCCTCATAATAAGAATCGTGAATTTATGCTATCAACAACCATTCCAGCTATTTTTAGCGTGGGTCTGAATCTACTCTTAATCCCGCCTTTAGGTTATATTGGAGCTTCGATTGTGTCTGTTGCGACAGAAGGTTTAGTGTGGGTAATTCAACTCTACTTTACACGTTCTTATCTAAAAGAGGTTAAGATCCTTCCATCTATGCTAAAAATATTTTTAGCTGCTCTCTTGATGTACGGCGCCTTGTATTCTGTACAAGCTTTTATCAATTTCTCATCCGTTGTGAATGTCTTGATCTATGCTGTGCTTGGTTTCTTTGTGTATGGTGGCTTAGTTTTAGTCTTACGTGTCTTGGATTTTCAAGAACTAAAAAGTGTTTTAAAGAAATAAGGAGATTTTATGTACGATTATTTGATTGTCGGTGCTGGCTTGTCAGGTGCGATCTTTGCCTACGAAGCTAACAAACGTGGCAAGAAAGTGAAGGTGATTGATAAACGAGAACATATTGGTGGGAATATCTATTGCCAATCTGTTGAAGGAATCAATGTCCACAAGTATGGAGCTCACATCTTCCATACATCCAATAAAAAGGTCTGGGATTATGTCAATCAGTTTGCGGAGTTTAACAATTACATCAATTCTCCTATTGCCAACTATCAAGGACATCTTTACAATCTGCCTTTCAACATGAATACTTTCTATGCTTTGTGGGGGACAAAGACACCCCAAGAAGTAAAGGATAAAATTGCTGAGCAGACGATGCACATGCAAGATGTTGAGCCAAAAAACTTAGAGGAACAAGCCATTAAGTTGATTGGTACGGATGTTTATGAAAAGCTAATCAAGGGCTACACCGAAAAGCAATGGGGGCGTTCTGCTACTGAACTACCACCTTTTATCATCAAGCGTTTGCCTGTTCGATTGACCTATGACAACAATTATTTCAACGACCGTTACCAAGGGATTCCAATTGGTGGTTACAATGTCATTATTGAAAAGTTGTTGGAAGGAATCGAAGTAGAGCTCAATACAGATTTCTTTGCTGATCGTGAGAACTTGGAGGCTTCAGCAACTAAGATTGTCTTCACAGGGATGATTGATCAGTTCTTTGACTATAAGTTTGGTGAACTTGAGTATCGTAGTCTCCGTTTTGAGCATGAGGTTCTGGACCAAGAAAATTATCAAGGAAATGCCGTAGTCAACTATACTGAGCGTGATATTCCCTATACGCGTATCATCGAACACAAACATTTTGAGTTTGGGACTCAGGACAAGACGGTTATTACTCGGGAATATCCAGCAGATTGGAAGAGAGGAGATGAACCTTACTATCCAATCAATGATGCCAAAAACAATGCTATTTATGAGCAGTATCTAGCAGAAGCTGAGAGAAATGGACGCGTTATCTTCTGTGGCCGCTTGGCAGATTACAAATACTATGATATGCATGTGACTGTTGAACGTGCGTTAGATGTGGTAGAAGAAGAACTAGGGAGTATCTAAGAACATCACAGATAAAGGGGAGAAAAGGTGAAATATTATCTGAAGGATTCATTTCTACATAATGAACACGAAAAGAATGCAGGGAGTAAGGCACGAAATGATGTGGAAGCTATTCTAATCTCAGAGGGTTATGAAGGATTGGAACTCAAGGTTGAGAATTGGTATAAGATGAATTTCTTTAAAGCTCAGCAACACAAATATCGTGCGACCAAGTCTGTGTTTGATCAGTTGGGGGCTGGAGATGAATTGGTCATTCAGTTCCCGATTATCCACCATACATTTTTCATTTCACAACTCATCAAGCAGGCACAAAAAAGAGGAGCTAAATTCTATCTCTTGATCCATGATGTTGAAACCTTACGCCATGCAGCAGGTTCGGAAGTAAAATTTCGTCATAAAGTGCGTAATTACTTCCAGGAAAAGAAAGCTTTGATGTCAGTGGATGGTATTATTGTTCATAACGATATCATGAAAAAAGTTTTGGTAGGTCAAGGAGTGCCAGCAGATAAAATGGCTAGCTTGGAGATTTTTGACTATCTGATTCCAAACTTTGAGGTACAAGCTCTTCCTCAAAAAGACCAACCTATTATCGTAGCTGGAAATTTGAACCCTGCAAAGTCAGGTTATCTTTATAACTTGCCAGACCAGCCAGCCTATAACTTGTATGGAGTGGGCTATGATGAAAGTCGTGCGTTGAAAAACACTAGCTACTTTGGTTCCTTTATGCCAGATGATCTCCCAGCTGCTCTTGAAGGTAGTTTTGGTTTGGTATGGGATGGTGATAGTTCGGAAACCTGCCAGGGTTCTTATGGAAATTACTTGCGTTTCAACAACTCACACAAGGCGTCGCTTTATTTGGCTTCAGGATTTCCTGTCGTAGTTTGGAAAGAATCGGCGTTGGCTCATTTCATATTAGAGAAAAGTTGTGGTATAGCTGTGGCTTCTCTGCATGATTTAGAAGCAGTTTTGGAAAATCTAACTGAAAAAGAGTATGCAGACTTGTCAGAAAATGCTAAGAGAATTGGAAAGGACTTGAGGGAAGGTTATTACCTAAGGTCTGCCTTAAAAAAGTTGAATGATTAATTTTTGTATTAAAGATATCCATCACAAAGATCCTATGAAGAATGGGATTGCTGAGATGTAATTTTTGTAGAAATAGAGTCATTAGAGTCCGCGATTAGTGGGCTTTTTTTGATTATAGAAACCTTAGGTGAATTGTTAGTAATTTCCCTTTTCAGCTCAAGTTTCTTGTGCTACAATGGAGGTATATTGAAATTCGTGTCAAAGAGGGAGTTACATGAAAAAGAAGGATTTTATTTATTATGCTAGTGCGGCATTGCTACTAGCTGTTTCAGTTCAACCTGCTTATGCAGATGAACAAGAGTCTACTGTACAGCCTATCCAAGTAAAAGCTGAACAAGCTCAGGATACAGTGGCAAAGACAACTTCAGATGATTCAGAAACAGCCGAGTCAAAGGGAGAGACCAGCACTGATCATCAGGAAGAGCAAGAAAAATCACAAGCTGAACAAAAGACTGAAAATAGTCAGTCAGTACCAGCTTCTCTTCCAAAACAGTCGGAAACTAAGGTTGAGAACCAGTCGGCTAGTATTGAAGAAACTGCCCAAAGAGAAGAAGCTAGCAAGGTTGATGAGGCTGCATCGAAAAAAGAAGCTGTTGGGAACACAACCTTCTATAGCACTGGACATGCTGGGCCGGCTAGTCGTTCAAGTGATGTGGCCGTTCAACCCAAAACATTTGTCGATGTCAGCAGTCATAACGGAAGCATAAGCGTCAATGACTATCGCACTCTTGCCAACAAGGGAGTTGGTGGAGTTGTCGTGAAACTAACAGAAGGCACCACCTATAGGAACCCTTACGCAGGAGAACAAGCTCGCAATGCCCAGTTAGCTGGTTTGCAAGTGTCTGCCTATGCTTTTTCACATTATACTAGTGAAGAGCAGGCAAGAGCAGAAGCTCGCCACTTTATCTCAGAAGCTAGAAATCTTAATCTTCCAAAGAATACGGTCATGGTTAATGATATGGAAGATGCTAAAATGAAGGATAACATCAACCGTAATACCCTTGCATGGGCTGATGAAATGCGTAAGAATGACTATACAAATCTTATGTATTATACCAGTGCCAGCTGGATTGATGAAAATAATCTAAGAGGGAAAGGGCCTGTCAAGACAGCCCAGTTTGGTTTGGAAAATTTCTGGGTAGCTCAATACCCAACAGCTAAACTCTCAACTAACGACGCGAAGACTCTCCGCTATAATGGGCGGGCAGGGGCTTGGCAGTTTACCTCCCAGGCTGAATTGTTGCCAGGTAAGCATGTTTTTGACCATAGTGTAGACTATACTGGCCGTTTCACTTCTCAAGCTAAACCAGCACCAGAAGTACCCAAAGGACCTCTGAGCGGGAAGATTACCATTGAAAATAACGATTCTCTTGCAGGTCGTTTTGACGTTGTTATTTCAAATGTCTTGGCCCCTCAAGGTGTAGCCGGTGTTTCTGTGCCAGTTTGGTCGGATGATAAAGGCCAGGATGATTTGGTTTGGCATCATGCGACTCGTCAACAAGATGGTCGCTATCGCGTAACAGTGAAAGCTAGTGACCATAAGAATACTACAGGTAAGTATCATGTTCATCTCTACTATACTCAACTAAATGGTGAGCAGATAGGAGTAACTGCAACAACTACTGAAGTTTCTATTGGAAAGACAGCAAATAAAGAGAAGCCTAGTGGAAGAGTCACGATTGAAAATAATAACCCTACCACTGGCACTTTTGATGCCGTCATTCGCGATGTCGTTTCTCCAAATGGACTTAAGGAAGTACTAGTTCCAACCTGGTCAGAAGTCAATGGTCAGGATGACCTAGTTTGGCACAAGGCAGTGAAGCAGGCAGATGGCAGCTACCGAGCTACTATCAAGTCGAGCGAGCACAAGAATAGTCAAGGCAAGTACCAAGTGCATGTCCATTATATTGATGGCTCGGGCCAGCGTAGATATGTGACTGAGACGGTGACGGAGGTTCATCAGTCTCGTCCAAGTGGTGTGCTCAGTATTGAAAATCAAAACCAAATTTCTGGTACCTTTGATGCGGTCATTCGTAATGTAATCGCTCCAAATGGCCTCAATGAAGTATTAGTTCCAACCTGGTCAGAAGTCAATGGTCAGGATGACCTAGTTTGGCACAAGGCAGTGAAGCAGGCAGACGGTAGCTACCGAGCTACTATCAAGTCGAGCGATCATAAGAATAGTCAAGGCAAGTACCAAGTTCATGTCCATTATGTTGATGGCTCCGGCCAACGTAGGTATGTGACTGAGACAGTGACGGAGGTTCATCAATCTCGCCCAAGCGGTGTGCTCAGTATTGAAAATCAAAACCAAGTTTCTGGTACCTTTGATGCGGTCATTCGTAATGTAATCGCTCCAAATGGTCTCAATGAAGTATTGATTCCAACCTGGTCAGAAGTCAATGGTCAGGATGATCTGATCTGGCACAAGGCGGTGAAGCAGGCAGACGGTAGCTACCGAGCTACTATCAAGTCGAGCGATCACAAGAATAGTCAAGGCAAGTACCAAGTTCATGTCCATTATGTTGATGGCTCCGGCCAACGTAGGTATGTGACTGAGACGTCTACCCAATTAAAGCTGTCTCAACCAACAGGTAAGGTCAACATTCAAAACAATAACAAAGAGACTGGCACTTTTGATGTTGTTGTGACCGATGTCTTCAGTCCTAAAGGAGTTCAATCGGTTCAAGTTCCCGTTTGGTCTGACCAAGGCGGACAAGACGACTTGATCTGGTACAATGCGACTCGTCAATCAGATGGTAGCTATAAGGCTAGCATCAAGGCAGAAAATCACAAGAATTCTACTGGTACTTATCACGTTCATCTATACTACATCCAGAATGATGGCAGTCGTATAGGAGTTCATTCGACTACAACTCAGGTAGAGTACCACAATCTAACGCATAAGACGAAAGCTTATATTAAAGACGTAAATTCCCAGACGGGCACATTTACCGTTGCGGTTGATCAATCTTCCCAAGGGAAACGAATTAAAAATATTCGCGCGGCCGTGTGGTCTCAAGCGCATCAAGAAAATTTATCTTGGTATACGCAGACTCCTGCTGGTGGTCATACTGAGATTGGGATTGCGGCTGTAAACCACGGCAATAAACAAGGTGATTACACCACTCACGTTTATGTTGATTATACGGATGGCAGTGTGGAAGGATTTAACCTAGGGCAAACCAGATTGATTCCACAACAAGTGACAGATCAAAAAAATAGAGTTATTCGTGCAGCTGCAAATCTGGTAGGTACGTCAACGGGTAGTCCAGCTCATCAGCGCATGGTAGCGGACTATAACAGTGTGAAACCTCTACCAGTCGGCTACGCTGTAAAGAATACAGATGATTGGTGCGATGTATTTGTTACAGTTGTTTTCCAACGAGAAGGTCTTAGTTATCTAGTTGGACGAGAATGTGGAGTAGAACGTCATATTCAGATTTTCAAAAAATTAGGAATTTGGAATGAAGATGGAACTACGACTCCTCAATCAGGTGATATTATTACTTTCAATTGGGATAAAGATACCCAGCAAAATGATGGCTGGGCGGATCATATAGGTATTGTTGAGAGAGTAGAGAATGGATGGATTCATACAATCGAAGGAAATTCAAGCAACGGAGTTGTGAGAAGAAATACCTATCGGGTTGGTCATGGTAATATTCGAGGATTTGCAAGACCACATTATCAATAAACAAAGGGTTGAAGAAAGTTGCTCTAGGGTACACTTTCCTCGGCCTTTTTATAGGTCTGAAAATCTCTAGAAGTGCTATTTTGGGACTTGATAGGGCAGGTTTTTCATTGATTTCATTACTTGTAGGTGCTATAGAAAATGATGGTTTATAGGATAAGAAGAAAGGTGGCTGTCATCAAATGATATGATTCTTAATGCTTGTGTCATCTGGTCTTGACAGATTGTAACATTGAACGTGCTATAATGTCTGCATGAAGACAGAAAATACAACTTTACATGCTGTTAAGGCTCTAGCCTGTTTTAGTATCGTTTCTTTGCACTTTTTGTTACCAGGGGAATTTGGTGTTTTTTATCAGATTGTGGCCCGTTTTGCAGTGCCCTTTTTCATGATGTTGTCGGGCTATTTTTCCTTTAATATTTCTAGGGAAAAAGTCAAGTATCGCCTCAAGCAGATGTTGCTTCTGACAATCGCTAGTCTGATATTTTACTCGATTGTGCATTTTATTGACTTAGTACTGTCGGGAGAGCTGGCGGAAAAGATAGCAACTATAGAGCTGTCTGATTTTACCAATTTCTTCTTTTTTAACAGTCCCAGAGATTTGATTGGCTCAGCTGCTACCCCGACTTGGTATTTGTTGGCTATTTCCTATATTTACGGGATTTATCTCCTTTTTTATAAGTATTTCCACCGCCTGACCACCTTTGGAGTGTCTCTGATTCTGCTAGCTCTGGCCTTTTGTATCGAGTTCAATACCAATAGTACACTATACTATCGAAACTTCCTGTTTATGGGTCTTCCCTTTTTCATTATGGGGATGCAGTTCGCCAAGTATCGGGAACGGATTTTAGCCTACGACTTATCATCTGCCAGGAAATGGGCTATTAGCTTGGGTATAGTAGGCTTGATTTTGCTTGAATACTGTTTTATGGGAACAGAGCACGACCTCTACCCCAGCACTCTTTTATCATCTAGTGCGATTTTCCTCTATGCGATCAGAAACGGGACCAATATTGATGTTCCGATTTTGAACAATATCGCCAAGCGATATGCCACTATGATTTATATTATTCACCCGTTCATCATCTTCATCTTTAGGCAATTAATGCCTCGGAATGGCATATACAGTTTTGGCTTTTTTATCATTCTCTTGCTGTCATATCTTCTGAGTATGGCCTTTCAGAAAATCATCAGACCCAGAATTATCAGCCTGCTTCCAGCTTAGTAAGGCAAGATAGGAGATAGAATCGTTTTCTGACACCAAAGAAAAAGCAACAGATTTTTCTGTTGCTTTTTCTTGCATCTACTAAGTCGAAAGAAGTAAGGTCTCTGTGTGCTTGGTCATGATGGCTGGAGGTTTAGTCCGAGTGGGTTTGAGCTTACTAGTAGTATCTTCTTATGCTTTCAGCTTTTCTAGCCCTTCTTCAAAACTTTTAGATGGGGCTTCAAGACTGATTTTTTCTAAAGTAAAGGGATGGACAAAGCTCAGTCGGTGGGCGTGAAGCATGAGGCGACCTTGGGGCTGCGGATGATATAGAGGATCACCGACCAAGGGAAAGCCGTGGCGGGATAGGTGGACACGGATCTGATGGGTACGACCAGTTTTGAGTTGGCATTTGATAAGAGTTTTTTGACCAAAGCTTTTTAGCCGAGTCACGTGCGTTTCGGCGTATTGGCCATGTTTGCTGTCAACCAGCCGTTTTCTCCGATCATGGCGATCGCGGCCGATTTTGTCCTTAAAAACCCTGTTTTTGACGGGGAATTTTCCATCTACTAAGGCCCAGTATTCTCGCTGGATATCCTTGTTTTCCAGCAGACGATTGAGTATAGGTAAGACAAAGGGGTTTTTAGCAAAGAGAACAGCACCACTGGTCTCCTTATCAAGCCTGTGAACTACATAGCAGGTCTCTCCAACATAGGCAGATACATGATTGAGCAGAGCCAATTCGGTCGGCTCATTGGCGTGAGTTTTCATGCCCTCAGGTTTGTTGACGATGATGAGATGCTGGTCTTGGTAGAGTTCCTGGACAAGTTCCGGATGGCCCATAAGGATATCTTTTGCTGGGTAATCTTCTTCATCAAAGGTCAGCGACAAGAGATCCCCCGCCTGGATCTTGCTTTGCCAGTTGATAGTTTGATTATTGACCAAGACATGCTTTTTTGTCCGAAGGAAATGGCGGATTTTTCTGGGAATGAGGAAATAGTCTTCCAGTAGTTCTTTTATGCTCATAGTAGGCATTTTTTCAGGGATTTGAAAGTTAAATTGCATGATTTTATTTTAACAAAAAGAGCAGAACTTTGAAAGCTAGCATCAAAAAGAGGGTAGAAGCTCTGCTATTTCTTAAAAAATTCTAAAAGGAAGGCCCTATGGAACAGCACTTTCTTGTATAGTCTCTGGGAAGGTGATAAAATAAGGGTTATGAAAAAGCTAAATGATATTTTTGAAACCTTAATTCAACATTTTAAGAAAGAAGATTCACCGGCTGAGTCTGCGGAGGAGACAGATACAAGTGCTGAACCACGTCTGTCTCGATCAGGTCGCTCGGCTAAGCGAACATCTTCAAAAGGCCAAGGACCCTTCCGACATTTTTGGCGTAGATACCATCTGACCAAGATTATCTTGATTTTAGGTCTGGGTTTTGGGCTGGTGACGGGAGGCTATCTCTTTTATGTTGCCAAGACCACCAATGTCAACGACTTGCAAAATGCCTTGAAGGCGACTACGATGATCTATGATAAAGATGGTCAAGAAGCGGGTAGTTTGACAGGTCAAAAAGGGACCTATGTCGAATTGGATCAGATCAGTAAGGACTTGCAGAACGCTGTCATTGCGACCGAAGACCGCTCCTTCTACAAAAATAGCGGAATCAATTATGGCCGTTTCTTCTTAGCAATTTTGACAGCGGGCCGATCAGGCGGTGGTTCGACCATCACTCAGCAGTTGGCCAAAAATGCTTATCTTTCTCAGGACCAGACCATCGAGCGGAAGGCCAAGGAGTTTTTCCTAGCTCTAGAATTGACCAAAAAATACAGTAAGGATCAGATTCTGACCATGTATCTGAATAATTCTTACTTTGGCAATGGTGTCTGGGGAGTAGAGGATGCCAGCAAGAAATACTTTGGAGTGTCGGCTAGCCAACTGTCTCTCGATCAAGCAGCCACACTGGCCGGTATGCTCAAGGGGCCTGAGATATACAATCCCTTGTACTCAGTTGAAAATGCGACCAATCGCCGGGATACAGTTCTGAATAATATGGTTGCAGCCGGCTATATTGACAAAGCAACAGCTGATCAAGCAGCAGCGAATGGTCTTGGTAGTCAGTTGGTAGATGCTTATGCTGGCAAATCCGAAGATTATCGCTATCCATCCTATTTTGATGCTGTCATTAACGAAGCCATTCATGACTATGGTCTAAAAGAAGAAGATATCATCAAAAATGGCTATCGCATCTACACTGAGTTGGATCAAAATTACCAGGCCAGTATGCAGGTTATTTACAGTAACGAGAGTCTCTTCCCTGTTTCAGAAGTAGATGGAACACGGGCAGAATCGGGAAGTGTGGCCTTGGATCCCAAGACTGGAGGGGTGAGAGCCCTGGTCGGTCGAGTCAACAGCCAGGCGGCCGGTTTCCGTTCCTTTAACTATGCAACCCAGTCAGCTCGTAGTCCAGGTTCGACCATTAAACCACTGGTTGTATATAGCCCTGCGATCGCAGCTGGTTGGTCAACTGATAAAGAGTTAGACAATACTACAACGACCTATGGATCTTATACTGTCAATAACTATGGCGGCATTCAAAGTAGCCCGACAGTGCCTATGTATCAGGCCTTGGCTGATTCACTGAATATCCCAGCAGTTGCAACAGTTAAAGAGTTGGGTCTAGAGAAAGCCTTTGAATACGGTCAAAAGTTTGGTCTGAATATGAAAAAGGTTGAGCAAAATCTCAGTGTGGCGTTGGGAGCAGGTGTGAATACCAATCCTCTCCAAATGGCTCAGGCATACTCCGCTTTTGCGAATGATGGTGTCATGCATGATGCCCACTTGATCACTAAGATTGAAAATGCTAGTGGTCAAATCGTTAAGACCCACAAGTCTAGCTCCACTCGAGTGCTCAATCAGTCGACTGCGAAAAAGATGACCAGTATGATGTTAGGGACCTTCTCAAACGGAACGGGGATCTACGCAGCGCCATATAATTATACGATGGCAGGTAAGACAGGGACGACTGAGACAGACTTCAACCCTGACTTATCTGGAGACCAGTGGGTTATTGGCTATACACCAGACGTTGTTATCAGTCAGTGGCTAGGATTTCCAAAGACAGATGAAAACCACTACCTGACAGGAACCAGTGCTAACGAGGCTTCTGTGATTTTCCGAAATGTAGCCAATAGCGTCCTGCCATACACGGAAGGAACCAAATTCTCTGAAAAGAATACCTATGCTCAAAATGGTATTGCTCCGGTAGACACCTATGGCACTGGAAATACCGAGAATCAAGGCGGCAATGATTTCTTACAGGATGTACAGGACAAGGCAAAAGAAATAGTCGATCAGGCTAAAAATGCTATCGAAGAGGCAGATATTCCAGGTAAAGCTAAGAATGCTTGGGATACAGTCAAGAGCTGGTTTGGTTGGTAAGTTTCATATCTCAATAGATGGATTATTTATAGAAGTGCATGTCTTGAGACTCTAGCTTGCGCTCATCAATCAAGAAGCATATGCCACAGTAAATCAATCAGATAAAAAGACCTTTAGGATTTTCCTAAAGGTCTTTATCAGGTACACTGAATGTGTCACCGTGTTCAAAATCACCGTATTGGTAACCACGTTTGAACCAACGCATACGTTGCTCCGCACTTCCGTGAGTAAAGCTATCAGGCACAGAATAGCCATAGGCCTGTTCTTGCAAGGTGTCGTCTCCGACTGCATGGGCTGCATTAAGTGCTTCCTCAATATCGCCAACATCTAGTAAGTTTTCTTGTTCAATATAACGAGCCCAGACCCCGGCGTAGTAGTCCGCCTGAAGTTCCAAACGAACATTTAGGGCATTCTTTTCCTTTTCTGATTTTCCTCTCACCATTTGCTGGTAGGATTGAAGAGTCCCTAGTTGGTTTTGGATATGGTGTCCGACTTCGTGCGCGATAACATAAGCCATGGCAAAGTCACCACTTGCCCGATACTTAGTAGTCAGCTCTTGGTAAAAGCGAATATCCAGGTAAATTTTTTGGTCGTTAGGACAATAAAAAGGTCCAGCAGAGGCCTGGCCAACCCCACAGCCAGTCCTAGTTTGACCGGTATAGAAGACCAGTTTAGGCTTATAATAGGTTCTCCCTTCTTTTTCAAAGGTTTGAGTCCAAAAAACTTCTGTAGTCCCTAAGACCTTGCTGACAAATTGGGCGTCTTTGTCATTGACCTGAGTATGGCTTTGCTGGGAAACTTGGGCGGACTCATAGTGGTGGGAAGTCCCTGTGTCAAAAATGCCAGACAAACCAGCACCACCCCCTAAGAAAAGTAAGAGTAGTATTAGGACAAGCTTGCTTTTAAAACTGCCAGGTGCTAACAGGATTCGCAATATTCCGTTTCCCAGTCGAGCATTGCCTGCCCCATAGCTAGCCGATCCCCCTTCATTGCGACGGTCTTCAATGTTATTACTTTCTTTTAAATGATCAGTTTTCACGTTTTCTTCTCCTTTATGACATCTATTTTACCAAATCACCAGCGAAAATAATAGCTGTTCGTTAGATGAAGTAAAAAAGCTTCAAAGGATTGACGCCTAAGTGTCTAGAGTTTTGGGAAAGTGAAAAATTAAATATCATATAACTTAAGAGAGTGAGAAAATTGCTCTCTTTTTTCGTTGCCCAAAACTAAGGAAAGGAGAAAAAATGTCAGATAATATTGAAATTGTTATGGATATTGATTCGTTAGAAATTTTCGATGTAATAGTTCTTGATAAGAATGAAAATATGGTTGATTGTATCCCTGAAGGAAATTCTGAAGAAAAGGTATCTCCATACGATGACCTCAATAGGGTTTGGCTTGGAAACGGCTATTACTATAGACCTTCTAGTCTTCTCTGGATAGTTATGAAAGACGATGTTATTCATGAATTACGTCCTAGAATTAAACTTGGTACATATCCGTACTCCAGAAGAGCGAGAGATGAAACTTGGGGATAAACTAGCCAATTGACTCAGGATGAAGCCTTGTGGTTGACTCTAGAGTTTAATCCAGAATTGATGGGATATGTGTAGGAAGGAAATAAGGAATGTTTAGCAAGAAAGTATTGGTGGCATGCTATATTTATAGCTTTGATTATTCAAAAGAGTCATTAGAACTTAATGAACTGATGTTTAGGAGTGTCCCAGTAAAAAAACGATGGAGAAAGTATTTTTTACTTAGTCTTAGCGATTGTGAAGATTTTAGTTTATCTGTATCGAAAAATGATCTTGAGAAAGTCTTGAATAAAGGTTCTTATCATGTCGTATTTTTTGAAAATCATTCTAGACAAAACTCGTTTAAAGCTTGGAGGTTATTCAATAAATACTACAGAATGAGGAATCCAGATGTCTAATAGACTTAAAAAACTAAGAAAAGAAAAAGGACTGACTCAAGCTGACTTAGCAAAAGTTTTAAATACTAACCAGTCTCGATATGGGAAATACGAAAATGGAAAAACAAATCTTAGTATAGAAAATGCTAAAAAAGTAGCAAAATATTTCGGGGTAACCATTGACTACCTGTTAGGATCAGAATCGGACCAAACTTAGTCCAGTTAGATCCATATTGACCGAGAAGTCACTAAACTACTAGAACATTGAAAATTAAATACAAGGCTTGTCCTGATACAGCGTGGCTATGGATAAAAAAGAAACGGGGGCGAGCAGCAAATTAGAAAATGATATCTAGTCCAGCCACTGAACGAAAAAGCATGATAATGATCATAAGCTGAAGGAGTAAGGGTTCCTAGACTATAAACCCAGCACTTGAAATACCGATGTAAAAATACGTTTTTACACAGCACGGCGTTATTTCGCCTCTCAACTTCAAGGAGAAATCTATAATAGATGAAACAACTGTCCGCTTAAGGGACTTAAAAAACTGATGATTCTTATTGAACGAATTGATCAGCTACACGAGCTGTTTTTTTGGAGTTTGGAGACAAGAGTATGAGGAATTTAGGGATACGGGATTAGGCGTAGGGTTTCGTATTAACCATAAGCCACACGGTGCTGTCATCAGAAAAAGAGGACATAAATAAAATTGGAAAGCAGACAAAAGCCTCTAAAAAAAAGAATTTTTAGAGGTCTTTTTATCATGTTATTAAACAAGATAATTGCTTTTTTACCTAATGTGTGTTACAACAATGGAGTAAATATAAAAAGAAAAAGGTGTAGAAATAGCAACTTCTACAAGAAGAAAATGTTTTAAGGTGAAATGGAAAGGGAAAACATTAATGACAGAAAAAACACAAGGACACGGATATTTCCGTAAGAAAAAATGGGCTAAAGGCCTAGTATCAGGAATTGCAGTTGCAGGTATTGTAGCCTTCTCTGCAGGTTCTGTATTGGCGGATGAAGCAGTTCAGCCTGAAATCGAAAACGACAATAACATGTACGCTACACAAGCTGGTAAAGCAACAGGAAGCCAGTCTGTAGTGATTGATAATACAGCAGTCACAAAGGCTGCTTCAACAGCTAAGCAAGCAGGAGTAGTTGTATCTGAGACATCAAGCATTGATAAGGGTACAAATACTACCTCATCAAGTCTTGAACAGTCTAAGGCTGAGATTAAACAAGACCAGACTAAGCAAATAAAGGCACTTGAAGAAACGACTGCAAAACAAGTCGAAAACAATACAGCCTTCAAGGAAGCGAAGGAAGCCATTCAAGCTAATAATAGCTTTGTGGCCACTGAAAAAGGCAAGCACGAACAGTCAACAACTGTTACAGTGACGAATGATGGTTCGACTGCCACAGATGGGACAGCGACTCAAAACAAGAAAGCCACTCAAACAGCTAAGAAAGTCTTAGCAGAAAACCAGCAAGCTGTCTCAACCTACCTGGAAGAAAAAGAGAAGTACGAAGCTACTGTCAAACAAGCTACCGAATTAAATCAAGCAGTAGAAACTACAACTGTTGAACTGAAAAAGAGCGATGTTGCTGTCAGTGTAGTAACACGTACAGTTTCTTCAGTTGCAGAAGTAGAAGCACTGAAGAAACTAAATGACCAAGCTATTGCGACTGCAAAAGGCGAAGTGGAGCTTAACAAGGCCATCATGGCTGCCTATACAGAGAAGAAGAAAGCTAGTGATCAAGTTAATCAAGATGCTGATCGTAAATCAACAGATTTGAAAAACTCTGGTGTACTTTTAACCTCTAAAACACAGGAAGTTTCTTCAGCTGATGAAGCGAAGCAAATTGGGAAACAAAACCAAGCAGCTTATGACAAAGCTAAGCAGACCCAAGCGGAATGGCAGAAGAAGTACGATGAGCTTCGAGCTAAGACAAGCACGGAAGGCTACACAAAAGAAGTAGTCTTGCAAGCCATTAGTGTTGCGACAGCGAATCCTGAAGCAACAGTGGAGTCCTCTGCTCCAGGAGCGCAGGTAACTACTAAAGGTTACATTGCCTCATCAAAAGGAACCTCAGGCTATACTCGTGTTCTTGACTCGACTAAAGTCTTGAAATACGAGGATGTTGGCACTGGATGGAAAACGGAAGTTGACTACACTAATCTGAAAGATTTGACTGTTTCAACTGCAGATGGTAAAAAGTATGATATTTCTCGTATCCACCGAAAATTTGAAATCCTCAATCAAGGAAAAACTGGATTGAATGATGTCTACGTCTTGAATGATCCAACAGAAGGATTCGTAGTAGCTCGTAATAATGGAACTGGTGGAGTTGAGGACTACATGAATTTCTTGGTTACGGATACCTACTACTACAACGTGGATGGGAAAGAAGTAGCTTTCAAAGCAAGTGAAAAGACGCCCGCAACGTTGACGTATTCCTCACTCAATTACAATCCTGTTGGTTGGGAAGGTGCGAAAGCCATTAACGGAACTCATGTTGAAATTAACGGCTCAACTGTAAGCTATAACAAGAATAATGGTTATGTTCGCGCTGAAGACTACAACCGCCAACAAGATGTGGGGCATCTTTGGGATACATCTGACTCACCTTACCAATACAAGGGAGCTGCACTTGGTGTCTTTAAGGAAGGGACAGCCTTCACATCCGAATTTATCCAATGGGATGGACCAGATAATCCAAGTGGCCAAACTTACTGGTTTGCTTTGAATACGAAGGCTTTAGCGCCGGTTGTTGGAGTTCCAGCTACTGCAACCATTACTAAAACAACCGTGAAGCCAGTTAAGACTGAACCTGTATCAGCTGAATTGGTCAATGCGAAAAATCCAGCCAAACCAACCTTGGCGCTTAAAACTCTATCTGAAACTAAAAATCAGAAGTTATCCGCAAGCTATCACGGTTACAAATTGCAGTATAAACCTACTGTCCGCAAGTCTGTATCTGACACAGATAAAACGAATACAGATGGTCAAACAGTTGCTAAAAACGATACGCAGCTCTACACATTGAATCATGACAATATCTATGCGAACCTTAAAAAAGGTGACATGATTACTATCATTGATCCACTCGAAGCTGGAGCAGTTCCTGATGTAGCTGTGACGAAAGCAACTGCAGAGAAAGCAGGATGGAGCGTTGTCTATGATGCAGGAAAGAATGCTTATACCTTTACTGCAACCTACGAAGGGAAGCGCCTAGAAGCTCCTGTGATTACCTGGAAGCCAATCTATGACAAAGGTTTCTATGACAACACTTATAAAGTGCTAGTGAATAACTACGAAGTTTTCTCAAACACTGTTACGAACTACACACCGAAGCCACCGAAACCAGTCAAAGCGGTTCTGGATCGTGCTGGTAAGGATCTCAATGGTGCGACAACATTTGATCGCAACGTGACCTTCCGCTTGATGACAGATTACGGCCCTTACACCAAAACCCTTGCTTCAACGCAAGCACTTGGTAATAAGTTTGGAATCCTGGACGATGTTCAAGACAAAGCCTTCACAGTTGACCATAGCAAGATCAAGATGACTGCTGCTGGTAAAGACGTGAAAAACCTATTTGACATGTATCATGTACTTTCAGATGCAGGACGTACTGATGCAATCAATAAAATCTTGAAGGAATTGAACTTGCAACCTAAAGGTGAGTTCTATCTCTGGGTAGCCAAGGATTCTAAGAGTTTCTACCAAAACTACGTGAAGAAAAACCAAAACGTGACAATCGAACTTCCAGCCAAGCTTCTGGTTAAAACAGGCGAGAAAGTCGAGAACGGCTTTAAACAAATCGACTTTGGTAACGGCTATAAGTCAAACCTTGTGACTATCGAAGTGCCAGATGTGAAGCCTGAAAAACACGCTGTGGACCAAAAGGACGACAAGAAAGTTTTGGACGGACAAGAAGTACAGATTGGCCAATATATCCGCTATCTACTTGATGGCGTAACTGTTCCAGCTAAACACGATAGCCTCTTCCAATATGACGGTATTGACCAGTTAGATGTGGTTCATGATCGATATACAGGTAAGTGGCAAGGTATTTTCAAGGGTACAGAGTACACAGCTGAGAAAGACTTTACCTTGCCTTATGATGTCATCCTGAAGGATGGTAAAGTAGTCAAAGCTGGTGACAAGATTGTCAAAGGTACAGCTTATGCCTTCTTATTTGAAATGAACCAGGATACAAATCCTGACTTCCTCAAGAAGATTGTAGCCGTCAAATGGGACGAAAAAGCAGGCAAATGGTCGTATGTTATCAATCAAGACTTCCTAAACTCTCTAGGCGTTAAAGGAACCTTTGATGCCGACTTCTACATCGAGGTAGAACGTATCTCGGCTGGGAAGGTTGAAAATACCTTTATCAATACAGTCAATTTACAAGAGATGACGGCGAAAGTGACAACAACAACGCCAGAACCTCCAAAACCAGAACCTAAAGAACCAAAGCCTAAAGAACCAAAGCCTAAAGAACCAGAGCCTGAAGAACCAAAGCCTAAAAAACCAGAGCCTAAAGAACCAGGCAAGCCACAACCGCAGCCATCACTTCCAAATACAGGAACAGCAGCAAGCATGCTTCCAACTTGGGGAATGATTTTGGGATTGATGAGTCTTGCAGGAGCTGGGATTCGTAAGTATAAAAAATAGAACATCTAGAAATCCCCCCTCATCTATGGTATAATGAAGCCATAAAAAATGGTTCTTTGTCAACTGTAGTGGGTTGAAGAAAAGCTAAGCTCGAGAAAGGACACATTTCGTCCTTTCTTTTTTGATGTTCAGAGCGATGAAAATCTGTTTTTTGAAGTTTTCAAAGTTCCGAAAACCAAAAGCATTGCGCTTGATAAGTTTGATAAGATTATTGGTCGCTTCCAGTGTGGCGTTAGAATAGGGTAGTTGAGGGCGTTAACGATTTTCTCTTTATCCTTTAGAAAGGTTTTAAAGACGGTCTGAAAAAGAGGATGAACCTTCTTTAGATTGTCCTCAATGAGTCCGAAAAATTTCTCCGGTTCCTTATTCTGAAAATGAAAAA
Organism: Streptococcus sp. 2_1_36FAA; assembly: GCF_000161955.2. Lineage (NCBI taxonomy): Bacteria > Bacillati > Bacillota > Bacilli > Lactobacillales > Streptococcaceae > Streptococcus > Streptococcus sp. 2_1_36FAA. The sequence goes on from NZ_KI391975.1 coordinate 462,317, forward strand.
GCAGAAGTTGATAGAGCTGATAGTGGTGTTTCAAGTCTTCTGAATAGCTCAAAAGCTTGGCTATGATCTCTTTATTGGTCAAGTGCATGCGAAAAGTAGGGCGATAAAAACGTTTATCGTTAAGTTTACGACTATCCTGTTGAATGAGTTTCCAGTAGCGCTTGATAGCCTTGTATTCTTGGGATTTTCGATGAAACTGATTCATGATTTGGACACGCACACGACTCATGGCACGACTTAGATGTTGAACGATGTGAAAGCGATCAAGAACGATTTTAGCATTCGGAAAAAGCTGTTTAGCCAAGTCATAGTAAGGACTAAACATATCCATAGTAATAATTTTCACTTGACATCGGACAGCTCTACCATATCAAAGAAAGTGATTTCGGATGACAGCCTGTGTTCTACCTTCAAGAACAGTGATGATATCGAGCTTTTCAAAATCTTGCTCAATAAAGCTCATCTTTATCTCCCGATTGAAACAGTCACTCCCCTGACTGTTTCAATGTCCCAGGATATAATCTCAGGCAGATTTCTAAAATTACACTCAAAATGGAAATCGTTGAGCTTTCGAATAACAGTTGAAGTTGAAATGGAAAGCTGATGGGCAATATCGGTCATAGAAGTCTTTTCAATCAGCTTCTGGGCAATCTTTTGGTTGACGATACGAGGGATTTGGTGATTCTTCTTGACGAGAGAAGTCTCAGCCACCGCTATTTTTGAGCACTGATAGCACTTAAAACGACGCTTTTTCAGAAGAATTCTAGTAGTAATATCAGTCGTTTCAAGGTAAGGAATTTTCGACGGTTTTTGAAAGTCATATTTCTTCATTTGTTTTCCACAATCAGAACAATCTGGCGTATTATAATCCAGTTTAGCAATGATTTCCTTGTGTGTATCTTTCTTGATGCTATCTAGAATCTGGATATTAGGGTCTTTAATGTCTAGTAATTTTGTGATAAAATGTAATGGTTCCATATGATGCTTTCTAATGATGGTTTGATCGCTTTTCATTATAGATCTTATGGGACCTTTTTTCTACAACAAAATAGACTCCATACTATTCATAGGGGATTTACCCACTACAAATAGTATAGAGCCCATAAAATAGTGCAATATAGTCAAGGGCTGGAGTAAAGTAAGGAACTTTTTTCAGTTTTTTTGTCTGAAAAATCTCGCTTTCTTATTGAGTTATAAGGATATTTGATTAGTCCCAAAAATTTAGACACAAACGATTGACGTCCAGACCTTGTCAAAAGGGAAAAATCCTGCTATAATTGGAAAGATGGAGGCGTTATGGCATTAAAAAAAGCAAGTCTGGCGTGTACGGTTTGTGGATCGAGAAATTACTCAATAAAGCTGAGTAGTACGCCAAAACCAAAACGTCTAGAAGTAAACAAGTTTTGTAAACATTGTAATAAATACACTATTCATAAAGAAACAAGATAGGAGAGAGTTGTGAAATTTCTTAAGGACACTTTTACAGTTTTAAAAGATACAACATGGCCAACGGGTAAGCAAAGTTGGATTGATTTTATTTCGATTATGGAATATACAGCCTTTTTTGTTGTGGTTATCTATTTATTTGACTTATTGGTATCTCACGGACTGCTTCGTTTGTTGAATCTCTTTTAAGTCGATCAGAGACTGGGAAATTTCCCAGTCTTTTTTTATAAAATTGTCAGTAAACTTCTTGGCATTCCCTATTTTTATGATATAATAAAGCTAGAGAAAACGGAAAAAGCCATTAGGCTTTTTTATAGTGTTTTAGTTTATGATTTTTAAACTAAGAATTGCTAACAAAGAAAGGAAATAAAATGGATAGTTTTGATAAAGGCTGGTTTGTACTGCAGACCTACTCTGGATATGAAAACAAGGTGAAAGAAAATCTCTTGCAACGTGCTCAGACATATAACATGCTGGAAAACATCTTGCGCGTGGAAATCCCTACTCAGACCGTGCAAGTAGAGAAAAATGGCAAGACCAAGGAAATCGAAGAGAATCGCTTCCCTGGTTATGTTTTGGTAGAAATGGTCATGACCGATGAGGCTTGGTTTGTTGTTCGGAATACTCCTAACGTAACAGGATTTGTCGGATCTCACGGAAATCGTTCTAAGCCGACTCCACTCTTGGAAGAAGAAATCCGTAACATTTTGATCTCTATGGGACAAACTGTGCAAGAATTTGACATTCATGTCAAGGTTGGTGATACCGTTCGGATTATTGACGGAGCCTTCACAGATTATACAGGTAAAATTACTGAGATTGACAATAATAAAGTTAAGATGGTCATCTCAATGTTTGGAAATGACACCATTGCAGAAGTAAACCTGAATCAAATCGCGGAATTATAATAGAAATAAAAAAGCAGATCACCATCTGCTTTTTTATTTTTGTGTTCAGGTTTTTTGTATAAAGGCAAAAAAATAAGCTTCAACTGGCCTGAATATAGGGTCCAAAAAGGTAAAGAAAAGCGACTTAAAAATTCTGATAATTTTAAGTTTTTGGGCAATCGTTTTCCTTTTAATAAATAGTATCATCTTTGAAAGTATTTTGCATAAATTCCAGTCCAAATGGTTGATATGCTCAAAAAAAACTGGTATAATAACTATATAATTGGCGCATTGTATATGACGGCTTTTTTCTTGGTTTTTTGAGTGAAAAGGACTGATATTTGTACAGTGCTTACTCTTATGTCAAAATTTGATAGAGATGGAATTTAACTAGGAGGGAACATGTTAAAGGAAAAGTGGTGGCTACCCTTTCTGACTGTTGGTGTCATTCTGGTAGCGGTCTTTACTTTGTTTTACATTGCTGGTCCTAACAGGCATAACAAAGGATCAACACAGAAGGATGGTAGTTCAGCTGTAGAACATGAGCTGACAGGACAGCAGTTGCCAGAGTTTGAAATGGTAGACCAAGCAGGGTATCAAAAGAAGAGTACAGAGTTTTATAATAAACCCATGCTGGTAGTAGAGTGGGCTAGCTGGTGTCCAGATTGTCAAAAACAGTTACCAGAGATTCAAAAAGTATATGAAAAGTATAAAGGTAAAATTCATTTTGTTATGTTGGATATGCTTGATTCCAAAAGAGAAACGAAAGAAAGAGCGGATCAGTATATCAGTGAAAAAAATTATACTTTCCCATATTATTATGACACAGATGAGCGAGCGGCGGATATCCTCCATGTTCAATCAATCCCCACGATTTATCTAGTCGATGAGAATCAAAAGGTAAAGAAAGTAATAACAGACTTTCACGATGAAGCAGCGCTTGAAAAACAGCTAGAAGAGATTTTAAAATAAAGAAAGAGAAGGGAGAGCTTGTATAAAAGTTTCTACTATTATATAGGCTTTAAAATAGCATGAAAGATTTTTTGAAAAAGGTTTTAATACTATTTACCGTCCTGTTGATGTCGATGCCATCCAGCGTCTTAAATCTAGGGGCTTCAGTTGTTCGAGCTGATGATCCTCTGAATATTGAGACGAGACGGATTGATGAGCATACAACGATTACACAAAATGGGTGTTATCGTAAGATTGAAAAAACTGACGCAACGGACTGGACAGTTCCGCGGAAACCGATTGACTTGGTTATCTTGCAAGATGCCAGTGGGTCATTCCGAGCAACGATTCCAAGTGTCAAAAGTGCACTTAAACGGTTGACGACTTATGTTAGTCCAGAACAATACGATGAGACAAATCCTCATCTCGTTAAGACTGACGACCCTCGGACAACTGACCGCGTTTTCGTAGCTTCTTACCAAGGTCTTGACCAAGTTCGTTATTTTAATAGCGACAATTACACTGGACAGCCAAATGTATATACCGATCCAGATACAACTGGTAAACACTATACCTATGGAAATAGCGGTTTAACAAGCGACCAACAAACAATTCATAACTTTATTGATAATATTGCTGTTGATGGTGGAACCCCAACTGTCCCTGCGATTGACGATACTATTGCGGCCTACAATCGAGTTAAGGGAAATATGGAAAATGGTCGTAAGACGGTCTTCCTCCTGGTAACGGATGGGGTAGCCAACGGTTATCGTCCACAAGGATCTAACACAGTTGTAATGGATAAGAGCTGGACACGGAATACAGCCCTCCAACGAGCGTGGGGGATTGACAGTTACCCAGAAGCGTCACAAGATATTATAAGCCGTGCAAATGAACTTAAAACTGCGGGAGATAAACTTAAAGCAACTGTAGGAGACGAGGGCTCGGTTGTTGTAGGTTTCTGGGAACGTGTTGATAACTTCACTGAAAAATACTATCAATATGGTCCTGCTTATCTGAATGGTTTCGGTAACACTATCAATATTGGAGATAATCGTTCAGTTCAAGGTATCTTCCACGACGCACTTCAATCCATGGCTTCACCAGACAAGGTTGTAAACGGAAAGAATGTTTCCTTCTATGTCAATGAACAAAATAACATTGATGTATTCTCGCAAAAGATTTTGGAATCAGTAGCGGCAGCTCTAGTTAAAGATGATATCACTGGTGAGTTTGATATTACGGAAGGCTACAAGGTAGATGCTATCCGAATCAATGGCAAGAAGATTGTTCCGAAAGTAACAGACCCTAGCAAGGAAATCCGTGGTACAATCACACAGACTGGTAACAAGGTTAAAATCTCTGTTCCAGATAGTGTCTTCAATCCAGGTAAGAACAGCTTTGACTATGACTTGAGTAAGGAAGCTCGGGCACCTGAGACAGATGAAGATAGCGAAGTAGACCCTCCTGAGAATTATGTTCCAGAGAAGGAAGAAATCACAGTTCCAGAATTGACTGGTAAATTTAAAGCAGGTGACTTCGAAACACGTCAAATCGGTGGTCGGAACCAAACAGTAGAAGTTCAAAAATTGGAATACTGTTATCCAAGTGCAACGAAGACAGTGAAAGATGCGGATGCTAGCAACGATATTGGTGTCATTCCGGATCCGTTAGAGTTGACTAAGAAACCATCTTATTCTGCACAACTAAGCAAGAAAGACGAAGAGTTCACTTACACTGTCGACTACAACTTCAATAACGTTCCTTACGAATTTGAAAAGAACGTTATGTTGACAGACCCAATTGACTACCGCTTGGAAGTGGTGAGTCATTCGGCTCAAGGTCCAGATGGACAAAGCTGGCCAACTCGTGTGGTAACGCAAAAGGATGCTGGAGGTAACTCACAAAGCGTTGTTGTAGCAGACGTTCCACCGCAAGGTAAGGATTATAATTACCTGATCATGAAGAAGGCGAAACTGAAAATGACAGTTCGCCTGAAAGAAGAGTACCGTAAGAACCAAGCCAGCAAGGCTTACTTGGCAATCTTACAAAATAACAATGGTTACGGTTTAGTTAACCAAGGTAACATCATGTGGAATGGTGAAGATGATTCGCCAAACCAAGATGCCCATGCCAAGACAAAAGACAAGGCAAGTACGATTCGTCGTTCAAACCCAATTTATGTCAAACCACCACTTGATACAGAAGTAGACAAGAAGGTTAACGAAAAAGAACACGAAGGTCTACAAGCAGATGGCGAAGAGTTTGAATATAAGGTAACTGCTCCATGGCCAGGTATTGCTGACAAGTTCACCCTGACAGATACAGTTGTAGATGAACTTGAAATTGTACCTAATTCAGCTAAAGTAACAGTAGCAGGTAAGTCTTACAGTGGTTTAACCAAAGCGATTTCAATCAATGGTCAAACAATTGAGATTACATTAGACAAGGATCAATTGACTTCATTGAACCGTTTGATCTCTCGTCGTGGTGGAAGCGAAGTACAGGAAATCGAACTGATCTTCAAGGCTAAGATTCGTCCGGGCGCTGACCTTTCTAAATATAAGAAGAATGGTGCAGTAAACATTCCGAATACAGCTGATGTTATTCTAAATGATAAGAAGAAAACTTCGAAAGAAGTAACGGTTACTCCACCGAAACCAAAAGAACCAACTGTTTCTAAGAAGATTAACAACACCTTGGATAGTCTGGTAACCTTCGATGGTCAACCGTACACTTACAACATCACAACAGCTGTGCCAAGTGATGTAGCAGGCTACAAGAAATTTGTCATTAGCGATAAGCTGGATGCCGATCTTGAACTTGATGGACAAGCAAGCATCAGCGGTCCATTGGCAGACGTCTTTGAAATCCAAACAAACGGCCAAACTGTTACTGCAACAGTTAAAGAAGGTAAGTTCGCAGAACTCGCCAAATATTCATTCGTTGAACTGACGATTCCAGCAAAAGTTAAAGCTGGTGTGACAGGTAAGACTATTGAAAACAAGGCTAAGATTTCATTTACTAATGAAAACAATGTGGCTAAGGAAGTTGAGTCTAATCCAGTAACAGTGACTCCTCCACCAGTAACTAAGAAGATCAACGAAAACTTGGATCACTTGGATATTGCAACTGGTCAGCCATACAAGTACAATGTTAAGACTACACTTCCAAGTGACATCACATCCTACAAAGAATTTGTGATTACTGATACTTTGGAAGATGAGTTGAGCGTTATTAATGAAGGTGCAGACAAACCAGTTATCAGCGGTCCTGCTGCAGAATTCTTTGACGTAACTGTCAGTGGCCAAAAAGTAACGGCAACAATGAAAAACTTTGCCGGAGCAAGTGCCCTAGCTGGTCAAGAAATTGAACTGGTTATCCCAGCGAAAATTAATGACGGCGTCACTCGTTCTAATATTCCAAACAAAGCGACATTTAGCTTCAAGGACAAGAACGACCATAAAGGTGAAAAAGAAACAATTCCTGTAACGGTGACTCCACCAACAGAACCAAATGTTTCTAAGAAGATTAACGGTGATCAAGATAATGCAACGATTGCTGCAGAAACAGATTTCACCTACAATATTAAGACTACTTTGCCAAATGATATTGATACATACAAATCATTTGTCATCACCGATACTCTAGATGAAAATCTTGGAGTGGTGAACCCAGAACCAAGCATTTCTGAAGAAGCCAAGAAATTCTTCGATATTACTGTTTCAGGAAATACTGTTACAGCAACAATGAAGGACTTTGCCAAAGCAAGTGCTCTTGCAAATAAAGAAATCGAGTTGGTCATCCACGCTAAAGTGAAGAAAGAATCTGTTCTTCCAGAAATTCCAAACACGGCTAAGATTACTTATACTAATAAGAATAACGAGTCTAAGGAAAAAGAAACAGAGCCAGTTAAAGTGACTCCTCCACCAATTACGAAGAAAGTAAATGGTAAGGATCAAGAAGAATTGGCAAGCTTAACAAGCAGCTTCAAGTATACAGTGGATTCAAAAGTTCCAACTGTAGCAGATAAGTTTGTACTTTCTGATACCTTGGAAGAAGTCTTGACCTTTGATGGAGATGCGACTGTAACGATTGATGGTCAAGCCGTGACAGATGTGACGGTTGCGAAGAAAGACCAAAAACTGACAGTTACCTTCGATAAGGATCAAGTCAAGAAATATGCAGGCAAGGCTGTTCAAGTAGCCTTCGATGCTAAGATTAAATCTGGCTACACAGTTGACCAATTAGTTGCTAAGTATCCAAATGGAGATAAAGCAGCAATTCCAAACAAAGCTAGCTTTGTGGTCAATGACAATCCAGAAACAGAGAAATTCTCTAACCCAGTTACTGTTACACCGCCACCACCAAACACTCCAGAAATTGAGAAGAAGGTTAACGGTGCAGACAGTTACAATCTGCAAACCCGTCTTGAAGAATTCACTTATAGTCTGAATACAGCGATGCCAACAAATGCGACTGAATTCACCGTAACAGATGAACTGAAGTCCGTTCTTGAATTCGCTGGCAACAAGGGCGATGTCCAAGTGAAGATTGACGGCAAGGCTGCCAATGATCAAGCTACTATTTCTACAGATAAGAATACCTTGACAGTGGCCTTTGCAGAAAAAGCAGTGAAAGCTAATGCTGGTAAGTCTATCGAAGTAACCTTCAAGGCTAAAATCCGTGAAGGAGCAAACCTTCTGGATTACCTAGTTCCTGGTCAAGGCATCCGGATCCCGAACAAGGCTTCTTATGACATCGATCATAATCCTAAGTTCCATAAGGATTCCAATGAAGTACCAGTAACTCCTCCATCTCCAGAACAACCACCAATTGAAAAAGATGTCAATGATAAGGCAGAAGCAACCTTGGAAGCACGTGATGAAGAATTCACTTATCATGTGAAAACCAAGATTCCTTATGAAGCAACAGCCTTCAACATCACTGATACTCTGAAAGACGTTTTGGACTTCTCAGGTGAAAAAGGTCAGGCGGAAGCGACTGTAGATGGTAAGAAACTGTCAGATGATCATATCACGATTAACGGCCAAACAATCACAGTTACACTGAACCAAGAAGAACTGAAAGCCAATGCAGATAAGGAAATTAAGTTAACCTTCAAGGCTAAGATTCGTCCAAATGCGAACCTTGCTGCCTACGTCGTTGGTGATAAAGTTGTTATCAATAACCAAGCTTCTTATAATGTAGATTTACCAGACAATCCTGGAGTTCATAAAGATTCAAATATCGTACCAGTGACTCCTCCAAGTCCTGAAAAACCAGAGATTGAAAAGACTGTTAATGATGCAAAAGAAGCGACTCTTGCTAACCGTGACGAAATCTTTACTTATAAAGTGAAGACAAAAGTACCGTTTGATGCAACAGCCTTCTCTATCGATGACACTATTAAGGATGTTCTAGAGTTTGCGGATGCTGGAAGTGCTACTCTTAATGGAGAAGCTTTAGAAGCAGACCGTATCTCTATCGCTGATCAAAAGATCACCTTGACTTTGACAGAAGACCAAGTCAAGAGCAATGGCGGTAAAGAAGTAGTTCTGACCTTCAAGGCTAAGATTCGCCAAGGTGCTAACCTGTCTGGCTACATTGAAAAAGGTAAGACAGTCATCAATAACCAAGCGTCTTATAACGCTGCCTTCCCTAACGATCCTAACTTCCATAAAGATTCAAATATTGTCCCAGTGACTCCTCCAAATCCGGAAAATCCTCCAATTGAGAAGAAGGTCAATGAGGCTGAATCAGCGAACTTGGGAGCTCGTGATGAAGAATTCACCTACACAATCGACACAACTGTGCCGCTTGATGTTACAGGCTTCGCAGTCTACGATACGATTGAGAAAGTCTTAGAATTCTCAGGTGAAAATGGCCAAGCAAGCGCAACGGTAGATGGTCAACCACTAGATGCCAGCCACATTACAATTAAAGGTCAGAAGATCACAGTCAAACTGACAGAAGACGAAGCGAAAGCCCTAGGAGGCAAAGCGGTTCATGTCAGCTTCAAGGCTAAGATCAAAGCGGGAGCGAACCTGTCAGACTACATCGAAAAAGATGGTACGACACGGATTTACAACACCGCTAAATACAACTTTAACAATGACCCAGGAACAGAACAAAGTTCTAAACCAGTTCCAGTCATTCCACCAACCCCAACTGAACCAGAACTGAAGAAGGAAGTAAACGGTAAAGAAGCTGAAACATTAGCTAACCGTGACGATGTCTTCACTTACACTGTGAAGACAACTGTACCGCAAGATGCGACAGCCTTCTCTATCAGCGATAGTTTAGTTCCAGTACTTGAATTTGCTGGCGAAGATGCAGAAGCATCTCTCACACTCAATGGTGAAAAGCTGGGTGCAAAACAAATCAAGTTGAAAGACCAAACCATCAGTGCTGAGTTGACTGAAGAACAAGTCAAAGCAAACGGTGGTAAAGAAGTTGTCCTCAACTTTAAAGCTAAGATTCGTGAAGGTGCTAACCTAGCAGACTACATCGAAGCAGACGGTGTAACGCGTGTACCAAACAAAGCGTCTTATGTGGCTAACTTCCCACACCGTCCAAAAGTTGAGAAAGATTCAAACATCGTCCCAGTGACTCCTCCATCACCAGAAAATCCACCAGTTGAGAAGAAGGTTAATAACAAGCCATCCGCAACTCTGGACAGCCGTGATGAAGAATTCACTTACACCATCGATACGAAAGTACCTGTCGATGCGACTGGCTTCAAGATTACCGACGAATTGAAAGACGTTCTTGAATTCTCAGGTAAGAAAGGCCAAGCAGAAGTCACAGTAGATGGTGACAAAGATGTGATCGAAGATTCACAAATCACTGTAGATAAACAAGTTCTGACAGTGACTCTGACGAAGGATCAAGTGAAGAAATACGGCAATAAAGCTGTTCATGTAAGCTTCAAGGCTAAAATTCGTAAGAATGTCAGCCTGGCAGGCTACATTGAAGCAGACGGCGTAACTCGGATTCCTAACATTGCTAAATACATCATCAACGATGATCCTAAGACAGAAAAGAGCACAGAACCAGTTCCAGTGATTCCACCAAGTCCAGAAGAACCTGGTATTAAGAAAGAAGTGAATGGTCAGCCAGAAGCAACGCTGAAAGAACGTTATGAAGAGTTTACTTATAAAGTAACAACTTCTGTACCTCAAGATGCGACAGCCTTCTCAGTATCAGATACTCTTGTACCAGTATTAGAATTCTCAGGTGAGAAAGGTCAAGCAACAGCGACTCTCGATGGCCAAGAAATTGATGCCAACCGTATCAACGTTGCAGACCAAACAATCTCTATGGCTCTGACAGAAGACGAAGTGAAAGCAAATGGTGGTAAGGAAGTAACCTTGACCTTCAAGGCTAAGATTCGTGAAGGTGCAAACTTGTCTGACTACATTGAAAAAGGTAAGACTAGCATCCCGAATACAGCTTCTTACACAGCAGGCTTCCCAAATCGTCCAGAAATCCATAAGGATTCAAACAGAGTACCAGTAACTCCTCCAACTCCAGAAGAACCTAAAATTAAGAAGGATGTCAATGGTAAGGAAGAGGAAACACTGGCTAACCGTAACGATGAGTTCACTTACCACATCAATACGAAAGTACCGTTTGATGCAACAGCCTTCTCTATCAATGATGAGCTGAAAGACGTTCTTGAATTTGCAGATGGAACAGGTCGTGCGACTGCTAGCCTAAATGGCCAAGCTCTTGATGCCGATCGTATCTCAATTAATGGTCAAACCATTACTGTGAATCTAACCGAAGAACAAGTCAAGAACAATGGTGGTAAAGATGTGAACCTAACCTTCACAGCTAAGATCCGCCAAGGTGTCAACCTATCTGGCTACATTAAAGATGGTAAGACTAGAATTCCGAATAAGGCAAGCTACCGAGTGGACTTCCCGAACAACCCAGGCGTAACTAAGGATTCTAATGAAGTCCCAGTGACTCCTCCAAGTCCGGAAAATCCTCCGATTGAGAAGAAGGTCAATGAGGCTGAGTCAGCGAACTTAGGAGCTCGTGATGAAGAATTCACTTACACAATCGACACAACTGTGCCGCTTGATGTTACAGGCTTCGCAGTCTACGATACGATTGAGAAAGTCCTAGAATTCTCAGGTGAAAATGCTCAAGCAAGCGCAACGGTAGATGGTCAACCACTAGATGCCAGCCACATTACAATTAAAGGTCAGAAGATCACAGTCAAACTGACAGAAGATGAAGCCAAAGCCCTAGGAGGCAAAGCAGTTCATGTCAGCTTCAAGGCTAAGATCAAAGCGGGAGCGAACCTGTCAGACTATATCGAAAAAGATGGTACGACACGGATTTACAACACCGCTAAATACAACTTTAACAATGACCCAGGAACAGAACAAAGTTCTAAACCAGTTCCAGTCATTCCACCAACCCCAACTGAACCAGAACTGAAGAAGGAAGTAAACGGTAAAGAAGCTGAAACATTAGCTAACCGTGACGATGTCTTCACTTACACTGTGAAGACTACTGTACCGCAAGATGCGACAGCCTTCTCTATCAGCGATAAGCTGGAAGATGTTCTTGAGTTTGCGGGTGAATCATCTGCGACTCTAGCAGGTGAAGACTTGAAGGCAGACCAGATTACAACAGACGGTCAAACCATCAAGTTGACCCTGACAGAAGATCAGGTGAAAGCAAACGGTGGTAAAGAAGTTGTCCTCAACTTCAAGGCTAAGATCAGAGAGGGCGCAAACTTGTCAGCTTACATGAAAGCAGACAAGGCAGAAGTACCGAATAAGGCTTCTTACACAGTTGGCTTCCCTAACAAACCAGCTGTAACGAAGGACTCTAACGTAGTACCTGTCACTCCTCCATCTCCAGAACAGCCACCGATTGAAAAAGATGTGAATTCAAAACCTTCTGAAACAATTGCAGATCGAACAGAAGAATTCACATACAACATCCATACAACTATGCCTCAAGATGCGACAGGCTTTACAGTTACCGATGAATTGAAAGACGTTCTTGAATTTGCCGGTGATGTCCAAGTCACTCTTGGTGGTAAGAAAGCAGACGCAGCTGTAGCGAAAAACGGTCAAACTCTGGAAGTAACCTTCCCAGAAGAGACTGTCAAAGCAAATGGTGGTAAGAAAGTCCAAGTAACCTTCAAAGCGAAGATTAAAGCGGACGCCGACTTAACTCCATATGAAACAGCTAATAGCTACTCTGTACCAAATACAGCTTCTTACTTGATTAACAATAATCCAGCAAGCAAGAAAGAAACTAAGCCAGTTACGGTCGAAGTTCCAAAACAACCTGGACCAGAGGTTACGAAGAAGATTAACCGTACATTGGATCACTTAGATGTTGACCGTGATGTTCCTTACATGTACAATGTCAACACACAAATTCCAAAAGATATCCGCCTTTACAAAGAGTTCACCGTTACGGATACTTTGGAACCAGTTCTTGAAATCACAGGAACTCCTGTAGCTTACGTGGATGGTTATGCAACAGACGCTGTGGAAACAAAAGTGGAAGGCAATACAGTTACTGTAACAGTGAAAGACTTCGCTCGTATCAGTGGCTATAAAGAAATCCAACTTTACATTCCAGCTAAGCTGAAAGCAGATAGTGACTTATCAGCTTACGAAAACCAAACTGTTCCAAACAAGGCAACAATTGCCTTCAAGGATAGCAATGGCAAGAACGGCACAAAAGAATCTAACCCAGTAACCGTTCGTCCACGGGACCCAGAAAAACCTGAGGAACCAAAACCAAACGAACCAGCTAAGACAGTAGGTCCAGCTGATGGATCTAACCCATCAACTGCTTACCGTCTGAAAGAACTCAAGGAAGGCTTCCGCTTTGATGTGACAGCGAAGGTGCCAACTGATCCAGTTGATGAATCAGGCAACCCTATCAAAGACGCTCAAGGCCGTGATGTGAAGACTGAATTGAATAGCTTTACGGTAACAGATGAACTTGAAAAAGTTCTGAAAGTGGACCGTGTAGCTGTTAAGGTTGAGGAAAATAAAGTCGCAGAAGCCATTGCGAAGATTACTGCTAAGATTGAAAAAGCAGAAAGCGACCTGAAAGAGCTCGAAGGCAAAGAGACAAATGGTACTTTTGCTAAGAAACTGGCAGAAGCTGAGAAGAAGGTAGAAGAGCTAACAGCACAATTGGCAGCAGCCAAAGAAAAAGCTACAGCTGCAGCGACACCTGCAACACCAGCTCCATCTTCAGATTCTGACGCAGGCAATGCTACAGCGACACCTGCTCCAGCAGACAATAACGCTGAAGTGGTAGCCCTTGAAGAAAGCCTCAAAGCAGCACAAGCTGAATTGGAACAACTGAAAGCAGATGGTGCGAAAGCTGGTAACCTCGCAACACCTGAAGAACAAAAAGTTGAACAAGATAAGCTGAATAAGAACCTTGAACAACTGAAAGAGAGCAAAGAGAAACTCGAAAAAGCTCTCGAAGCATTCACAACAGTGAATGACAAGGGTGAGATCACGGATGAAGCTCTTGCGAAAATCGCCAAAGTAACTGTAGAAGGTCAGAAAGTTACCGTAGAAGTTACTGATAAGGCTGTTTTGGAAGCCTTGAAGGGTAGCACCTTCCGCGTCATCATCTATTCATCTATTAAAGACGGAGCAGACTTGTCTAGCTACCTGAACAAAGAGAATAATGAGACGAAGATTCCGAATAAGGCTACTGTAACCTTCAACGATAAACCGAAAGTAACGAATACAGTAAACGTTTATCCGCCAGAGCCAACTACACCGCCGACAACACCACCACAAACACCACCGACAACACCGGGTACGCCGCCACCAACTACACCTGATACGCCACCAGCGCCTAAGGGTGACTTGCCACCGGCACCAACACCAGAGCCAGAAAAACCTAAGAATATCTTGCCAAAAACAGGTACTTCTGCTACTATGGTAAATGAGGTGATTATCGGAATGATCCTTGTGCTGATGGGACTTCTTTTGAGAAGAAAACCAAAGCATTAATGTAAGATAGTCCAGGAGAGCTATGCTCTTCTGGTTACTATCGTATTATTAGGAAAAAGATTAAAGGAAAATCATTATGGATAGAAAAAAGTTAATTAAGTTAGGAATCTCAGTGCTAGCTGTTAATGCTTTGGGAGCAGTAGCCGTTTATAAATATCCTGAGCTGACACATGTACCTACTGTCTATGCAGAGGAAGTGCCTGGAGAGGATGAGGAAATTCCAGATGCAGCAGAAGCGCAAGCAGCAAATAATCTCCGTGCGAAATTATCAGAACTTGAAGGAACTATTGCTAAATTTGATGCGACCGATGATGAATCTAAGGAAAATTTGGAAGCTTTATTAGAAGAGGTTGACGAGGCTCATACTGAAGCAGTTAATGCGATCAAGAGTGAAGAAGGCAAGAAAGGTTTTGCCAAGTACGAAGCTCGTTACCAAGCTTTAAAAGCAAAAGCTCAAGCCCTTCTAAATGGTGAATCACCAAAACCTCAACCAGAGATCACCACTCAGGACGTTACAGTCAAAGAACCAATCCCTTATGGATCTTCAACAGTTAAAAATCCAGCTCTACCAAAAGGCACAAGAAACACAAAAGTTCAAGGTGTCAATGGTGAAAAGGAAGTTGTCTACACAATCACTTTAACAGATGGCAAGGAAACAGGCCGTGTGAAAAAGTCTGAAACAGTTATTAAACCAGCTGTTGACGAAGTCATCGAAGAAGGTACCGGTGCAGTTACTACAACTGAAGAAGTAGTAGAAAAAGAAGTTATCAAGCATGGTAGCTCTACAGTTCCAAATCCAGCTCTACCAAAAGGCACAAGAAATGTAAAAGTTCAAGGTGTAGATGGAGAGAAGGAAGTAACTTACACAGTTACGAAAGCTGATGGCGTACAAGTTAGCAAGGTTAAGAAGTCAGAGAAAGTGACAAAACCAGCTGTTGACGAAGTCATCGAAGAAGGTACCGGTGCAGTTACTACAACTGAAGAAGTAGTGGAAAAAGAAGTTATCAAGCATGGTAGCCGAACTGAACAAAATCCAGCTCTACCAAAAGGCACAAGAAATGTAAAAGTTCAAGGTGTAGATGGAGAGAAGGAAGTAACTTACACAGTTACGAAAGCTGATGGCGTACAAGTTAGCAAGGTTAAGAAGTCAGAGAAAGTGACAAAACCAGCTGTTGACGAAGTCATCGAAGAAGGTACCGGTGCAGTTACTACAACTGAAGAAGTAGTAGAAAAAGAAGTTATCAAACATGGTAGCTCTACAGTTAAAAATCCAGCTCTACCAAAAGGCACAAGAAACACAAAAGTTCAAGGTGTAGATGGAGAGAAGGAAGTAACTTACACAGTTACGAAAGCTGATGGCGTACAAGTTAGCAAGGTTAAGAAGTCAGAGAAAGTGACAAAACCAGCTGTTGACGAAGTCATCGAAGAAGGTACCGGTGCAGTTATTACTACTAAGGAAGAAACTAAGACTGAAGAAGTAGATTTCCAAGTCAAAGAAGTTCCAAATCCAGCACTTCCAGAAGGTGTCCGCAATGTGACAACTCCAGGTAAGAAGGGTGTTCGTACAATCGTTGAGACAGTAACCTACACTGACGGCAAAGAAACAGGTCGTGTAGTGAAATCAAACGAAATCACAACTCCAGCAGTTGATGAAGTCGTTGAAGTAGGAACTAAGAAAGGCGTAGTTACTACAACCGAAGAAGTAGTAGAAAAAGAAGTTATCAAACATGGTAGCTCTACAGTTCCAAATCCAGCTCTACCAAAAGGCACAAGAAACGTAAAAGTTCAAGGAGTAGATGGAGAGAAGGAAGTAACTTATACTGTTACTAAAGCTGATGGCCAAGAAGTTAGCAAGGTTAAGAAGTCAGAAACTGTGACAAAACCAGCTGTTGACGAAGTCATCGAAGAAGGTACTGGTCCAGTCATTACCACTAAGGAAGAAACTAAGACTGAAGAAGTAGACTTCCAAGTCAAAGAAGTTCCAAATCCAGCTCTTCCAGAAGGTGTTCGCAATGTGACAAACCCAGGTAAGAAGGGAGTTCGTACCATTGTTTACACGGTAACCTACGCAGACGGTGTTGAAACAGGTCGTGTAGAGAAATCCAACACTATCACAACTCCAGCAGTTGATGAAGTTGTTGAAGTAGGCACTAAGAAAGCTACTGCTCCAGTTGTTACAACTGAAAACGTGACTGAAACTCAAGTTATTTACCATGGCACTATCACTTTAAGCAATCCAGATCTTCCAAAAGGAACAAAACGGATCAAGATTGCTGGTGTTGATGGTGAAAAGACTGTTGTCTACACAATTACTAAGACAAATGGTGTTGAAACAAGCCGAGTTGCCAGAGACGAACAGATTACGAAAACACCAATCACTCAAGTAGTTGAAATTGGTGCTAAGGAATCTGGTAGCAGCCAATCAAATGCTAGTCAAGATCAAAAAGATCCATCAGACAAAGCTCAAGATTCTAAAGGAAAAGCTCAAGATTCAACTGGTAAAGTTCAAGATCCTAAGGATCAAGCGAAACCAGGATCAGATGCTGCTACAAGTAGTCAATCAGGTCAAACAGACCGTCCACAACAACCTCAATACTCTAGAGTAAATAGAAACGCAGAAGAGAAGAAGAACCTTCCAAACACTGGTGAACATGCAAATGGCCTTGCGGCTCTATTAGGACTTGTTCTTGCAAGTGTAACAGCCTTCTTTAACTTCCGTCGTAAAAAACACTAAGAATTAGGTTGAAAAATAGAAGGCATTTGTCTTTAATTCTACTGCTTTTCTCAAAACAGAGAATTAGTAAAAATGCTATAAAAAGAGGCTGAGAGAATATCTCAGCCTCTTTTTGAATCCTAACTTAAGAGATAGGCTTAAAATCTAGCGTCAAATGAAAAAAGCCCGATTTTACGAGCTTTATGTTCAGATGTTTCCTGATAAATCAGGTAATATAAGGCGGTAGACGGATTTGAACCGACGATCAAGCTTTTGCAGAGCCGTGCCTTACCACTTGGCTATACCGCCTCAACCTTTACTATTTTACCTTAAAAAAGGATTTTCGTCAATACACTTGAGTCTAAGAAAATGAAATAATACTGAAAACTAGAAAAATAAATGCTGATAAAATCAAGGTTTTCGAGGAAAAATAAAGCAAAAGAGCTTGTCAAATTCTTGAAATTCTGTTATCATAATAGATGCCGTGCAAATGGCAAAATACTCATTTTAGATGAATTGTGGGACTGTTGCCCTTGGGTTGTCCTGCGAGCTGAAATCTAAAAGAGGAAAAAAACAAAAAGGAGAATTTACTCATGGCAGTAATTTCAATGAAACAACTTCTTGAGGCTGGTGTTCACTTTGGTCACCAAACTCGTCGCTGGAACCCTAAGATGGCTAAGTACATCTTCACAGAGCGTAACGGTATCCACGTTATTGACTTGCAACAAACTGTAAAATATGCAGACCAAGCATATGATTTCATCCGTGATGCAGCTGCAAACGATGCAATCATCTTGTTTGTTGGTACTAAAAAGCAAGCTGCTGAAGCTGTAAAAGATGAAGCAGAACGCGCTGGTCAATACTACATCAACCACCGTTGGTTGGGTGGAACTCTTACAAACTGGTCTACTATCCAAAAACGTGTAGCTCGTTTGAAAGAAATCAAACGTATGGAAGAAGACGGAACTTTCGAAGTTCTTCCTAAGAAAGAAGTAGCTCTTCTTAACAAACAACGTGCACGTCTTGAAAAATTCTTGGGTGGTATCGAAGAAATGCCACGCATCCCAGATGTAATGTACGTAGTTGACCCACATAAAGAGCAAATCGCTGTTAAAGAAGCTAAGAAGCTTGGTATCCCAGTGGTTGCGATGGTTGATACAAACACAGATCCAGACGATATCGATGTAATCATTCCTTCTAACGATGACGCTATCCGCGCTGTTAAATTGATCACTGCGAAAATGGCTGACGCTATTATCGAAGGTCGTCAAGGTGAAGACAGTGTTGAGTCAGTAGAAGCTGAATTGGCTGCAACTGAAACTCAAGCAGACTCAATCGAAGAAATCGTTGAAGTTGTAGAAGGCGACAACGCTTAATTCAAATAATTAGTAATTACCTAGGAGGGCGGGGCTTAGCCCGGCCCTCCTATTTTTAAAAAATATAGGAGAAACAAAATGGCAGAAATTACAGCTAAACTTGTTAAAGAGTTGCGTGAAAAATCTGGTGCTGGTGTCATGGACGCTAAGAAAGCCCTAGTTGAAACTGATGGTGACATCGAAAAAGCGATTGAATTGCTTCGCGAAAAAGGTATGGCAAAAGCAGCTAAGAAGGCTGACCGTGTTGCTGCTGAAGGTTTGACTGGTGTATTTGTTAACGGTAATGTTGCAGCAGTAGTTGAAGTAAACGCTGAAACTGACTTCGTTGCAAAAAATGCTCAATTTGTTGACTTGGTAAATGCAACTGCGAAAGTAATCGCTGAAGGCAAACCAGCTAACAACGAAGAAGCACTTGCTTTGACAATGCCTTCAGGTGAAACTCTTGAAGCTGCATACGTATCTGCAACTGCAACTATCGGAGAAAAAATCTCATTCCGTCGCTTTGCTTTGATCGAAAAAACAGATGCACAACACTTTGGTGCTTACCAACACAATGGTGGCCGTATCGGTGTTATCTCCGTTATCGAAGGCGGAGACGAAGCTCTTGCTAAACAAATTTCTATGCATATCGCTGCGATGAAACCAACTGTTCTTTCATACAAAGAATTGGATGAGCAATTTGTTAAAGATGAATTAGCACAATTGAACCATGCTATTGATCAAGATAACGAAAGCCGCGCAATGGTTGGTAAACCAGCTCTTCCGCACTTGAAGTATGGATCAAAAGCTCAATTGACTGATGCAGTTGTTGCTCAAGCTGAAGAAGACATCAAGGCTGAGTTGGCTGCTGAAGGTAAACCAGAAAAGATCTGGGACAAGATCATCCCAGGTAAAATGGATCGCTTCATGCTTGACAACACTAAAGTTGACCAAGCATATACACTTCTTGCACAAGTTTACATCATGGATGACAGCAAGACAGTTGAAGCTTACCTTGAATCAGTAAATGCTTCAGTAGTTGAGTTCGCTCGCTTTGAAGTTGGTGAAGGTATCGAAAAAGCCGCTAACGACTTTGAATCAGAAGTTGCAGCAACAATGGCAGCAGCTCTTGGACAAAACTAAGAATCTACTATCATAAAAAGAACGGGACAAGATTGATTTTGTCCCGTTTTATCTTTATAAGCCTAAGCTCTTGTATATATCAAAAGCTTTCTAATGTGCTTTATTCTATTTAGCCACTCTTCTCATCAAGTTGCTATGTGAAATCACAGCATCAATAAAAATTAGAAGAATACCAAAAATTAAGAGATGAGTAATTTGAGAATAGGTAAAAGTAATTCTAAACTTCTGAGTGAATAGGATTCCTATCACAGTAGCGAGTGTAATGAGTAGATTAAGAGTCCACTTTGTTTTCTGTTTCATCTTGGCCTGTTCAAATAAGAAGGGGATAAAGAAGCAGGCAACCAATATGGCAATCTGGACATTGACATAATGGGCAGAAAATACTGTGTATAGGAACAAGGTTGAAAGCAACCAAGTGAGCACGTGGCGAGTATAAGTGAGCCAATCTAGCGTCATTGGACATTCCTCCTTTTGAGATAATTGTGAATAGGTAAGGTACCTATTCTTTCTGTACATTTCCGCCTATATTATAACGCTTTAAAAGTTAATTGCAAGCGGTTACAGCTAAGAATCTGCTCTTTTATAAAGCTTTTTCACTAGTTTGAATTATCAGACCTTTTACCATCCCTTTTCCTTTCAAAATAAGGACTTTTTCGGTATAATATTAGTCAAAGATAGTCAATGTCAAAGATACTTTTGTGAAGCTAGAAATCAGTGTCTAATGTTTAATGAAAGAGCGATTAAAAATAATAAGATTGACTAGAAAGGAAGATCATGAGCGGTAAGAATACTTCAGATAATATCGAAGCCTATATTAAAGCAATTTTAGAGCAGGCAGGTATGGTTGAGTTGAAACGGAGCGAGTTGGCTGATGTCTTCCAGGTTGTTCCCAGTCAAATTAATTATGTGATTAAGACTCGCTTTACTGAAAGCCGGGGCTACGTTGTCGAAAGTAAGCGAGGTGGCGGTGGCTACATTCGAATTGGAAAGGTCGAGTTTTCTGACCGCCATCAGATGATATGTGAGTTATTCGATCGTATTGGAGAGCAAGTGAGCCAACAGTTCTTTACAGATATTATTCAACTCTTGTTTGATGAAAGAATTATGTCGGAACGTGAAGGCAACCTTCTTTTGGCTATATCGTCTGATTGTGTTTTAGGAGTAGATGCTCCAATAATTCGCGCTCGTATGTTAAAGAAAGTATTACAACAACTTGATAGAAAAGGAACTTAAATAGAAATGAAATATTCGAAAGCCTTGATTGTTAGTATAGAAGAAGCCCAGCAACTGGCTAGTCATTTTGAATCTGAGTATTTAGAGTCATGGCATCTCTTGATTGCTTTTTCTAATTATCCGTACAGCGTAGCAGGCTCAGTTTTAAACGATTATCCGCTAGAAATTGATCATTTTGAGGATGCTGCTTACCATGTGGTAGGGAAATCTTATCAGAAGGAAGGGCGATTTAGTATCCTGCCTTTTTCTCATCGCTTGACGACTCTTTTTAAGGAGGCAAAAGCAATAGCCGAAGCTACTCACGCAAAGGAAGTCGGAACTGAACATATCTTATACTCTATCATCAGCGACAGAGGAACCCTAGCAACTCGTATTTTGGAATTTGTCGGCTTTAGTTATGAAGACAAAGAAGGAGTCTTGCGCATTAATGATTTGCGGAGAAATCTGGAACAAAAGTCTGGCTGGACTAAGAATGATTTAAAAGCAATCCGCAGTCTTCATAAAGGTTTTAATCAAGCCAAGCAAAACATGGCAAACATGATGGGGATGCCTCCTACTCAGAGTGGTGGTCTAGAAGATTACACACGAGACTTGACGGAATTAGCTCGTTCAGGTCAGCTAGAGCCTGTTGTTGGTCGAGATCAGGAAATCTCTCGGATGATTCAGGTTCTCAGCCGCAAGACGAAGAATAATCCTGTCTTAGTTGGGGATGCTGGAGTTGGTAAAACTGCTCTAGCTCTCGGTTTGGCCCAGCGTGTAGCTTCTGGTCAAGTTCCACACGAACTAGCCAAAATGCGGGTTCTAGAGCTTGATTTAATGAATGTAGTCGCAGGGACTCGTTTCCGTGGGGATTTTGAAGAGCGTATGAACAATATCATCGACGATATTGAGAAAGATGGTAAGGTCATCCTCTTTATCGATGAGCTTCATACGATTATGGGATCTGGTAGTGGTATTGATTCTACGATGGATGCTGCGAATATCCTTAAACCTGCTCTGGCTCGCGGAACACTGCGTACGATAGGAGCTACAACTCAAGAAGAATACCAAAAGCATATTGAAAAAGACGCTGCTCTATCTCGGCGCTTCGCTAAGATCAGTATTGAAGAACCAAGTGTGGCTGACAGCATTGCTATCCTTAAGGGGCTAAAAGAAAACTATGAAGCCCATCATAAGGTAACGATTACAGATCAAGCCATTGAAACAGCTGTAAAATATGCCCACCGTTATTTGACAAGTAAGCATCTGCCAGATTCAGCAATTGATCTGTTAGATGAAGCAAGTGCTACAGTACGTAACAATGGTCCTCAGAGTCATGCACAAGAGGATTTGAGTCCAGCAGATCGAGCAATTATAGCTGGTCAGTTCAATAAACTTAGTCGCTTGATCAAGGAAGAAAATCAACCTCTATCAAGTAATTTGAAGGTAGAGGAAACAGACATTTTGACAACTCTCAGTCGCCTGTCTGGTATTCCAGTCCAAAAATTGACTCAGACAGATGCTAAAAAATATTTGCACTTAGAAGAAGAATTGCATAAGCGGGTGATTGGCCAAGATGAAGCTATATCAGCTATTAGTCGCGCAATTCGTCGTAATCAGTCAGGTATTCGAGCGAATAAGCGACCGATTGGTTCCTTTATGTTCTTGGGACCAACTGGGGTTGGTAAGACCGAGTTAGCTAAGGCTCTGGCAGAAACCCTCTTTGACGACGAATCAGCTCTCATTCGTTTTGATATGAGTGAATACATGGAGAAATTTGTAGCTAGTCGTCTCAATGGAGCGCCTCCAGGCTACGTCGGCTATGAAGAAGGAGGCGAATTAACAGAGAAAGTTCGCAACCGACCATATTCCGTCCTCTTATTTGACGAAGTTGAAAAAGCTCATCCGGATATTTTCAATGTCCTTCTGCAGGTTTTAGATGATGGTGTATTGACTGATAGTAAGGGACGAAAGATTGATTTTTCAAATACGATTATTATCATGACCAGCAATCTAGGAGCAACCAGTTTGCGTGATGATAAGACGGTCGGCTTTGGAGCGCGCGACATTCGCTTGGATCATGCAAATATGGAAAAACGAATGTTAGAAGAGCTCAAAAAGACATACCGTCCAGAATTTATTAACCGGATTGATGAAAAAGTCGTCTTCCATAGCTTGTCAGCAGACCATATGCAGGAGGTTGTCAAAGTGATGGTTAAACCTCTGGTTGCCAGTCTAGCTGAAAAGAATATCCAACTAAAATTCCAAGCTAGTGCCTTGAAACTACTAGCTAAAGAAGGATATGATGTAGAAATGGGGGCTAGACCTCTTCGTAGGACTCTGCAAACCAAAGTTGAAGACAAACTAGCAGAACTGCTATTAACTGGGGATTTACAAGCTGGTCAGACTTTGAAAGTGGGGGTTAAGGCAGGTCAGTTGAAGTTTGATATAGCCTAAATTCTAAAGAAGATCGCAGTAATCTTGATGAACAATTGTAAAAAAACATAAGGAAAGCTCTGATATAACAATTATCAGGGCTTTTTTAATTTTAAGTTTGATATTTGAGTTTAAAAATATTTTTATAAAATTTTATAAAAACTATTGACAAAACAAAAATATAGTTTATAATAAAAACATAGAAAAAATAAAAATATAAAAAACAATAAAAAGGTGTGGCTATGAAAGAAAAAATTGCAATCGTCTTTGGAACCTTTGCTCCCTTGCATCAGGGGCATATCGATTTGATTCAGAAGGCTAAGCGTTCTTACGACAAGGTGCGCGTGGTGGTTTCTGGTTATCAAGGTGACCGTGGGGAGGAAGTAGGCCTGTCTCTGCAGAAGCGTTTCCGCTATACGCGAGAAACTTTCGCAGATGATGAATTGACTCAGGTTTACAAACTGGACGAAACTTCTTTTCCTCGCTATCCTCTGGGTTGGGACCAGTGGTTGTCGGCTTTATTAGACTTGGTGGGTTATGATTCTGAACGCGAGGAGTTGATCTTCTATGTCGGAGAGGCTGATTACTTGGCAGAGCTGAACAGACGAGGGTTTGAAAGCTCCTTGGAAGAGCGTCAGGTTGGCATTTCCGCTACCATGATTCGAGAAAATCCTAGTCGTTATTGGAAATATATGGCCCAACCATTCCGCCGTCACTTTACCAAGAAAGTGCTGATCATGGGTAGCGCCAGCAATGGTAAAACGACCTTGGCTAAGGATTTGGCTCGCTATTATGATGCTCCAGTTAGTCTGGAATATGCTCGAGAATACCAGATTCAAAATAACGTACGAGATGATGAACTGACCCCTAAAGACTACTATTATCTACTTCTGGGACAATACGCTCAGACTTCTCGCCTCATTGACAGCAGCGCTAACCGTGGTCTGGTAGTGGCTGATACAAATTCACTGGTAACCAAGGCTTACTATGATTACTATCTGAAAGAAAGTCCGGTTCAGGACGAAGAGACAGATACTTTTGATAATCTCTTTGTCAGCATCTTATCCAAGGAAAAATGGGATTTGATTCTCTTTGCTGAGCCAGTTGGGACCTATGTCAATGATGGCTTTCGCGATATGAGCATGGCAGACGAGGCTATCCGCAGTGATTTTTCAAGCTATCTGAAAAAGCTGAAAGATCAGTACTTGCCTGATCATCCGACAGTCTATCTAGCTGGCAGTTATCTGGACAATTATGAGATGGCCAAAGAAGCAATCAACAGGATTTATCAAGCAGATTAAAAAAGAAAGTGGTAGAATAGAATGGAAATAAAAAATCAAAAACTCTCTCCTGAAGCTCTCTGCGCAGGACTGAAACAAAAAACTCAAACCTTTGCTCGGAATTTCCGTAATGTCTGTGCCGTAGCTAAAAAGCAGGGCATTAAGGGGATTACAAAATTGCTCTGGCAGGACCTATTTGGTGGCCGTAGCTTGGCTCAATGGCTCTATTTACTTGCTCTTTCCAGTCTGCCTTTCATTCTGGAGTTTACCAGTGGCCAGGCGAAGCATGATTGGCTGGGACTCTTTGCTTCCTGGACGGGCATCGTCTGTGTAATCCTAGTAGCTGAAGGTCGGGCTAGCAACTACATTTTTGGGGCTGTAAATTCCGCAATTTACCTCATATTGTCCTTCAAGGCTAGTTTTTATGGTGAAGTACTGACAACAATTTACTTCTTTATCATGCAGCCAATCGGCCTTTATACTTGGCTGTCCAACCGGGTTAATGAGCAAGATAAGGAAGAACCTTCTCATTTTGAAGCTAAGAAGTTAGACTGGCGTGGCTGGCTTAAATACCTGGCCTTGACGGCCTTGATTTGGATTGGTATGGGCTTTGCCTATAAAAGCATTCAAAGTCACCGTCCTTTCCGTGATAGTGTGACAGATGCGACCAATGGTATCGGTCAGCTTCTCATGACTGGTCTCTACCGTGAGCAGTGGATTTTCTGGATTGCGACCAATCTCTTCAGTATCTATCTCTGGTGGGGTAGCAACTTTCACATACAGGCTATGTACTGGGTCTATACCCTCAATAGTATCGTCGGGTGGTATCAGTGGACCAAGGCAGTGAAGAAGGCTTAGAGCAAGATTTGGAGGATTTTTGATAGAAAAGGATAAGATACTTATGACCAAACAGGCTATTCCATCTGGTATGACAGAAAAAGAATATTATGAAACAATGGCGGATGAATCCGCCTTTTTGGAATGGTACAAGACTCAGGATTTGCCAAAATATGAGACTCCGAGTGTAACAGCAGATATGGTGGCATACTGCTTCGTGGAAGGGCAGATAAAACTCTTGGTCATCAAGCGCAAGGCCCATCCTTATCAAAATAAATATGCCCTAGTCGGAGGCTTTGTGGACAAGCATGAGGATGCCTATCAAGCCTGCATTCGGGAAGTCAAAGAAGAGGTGGGGCTTGAGATACCGCTGGAAAAGGTGGAACAGCTGATGACGGTTTCTACACCAGGACGTGATCCACGCGGATGGATCATTACGATTTCCCACTTGGTTTATCTTCCGGCTATAGCAGTAGATCAAGTACAAGCTGGCGATGATGCTAAAGAAGTCACCTTTCTTGATGTGGACTTTAAGACAAGGAGCTTTAGGGACGGAGAGCGGCTTTTGAAAGCAGAGGACTTTGCTTTTGATCACTACCAAATCCTACTAGAATCTATTAAACGGATTCAGGGACGACTGGACTGGAATCCAACATTTCTTCATTTACTGGAATCACCTTTTACTGTCTATGAAGGGACTGAGTTGGTCAATCTCATCACACCTAGACGTCCTATTGTCAGCAATAATTTTCTAGTTAAATTTGGGGAATACCTAGAAGAGGCTGGTGTCAAGCGCGTGCCAAAGAAGAAGCCGAGAAAAGTTTATCGGCTGAAGACAGAAAAAACGGCTTAAAAGAAAGTCGAGGTTATATTTCTCTTGCAGGACAAAATTGTCCTGTTTTTCTTATTTTAATGACGAATAGATAAGTAGGAGCAAATTTCTCATGACCAAAGAAGTAGCATGAGAAGCTTGAACTTGCTTGGGTAGAAACTTTTTAAAGAATTTTATATAAATGATTGACAAATAAAAAACATAGTATTACAATTACATTACAAAAAGATTTCTAAATGTTACAAGGAGGCAAAAGATGAAAACACGTACTTATACAAAAATGATGGCAGTTGTAGTTCTAGCTTCTGGTCTGCTTTTAGGGGCATGTGGTAAGAAAGAAGAAAGCACAACAAGTACTAGTTCTAGCAAGACTGTTCAGACTTCCTCTAGCTCAAAAGCTGCGTCATCCAGCAAGGCTAGTTCTTCTTCTAAGGCTAGCAATCGACCTTCTTCAGAAGTAGCAGTTGGCCAGTCTGGACAAGTCGAAGCTTCTGCCAGTCAGCAACAGTCTACTGTAGAAGCGCCTCAAGCCCAACAAACGCAAACGCAGCAAGCTTCAGGTCGACAAAATACTCAGAGTCAAGCAACTCAACCAGCTCAAGCATCGGAAAGCAATCGCCAGCTTCAGAATAAGCAGGCAGCCAGCAATGCTCGCTATAAAGGTGTCTTGACTATGGTGGATGGAGATTTCTCAGCGGCTGCTGGTACTTGGAAGGATGCCAATGGAAATACTGTGACTGTATCAGGCAACGGCCAATTCACAGTCCAGTCTGCAGATGGAAAGACAGCTAATTATTCCATCGCTTCCTACTCTTATACGCTGGATGATGGCAAATACAATGCTCAGTTAAGCGGGCCAGGCAATGCCAATCTGCAGATTACAACAGGAGCAGATGGTTCAGTAACAAGTGTTGTGGTGACTCAACCCTAAACAGAACAAAAAGGAAGTCCGATTGGCTTCCTTTTGTTTTATTTTTGAATTTGCAAGAGCTCTTCAATTTCAGCAAGGGTGTTTGCTTGAGAAATCGCACCTCGTAGTTTAGCAGCTCCGGATGTTCCACGCAGGTAGTGTGGAGCTAGGCCTCGGAATTCTCGAACGGCAATATGTTCCCCTTTGAGATCAATCAAACGTTTAAGGTGGTCGTGGGCAATTTTCATTTTATCTTCAAAGGTCAAGTCCGGAAGGATTTCACCCGTTTCAAAGTAGTGGTTGATCTGGTTGAAGAGGTAAGGATTACCCATAGCAGCTCGACCTATCATAACGGCATCAGCTCCGACTTCTTCGATACGTTGTTTGGCTTCTTGAACGCTGCGGATATCTCCGTTAGCGATGAAAGGGATCTTAGTCAGAGCTTGCGCAACATCGTGCAAGGTCTCAAGGTCAGCATGACCAGTATACATTTGCTCACGGGTCCGCCCGTGCATAGCTAGGGCTGAGACTCCAGCAGCTTCAGCTGCCAGAGCATTTTCTACAGCCAGTGAACTGTCGGACCAGCCAGTACGCATCTTGACTGTCAGAGGAATATCTAGCACTGACTGTACTTTGTTGATGATTTTGTAGATTTTCTCGGGGTCCTTAAGCCACATGGCTCCAGCTTCATTTTTAACGATTTTATTGACCGGGCAGCCCATATTGATATCAACGATGTCCGTTTTAGTGTTTTCTTGGATAAATTCTGCTGCGCGGGCTAAGCTATCTTCGTCACTACCGAAAAGTTGGATAGAGACTGGATTTTCTCCCTCGTCAATGTGGAGCATGTGGAGGGTTTTTTCGTTGTTATACTGGATGCCCTTGTCAGAGACCATTTCCATCACGACCAGGCCCGCTCCCAGCTCTTTGGCAATGGTCCGGAAAGCAGAGTTGGTTACGCCGGCCATAGGTGCCAGAACTGTGCGGTTGGGAATTTCGACATTTCCGATCATAAAAGGGGTATTAAGATTTGTCACGAATCAGTTCCTCCAGGTCATTTTGGTCAAAGTGATAGGCAGTCTGGCAGAATTGACAGACGATTTCAGCTCCTTGGTCCTGGTCACGCATCTCTTCCAAGTCAGTCTTTGGCAAGGTAGCCAAGGCATTCATGAAGCGCTCTTTGCTACAGTCGCACTGGAAGCGGATTTCTTCTTCAGACAGGCGTTTGTATGGCTCATCACCATAGATGGCAACCAGCAGAGCTTCGATATGGTCATCGGATTCCAGCAGTTTTGAGATGGCAGGCATTTCTTGGATCCGCTTCTCAAAGCGGGCAATTTCAGCTTCCTTAGCACCAGGCAGAACTTGTATCAAGAAACCACCGGCAACCTTGACTTTGTCGTTCTCATCTAAGAGAACATTGAGGCCAACTGCGGAAGGTGTCTGCTGGCTTTCGGTTAGGTAGAAAGCTAGGTCTTCGCCGATTTCTCCAGAGATGAGAGGAGTCATGGAGTTGTAAGGATTGCCCGTGCCATAGTCCGTGATAACGAGGAATTCGCCTTGGCCGACAAAAGGACCAACCAGCACTTCGCCAGTGGCTGTCTTTTTGATATCTACACCGGGATTTTGCACATAGCCTTTGACATTACCCTCTGTATCTGCCACTGTGATAATCGCACCTAGTGAGCTGGTCCCGAGAACCTTGACGGTAATCTTGGTCTGGCCTTTTTCATTTGCAGCCAAAATCTGGCTGGCAATCAGTGTGCGGCCAAGTGCAACAGTAGAACTTGCTTGAGTTTGATGTTTTTCTTGAGCGGTCCGAACCGTCTCTGTGCTATCCAGCACATACGCGCGGAAAGAACCATTTTCTGAGATAGTTTTGATAATTTTGTCCATACCTTTTATTTTAACACAAAATAGAGAAAGGGGCGCAGGCTTGCGCTTGTTTTTTCAAGTTTGTGAAGAGGACATAAAGAAATTTTAAACTTGTAGTAGAGATCAAGCTTAATTCTTTTAGGTTATCATCTTAAACTTTACCTCGGTTACAAAACAAAAAACGCAGGGACATCTTCTGCGTTTTCTTATTTTACAGGTCCATTTCTGGGAAAAGTTTGGCCAGTATTTTAGGGGTGATGCTTTGTCCCGGCCCCTCAGCACAATAGGTGTGCATATACATAGAGGGGTTGAAATTGAGCTCGATGCAGGTGCAGTTAGGATTTTCCTTGGTAGAAATAGCAGAGCTGTCAGGAATAATCAGGTCAACGCCACAGGCCCAAGCTCCCATAGCCTTTGCCATGTTCGCAGCAAGTTCCTTATAAGATGGGTGCATGCTGTCTGTGACGTCAATCGAGTCTCCGCCGGTAGAAATATTGGAATTGCGTCGCAAGTCAACCTTGACTCCAGCAGGCAGGATATCATCTGGTCCATAGCCTTGCTGGTCCAGCATGAGCAGTTCAATGTCCCCCAGTTCAATGATTTCAAGCGGTGATCGATGATCCCGACCCCGTAGCGGATTGTCGTTTTTGATGGCAACCAATTCTCTCAAGGTATGCTGACCGTCTCCGACGACATTGGCTGCTACTCGCAAGAGGACTGCCTCACACTGACCGTCTAAGACAAAGAAGCGGTACTCCGTTCCAGCGATAAATTCTTCCACTAAGACAGCAGCGTCTTCTGAAAAAGCGATTTCCAAAGCCTTGCGATAAGCTTCCAGACTAGCTGGTTCTTGGAAGATGGAGATGCCTAGTCCGAAGTTAGTTGACTTTGGTTTGACAACAATTTGTCGGTCCTTAATCAAAGGGTAATAGGCCAGTCCATCCTCTAGGGAAGAAAATTCTGCTCCAGCTGGAACGGGAAAGTCAGCTGCAGCCAAAATCTTTTTGGTGACGGTTTTATTGGCCATGGCCAGAGGGATGACATAGTTATCCTTGGAGGTCATATTGCCGTTCTTGACATATTCCACATGGCGACCATGCCAAAGCTTGAGAAATTGGTCATTTTCATCTAAAATTTCGACATTAAGCCCCTTTTGGATAGCATCAAAGAGTAGCATCTGGGTGGATAGTTCCATATTTTCGTAGCCTTTGAGGGCATAAGGAGCAGTCCAAGCGTAGCGGTGATATTCCTCTGCTTTTTCTAGCCCAAAGGCCATTAAGGAATCATGCTGGATATGAGGCAGGAGCTGGCCAGATAGGGTTAGCTGAGGATTTTGTAGCGCCTCCTTAAGATGTTGAAGTAAGGTTTGGTAGTAAGTTGGCAGTTCAAAATGCTGGATAAGCTCTTCCATGGCTTGGAGAAGGGCTGAGCTGTCTGCCTCATCTGGCAGGGCAGTCAGTGGATGGCTACAAGCAATCTTTTGGTTCAAGTCGTGGGCAGCTTTTAATGCCGCATCAACATTTTCTACATCATCTAGCCAGAGCAGGCTCAGTAAAAAGAGATGGACGGTATCTAAGGTTTCTTGGCTAATACCTAAATGGTCAAAAGGATTGAGATCGAAGCAGCGGAATTCTAGATAAGTGATACCTTGCTCCAGATAGGCACGATTGTGCTTCTGTCCACGGAAGCGAACGGCTGAGTAAAATTCTTTTTCAGCGCTGAGCTCGCCTGACTGAACGTAGTTTTCAATATCGGTTACATATTGCTCCAAAGAAGCGTAGGACACTTGAATATTTTCGTCATTGACATAGCCATAGTCGCTGTTACGAAAAGAGCGGATAGGCTGGGAAATTTCCTGACTGTAGAAGCCAGTTTCTGCCAAAGGTGCAGCACCGTAGAGATAGGTTAAGATCCAGCGGAAACGCAGAAAGTTTCGAGCCAGCTTGAGATAGAGGCCGTTTTTAAAATCCTTAAGTGATTGATAGGAGCTGACTTGAAAGAGAGCAGTGACTAGATCTTTCCCTAGCTCCATGTTGTAGTGGATACCAGAGATAGCCTGTAGTTTTTTGCCATATTTTTCCGCCAAGCCCTCTCGGTAGTGGCGCTCATAGTCGTTTTCCAGACAAGCAATGACAATCTCCTCTTCAGTCAGCTGCGGTGGCATGGACAGAGGCCAGAGGCGCTCGTTCTGATCAATCGAGCGGGCCGCCACGTCACTAATAGCCCCCAGTAAGCGCCTAGCTTCCTTAGTCGAGTGAGCAATAGGTGTTATTAGTTCTAGTTGTTGCTCGCTGAAGTCTGTTTGGATGCTTGGGTGGAAATTCCTTGAACCGAGTTGACTTGGATGGGCAGTTTGGGCTAAGTGTCCATCCAAGTCAACTCGGAGATTTTCCCTCTCTAGACCAAAGGTCGCTTGAAGAATAGGGCTTGATGTATCCAGTTTCTGCAGTAATTGATTAATCGTCATCGTTTCACCGTCCTATGATAGTAATTTTAGTCTATTACAAACGGAAAAAGAAAACAAATTTCTACTACGATTTTAATAAAAATCCGAACTTTTATTTAAAATAAACTAATTAATATCAGAAAAAACAGATTTTGTGAAAAACTAATTCATTTCCAAAAGTTAAAATCCAAATGAAATCCCTATCTCTTCTTGAAAAATGGCAATAAATTTCTTATAATAAAGTGTAAGATATACCAGCAGGTGAGATTCCTGCCTTGTATGTAAGAAAGGACGAGCTGTCTCAGCTCAGACAAAATTATGACATCAGTAGTTGTTGTAGGAACCCAGTGGGGAGATGAAGGGAAAGGAAAGATCACAGACTTCCTTTCTGCTAATGCCGAAGTGATTGCTCGTTATCAAGGTGGTGACAATGCTGGTCATACCATCGTGATTGACGGTAAGAAGTACAAACTGCACTTGATTCCATCAGGGATTTTCTTCCCAGAAAAAATCTCAGTCATTGGAAACGGGATGGTGGTTAATCCTAAATCTCTAGTTAAAGAACTGAATTATTTACATGAAGAAGGTGTGACAACGGATAATCTTCGTATCTCAGACCGGGCTCATGTTATCTTACCTTATCATATTGAGCTGGATCGCCTGCAGGAAGAGGCCAAAGGTGACAATAAAATTGGAACTACTATTAAAGGAATTGGACCTGCTTATATGGATAAGGCTGCGCGTGTTGGTATCCGGATTGCAGATCTCTTAGATAGAGACATTTTCAGGGAACGCTTGGAGCGTAATTTAGCTGAGAAAAATCGCCTCTTTGAGAGATTGTACGATAGCACAGCAATTAACTTTGATGATATTTTTGAAGAATACTATGAATATGGGCAACAAATCAAGC
Source organism: Streptococcus sp. 2_1_36FAA (assembly GCF_000161955.2). Classification (NCBI taxonomy): domain Bacteria; kingdom Bacillati; phylum Bacillota; class Bacilli; order Lactobacillales; family Streptococcaceae; genus Streptococcus; species Streptococcus sp. 2_1_36FAA. Next base: position 494,574 of record NZ_KI391975.1, read on the forward strand.
AGTATGTGACAGACACCTCTGTCATCTTAAACGATGCGCTGGATCAAGGCAAGCGAGTGCTCTTTGAAGGGGCTCAAGGAGTTATGCTAGATATTGACCAAGGAACTTATCCATTTGTAACCTCCTCTAATCCTGTTGCTGGCGGTGTAACGATCGGTTCTGGTGTGGGTCCTAGCAAGATTGACAAAGTAGTGGGTGTTTGTAAAGCCTATACAAGTCGTGTTGGTGATGGGCCATTCCCGACAGAGCTTTTCGATGAAGTAGGAGACCGCATACGTGAAGTCGGCCATGAGTATGGTACAACAACAGGCCGTCCGCGTCGAGTTGGTTGGTTTGACTCTGTTGTTATGCGCCATAGTCGCCGAGTGTCAGGGATCACCAATCTTTCACTTAACTCCATCGATGTTTTGAGTGGTCTGGATACAGTCAAGATCTGTGTAGCCTATGATTTGGATGGCCAAAGAATCGACCACTATCCAGCTAGTTTGGAACAGCTTAAACGTTGTAAGCCGATTTACGAAGAGCTTCCTGGATGGTCTGAAGATATTACTGGCGTTCGTAAGTTAGAAGATCTTCCAGAAAATGCTCGCAACTATGTTCGGCGAGTAAGTGAGTTGGTTGGTGTACGTATTTCCACCTTCTCAGTTGGACCTGACCGCGACCAAACTAATATTTTGGAAAGTGTCTGGTCAAGTTTATAATTGATGAAAGAGGCTGGGAAAATTTCCCGCCTTTTTAAAAAAGAAAAGGGAAAAACATGTATCAAAATATCTTATTTGATTTAGATGGGACTTTGACCAACTCTGAGTTAGGGATAACTAATTCTGTGGCTTATGCTTTAGAGAAATTTGGTATCGAAGTGCAAGATAAAAAAGAATTAAGAGTTTTCATCGGTCCACCACTGAAGTATTCTTTTGAACACTTTTATGGTTTTTCAGAGGAAGAAAGTATACAAGCTGTGGCTTATTATCGTGAATATTTTTCTGAAAAAGGCCTCTATGAAAATGAAGTTTATAAAGGGATTCGGGAAATATTGTCTTCTCTCAAACAAGCTGATAAGAAATTGATAGTGGCAACCTCTAAGCCTGAAAAATTTTCAACTCAAATTCTTAAACATTTTGATCTGTATGACTATTTTGACTTTGTAGCAGGAGCTACTATGGATGGTAGTAGAAGCAAAAAAGCAGATGTTATTGGTTATGCTTTAGAAAAAACGAAAATTAAAAATCTCTCCGAAACAATTATGGTCGGTGATCGTGAGCATGATATTATAGGGGCTCAAATACAAAAGATTGAGTCTATCGGGGTTCTTTACGGCTTTGGTACAAAAGAAGAATTAGAAAAAGCGGGAGCGACGTTTATTGTTAAAGACGTCTGTGAACTGGAAAATTTATTACTTTTTAAAAAAAGCTTAAGGATATTTTAAGTTAAAGACCTTATACTGTAATCATAAACAAAGATCTCCTAACTTTGTTTAGAAATCCTAAAACTTTTCTTTTTCATAATAATCTCCCGAAAACCACCTCATAAGGTGGTTTTCTTTTGTGCCCCAAAAGAGAAAAAAGCTAAAAATGCCAATCTTTCTTCTATATATTAGACAACAAAAATAGGTAGAAAACATTTTCATTAAAAATAGTTAAAAAAATCTCTTAAATCCCTTGCAATGCTTGGATCTTTGTGTTAAGATACTATGGTGCTGTAAAAATACAGTGTGTAGCTTTGATGCAAGAGGTTGCGACACGCTCGGTTGCATTGCCACGCAACTGCCTGTCGGTTTTCTTGTGGAGCTAGCCTATTATCTTAAATAGACGAAAAGGAGAAAAAGATGGCAAACAAAAAAATCCGCATCCGTTTGAAAGCATACGAACATCGTACACTTGACACAGCGGCTGCAAAAATCGTAGAAACTGCTACTCGTACAGGTGCTGAAGTTGCGGGTCCAATCCCACTTCCAACTGAACGTAGCCTCTACACAATCATTCGTGCGACTCACAAATATAAAGACTCTCGCGAACAATTCGAAATGCGTACTCATAAACGCTTGATCGACATCATCAACCCAACTCAAAAAACAGTTGACGCTCTGATGAAATTGGATCTTCCAAGTGGTGTGAACGTAGAGATTAAACTTTAATCTAAATAGCACAATCGAACACAGGCTAAACTCTTTGCAAAAAAGATAGATTGCCTTGCGAGCGTCGCTCGCTGCATCAATCTCCTGTTTTTGCTGCGAGTTCTTAACGCCTTTTGTATCTTGTGTTTGAGCATGAAAAACGCTCGTTAAAAACTTTTTGAAAAAAATATAGAAAAGGAAACATTTTCTCATGACAAAAGGAATCTTAGGGAAAAAAGTGGGAATGACTCAAATCTTCACTGAAGCTGGCGAATTAATCCCTGTAACTGTTATTGAAGCAACTCCAAACGTTGTTCTTCAAGTTAAAACAGTTGAAACAGATGGTTACAACGCAGTTCAAGTTGGTTTCGATGATCTTCGTGACGTATTGAGCAACAAACCTGCTAAAGGACATGTAGCAAAAGCTAACACGGCTCCTAAGCGCTTCATTCGTGAATTCAAAAACATTGAAGGCTTAGAAGTTGGTGCTGAAATCACAGTTGACACTTTCGCAGCCGGCGATGTTGTTGATGTAACAGGAACTTCAAAAGGTAAAGGTTTCCAAGGTGTTATCAAACGCCACGGTCAATCTCGTGGTCCTATGGCTCACGGTTCTCGTTACCACCGTCGTCCTGGGTCAATGGGACCAGTTGCGCCTAACCGTGTTTTCAAAAACAAACACTTGGCTGGACGTATGGGTGGCAACCGTGTGACAATTCAAAACCTTGAAATTGCACAAGTTGTTCCAGAGAAAAACGTTATCCTTATCAAAGGAAACGTACCTGGTGCTAAGAAATCTCTTATCACTATCAAGTCAGCAGTTAAAGCTGGTAAATAATAAAGAAAGGGGAAATCAGTCATAATGGCAAACGTAAAATTATTTGACCAAACTGGTAAAGAAGCTGGTGAAGTAGTTCTGAACGATGCGATCTTTGGTATTGAACCAAACGAATCAGTTGTCTTTGATGTCATCATCAGCCAACGCGCTAGCCTTCGTCAAGGAACTCACGCTGTTAAAAACCGTTCTGCAGTATCAGGCGGCGGACGCAAACCATGGCGTCAAAAAGGAACTGGACGTGCTCGTCAAGGTTCTATCCGCTCTCCACAATGGCGTGGTGGTGGTGTCGTGTTCGGCCCAACTCCTCGTTCATATGCTTACAAACTTCCACGTAAAGTTCGTAGATTAGCGCTTAAATCAGTTTACTCTGAAAAAGTTGCTGAAAACAAATTCGTAGCTGTAGACAGCCTTTCATTTACAGCTCCAAAAACTGCTGAGTTTGCAAAAGTGCTTGCTGCACTAAGCATCGACACAAAAGTACTTGTTATTCTTGAAGAAGGAAACGAATTCGCTGCACTTTCAGCACGTAACCTTCCAAATGTTAAGGTTGCAACTGCAACAACTGCAAGTGTTCTTGATATCGTAAACAGTGACAAACTTCTTGTTACTCAAGCAGCTATCTCTAAAATTGAGGAGGTTCTTGCATAATGAATTTGTATGACGTTATCAAAAAACCTGTCATCACTGAGAGCTCAATGGCTCAACTTGAAGCAGGGAAATATGTATTTGAAGTTGACACTCGCGCTCACAAACTTTTGATTAAGCAAGCTGTTGAAGCTGCTTTTGAAGGAGTTAAAGTTGCTAACGTTAACACTATCAATGTAAAACCAAAAGCAAAACGCGTTGGACGTTACACTGGTTTTACTAACAAAACTAAAAAAGCTATCATCACTTTAACAGCTGATTCAAAAGCAATCGAGTTGTTTGGTGCTGAAGCAGAATAATCTAAGGAGGATATATCGTGGGAATTCGTGTTTATAAACCAACAACAAACGGTCGCCGTAATATGACTTCTTTGGATTTCGCTGAAATCACTACCAGCACTCCAGAAAAATCTTTGCTTGTTTCGTTGAAGAGCAAGGCTGGTCGTAACAACAACGGTCGCATCACTGTTCGTCACCAAGGTGGCGGTCACAAGCGTCACTACCGTTTGATCGACTTCAAACGTAACAAAGACGCTGTTGAAGCAGTTGTAAAAACAATCGAGTATGATCCAAATCGTTCAGCTAACATTGCTTTGGTTCACTACACTGACGGTGTGAAAGCTTATATCATCGCTCCTAAAGGTCTTGAAGTTGGTCAACGCATCGTTTCAGGTCCTGAAGCAGATATCAAAGTCGGGAACGCTCTTCCGCTTGCTAACATCCCAGTTGGTACTTTGATTCACAATATCGAGTTAAAACCAGGTCGTGGAGGTGAATTGGTTCGTGCTGCTGGAGCTTCTGCTCAAGTATTGGGTCAAGAAGGTAAGTACACACTTGTCCGTCTTCAATCTGGTGAAGTTCGTATGATTCTTGGTACTTGTCGCGCTACAGTTGGTGTTGTCGGAAATGAACAACATGGACTTGTAAACCTTGGTAAAGCAGGACGTAACCGTTGGAAAGGTATCCGCCCAACAGTTCGTGGTTCTGTAATGAACCCTAACGATCACCCACACGGTGGTGGTGAAGGTAAAGCACCAGTTGGTCGTAAAGCGCCATCTACTCCATGGGGCAAACCTGCTCTTGGACTTAAAACTCGTAACAAAAAAGCGAAATCTGACAAACTAATCGTTCGTCGTCGCAACGAGAAATAATCTAAAACAATCTATCCGCCAGCTCGGTAGCGCTGCTTAGTCAGCGCAGGCCGCTGTGGTACTTATTTTAAAGGAGAAAAAATATAATGGGACGCAGTCTTAAAAAAGGACCTTTCGTCGATGAGCATTTGATGAAAAAAGTTGAAGCTCAAGCTAACGACGAAAAGAAAAAAGTTATCAAAACTTGGTCACGTCGTTCAACGATCTTCCCAAGTTTCATTGGTTACACAATCGCAGTTTATGACGGACGTAAACACGTACCTGTTTACATCCAAGAAGACATGGTAGGTCACAAACTTGGTGAGTTTGCACCAACACGTACTTACAAAGGTCACGCTGCAGACGACAAGAAAACACGTAGAAAATAAGGAGAACATAAATGGCAGAAATTACTTCAGCTAAAGCAATGGCTCGTACAGTGCGTGTTTCACCTCGTAAATCTCGTCTTATTCTTGACAACATTCGTGGTAAAAACGTCGCTGACGCAATCGCAATCTTGAAATTCACTCCAAACAAAGCTGCTGGTATTATCGAAAAAGTATTGAACTCTGCAATCGCTAATGCTGAAAACAACTTTGGTTTGGAAAAAGCTAACTTGGTAGTATCTGAAGCTTTCGCAAACGAAGGACCAACTATGAAACGTTTCCGTCCGCGCGCTAAAGGTTCAGCTTCACCAATCAACAAACGCACAAGCCACATTACTGTGGTAGTTGCAGAAAAATAAGGAGGTAACATCGTGGGTCAAAAAGTACATCCAATTGGTATGCGTGTCGGCATCATCCGTGATTGGGATGCCAAATGGTATGCTGAAAAAGAATACGCGGATTACCTTCATGAAGATCTTGCAATCCGTAAATTCGTTCAAAAAGAATTGGCTGACGCAGCAGTTTCAACTATTGAAATTGAACGCGCAGTAAATAAAGTTAACGTTTCTCTTCACACTGCTAAGCCAGGTATGGTTATTGGTAAAGGTGGAGCAAACGTTGATGCACTCCGTGCAAAACTTAACAAATTGACAGGTAAACAAGTTCATATCAACATCATTGAAATCAAATCTCCAGATTTGGATGCTCATCTTGTTGGTGAAGGAATTGCTCGTCAATTAGAGCAACGTGTCGCTTTCCGTCGTGCTCAAAAACAAGCTATCCAACGTACTATGCGTGCAGGTGCAAAAGGAATCAAAACTCAAGTATCAGGTCGTTTGAACGGTGCAGATATTGCTCGTAGCGAAGGATACTCAGAAGGAACTGTTCCTCTTCACACACTTCGTGCGGATATCGATTACGCTTGGGAAGAAGCAGATACTACTTACGGTAAACTTGGTGTTAAAGTATGGATCTACCGTGGTGAAATTCTTCCAGCTCGTAAAAACACTAAAGGAGGTAAATAACCAATGTTAGTACCTAAACGTGTTAAACACCGTCGCGAATTCCGTGGAAAAATGCGCGGTGAAGCTAAAGGTGGAAAAGAAGTAGCATTTGGAGAATATGGTCTTCAAGCAACTACTAGCCACTGGATCACTAACCGCCAAATCGAAGCTGCCCGTATCGCTATGACTCGTTACATGAAACGTGGTGGTAAAGTTTGGATTAAGATTTTCCCACACAAATCATACACTGCAAAAGCTATCGGTGTACGTATGGGATCTGGTAAAGGGGCTCCTGAAGGTTGGGTAGCACCAGTTAAACGTGGTAAAGTGATGTTTGAAGTTGCTGGCGTTTCTGAAGAAATTGCTCGTGAAGCACTTCGTCTTGCAAGCCACAAGTTACCAGTTAAATGTAAGTTCGTGAAACGTGAAGCAGAATAAGGAGAAGGCATGAAACTTAATGAAGTAAAAGAATTTGTTAAAGAACTTCGTGGTCTTTCTCAAGAAGAACTCGCGAAGCGTGAAAATGAATTGAAGAAAGAATTGTTTGAACTTCGTTTCCAAGCAGCTGCTGGTCAATTAGAGCAAACTGCTCGCTTGAAAGAAGTAAAAAAACAAATCGCTCGTATCAAAACTATTCAATCAGAAGTTAAATAATAGACTAGGGAAGGAGAATTTCAATGGAACGCAATAATCGTAAAGTTCTTGTCGGACGCGTTGTTTCTGACAAAATGGACAAAACAATCACAGTTGTAGTTGAAACTAAACGTAACCACCCAGTCTATGGTAAACGTATTAACTACTCTAAGAAGTACAAAGCACATGATGAAAACAATGTTGCCAAAGAAGGCGATATCGTTCGTATCATGGAAACTCGTCCGCTTTCAGCTACAAAACGCTTCCGTCTTGTAGAAGTTGTTGAAGAAGCGGTAATCATCTAATCAAACCAGAAAGGAGAAAACTTAAATGATTCAAACAGAAACTCGTTTGAAAGTTGCCGATAACAGTGGTGCTCGCGAAATCCTGACAATCAAAGTTCTTGGTGGTTCAGGACGTAAGTTTGCTAACATCGGTGATGTGATCGTTGCATCTGTAAAACAAGCTACTCCTGGTGGTGCGGTTAAAAAAGGTGACGTTGTAAAAGCTGTTATCGTTCGTACTAAATCAGGTGCTCGTCGTAAAGATGGTTCATACATCAAATTTGACGAAAATGCTGCGGTAATTATCCGTGAAGACAAAACTCCTCGCGGAACTCGTATCTTCGGTCCTGTTGCACGTGAATTGCGTGACGGTGGCTTCATGAAGATCGTTTCACTTGCCCCAGAAGTACTTTAATCGAAAAAACAAACTAGTCCCCTGGATTTATCCAGGGTGCCCATTCAGGGCGTAAGAAATCAAAGGAGAACCCAATGTTTGTAAAAAAAGGCGACAAAGTTCGTGTTATTGCTGGTAAAGATAAGGGTGTTGAAGCTCTTGTCGTAACAGCTCTTCCAAAAGTTAACAAAGTTGTTGTTGAAGGTGTAAACATCGTTAAAAAACACCAAAAACCTAATAATGAACACCCTCAAGGTGCTATCGTGGAAAAAGAAGCACCAATCCATGTTTCAAACGTTCAAGTTTTGGATAAAAATGGAGTTGCAGGACGTGTTGGCTACAAATTTGTAGACGGCAAAAAAGTTCGTTACAACAAAAAATCAGGCGAAGTGCTTGACTAATCACGAAGGAAAGGAGAAGTATAATGGCAAATCGTTTAAAAGAAAAATATCTTAAAGAAGTAGTTCCTGCTTTGACTGAAAAGTTCAACTACTCATCTGTTATGGCTGTGCCAAAAGTGGATAAAATCGTTTTGAACATGGGTGTCGGTGACGCTGTGTCAAACGCTAAAAACCTTGAAAAAGCTGCTGAAGAATTGGCTCTTATCTCAGGTCAAAAACCACTTATCACTAAAGCTAAAAAATCAATCGCCGGCTTCCGTCTTCGTGAAGGTGTAGCGATCGGTGCTAAAGTAACCCTTCGTGGCGAACGTATGTATGAATTCTTGGATAAATTGGTTTCAGTTTCTCTTCCACGTGTCCGTGATTTCCACGGTGTTCCAACAAAATCTTTTGATGGACGCGGAAACTACACACTTGGTGTGAAAGAACAACTGATCTTCCCAGAAATCAATTTTGATGACGTTGATAAGACTCGTGGTCTTGACATCGTTATCGTAACAACTGCTAACACTGACGAAGAGTCACGCGAATTGCTTACAGGCCTTGGAATGCCTTTTGCAAAATAATATAGGAGGTAAAACAAATGGCTAAAAAATCAATGATTGCTAAGAACAAACGCCCAGCTAAGTTCTCTACGCAAGCTTATACTCGTTGTGAAAAATGTGGCCGTCCACATTCAGTATACCGCAAGTTTAAACTTTGCCGTGTTTGCTTCCGTGAATTAGCATACAAAGGACAAATTCCTGGCGTTACCAAAGCATCTTGGTAATTTAAGATATCAAGGGCGTCAAAACTCCAAGTGAAAATAGGAAACTTGACGAAGAAACTGAAGTTTCTAGGAAAGTTTATCTTTTTCACACAGAGTTTAGCCCGGGTTCAGTTGGGCTTGCCAATTTGAACACGAGCAACAGCTTTGGCAAAAAAGACCAATTTTCTTTGGAGCATCGCTCCTGCATCAAATTGCCTATTTTTGCTCTTGCTGTTACGCTCTTTGTATCATGTGTTAACTAGCAAGTGCAACTTGCAAACTACTAGTAAGAGGAGAAATAAAAAATGGTTATGACTGACCCAATTGCAGACTTTTTGACACGCATTCGTAATGCTAACCAAGCAAATCATGAAGTGCTTGAAGTACCTGCATCAAATATTAAAAAAGGGATTGCTGAAATCCTTAAACGCGAAGGTTTTGTAAAAAACGTTGAATTTATCGAAGACGACAAACAAGGCATCATCCGTGTCTTTCTTAAATACGGACAAAATGGTGAAAAAGTTATCACTGGTTTGAAACGTGTTTCTAAACCAGGACTTCGTGTCTACAAAAAACGTGAAGATCTTCCAAAAGTACTTAACGGACTTGGAATTGCTATCCTTTCAACTTCTGAAGGTTTGCTTACTGATAAAGAAGCACGCCAAAAGAACGTTGGTGGTGAGGTTATCGCTTACGTTTGGTAATATTTAGCTCCCAATTTCTTTGTGACTCTTCGTTATCGTCTCTTGCATAACCCAAAGTTATGCCTGCGAGACGTTGCCTAGATTCACTTTGAAATTGAAACCTAAATATTCCTTTAAATCGAGAAATCGATTTAACCCCGTGAAAACTGGCCGTCATGGCCTGACAATTTAACAGGAGAAAATAAACATGTCACGTATTGGTAATAAAGTTATCGTGTTGCCTGCTGGTGTTGAAATCACTAACAATGACAACGTTGTAACTGTAAAAGGACCTAAAGGAGAACTTACTCGTGAGTTCTCAAAAGATATTGAAATCCGTGTGGAAGGTACTGAAGTAACTCTTCACCGTCCAAACGATTCAAAAGAAATGAAAACTATCCACGGAACTACTCGTGCCCTTTTGAACAACATGGTTATTGGTGTTTCAGAAGGATTCAAGAAAGAACTTGAAATGCGTGGGGTTGGTTACCGTGCACAACTTCAAGGAAAGAAACTTGTCTTGGCTGTTGGTAAATCTCATCCAGACGAAGTTGAAGCTCCAGAAGGAATTGCTTTTGAACTTCCAAATCCAACGACTATCGTTATCAGCGGAATTTCAAAAGAAGCTGTTGGACAAACAGCTGCTTACGTTCGTAGCTTGCGTGCTCCAGAACCATATAAAGGTAAAGGTATCCGCTACGTTGGTGAATTTGTTCGCCGTAAAGAAGGTAAAACTGGTAAATAATGTGATTCGGTTGATCTTCAACCCTATCCTTTGTTTCCAACTTTGTGCTTAAGCACAAGATTAATATTAAGAGGTGAAAATTGTGATTACGAAACCAGATAAAAACAAAGTCCGCCAAAAACGCCACCGTCGTGTTCGCGGAAAACTCTCTGGAACTGCTGATCGCCCACGTTTGAACGTATTCCGTTCTAATACAGGCATCTACGCTCAAGTGATTGATGACGTAGCGGGTGTAACGCTCGCAAGCGCTTCAACTCTTGACAAAGAAGTTTCAAAAGGAACTAAGACTGAACAAGCCGTTGTTGTTGGTAAACTCGTTGCTGAACGTGCAGTTGCTAAAGGTATTTCTGAAGTGGTGTTTGACCGCGGTGGATATCTCTATCACGGACGTGTAAAAGCTTTGGCTGATGCAGCTCGTGAAAACGGATTGAAATTCTAATAGGGAGGACACTAGAAAATGGCATTTAAAGACAATGCAGTTGAACTTGAAGAACGCGTAGTTGCGATTAACCGTGTTACTAAAGTTGTTAAAGGTGGACGTCGTCTTCGTTTTGCAGCTCTTGTAGTTGTCGGTGACCGCAATGGTCGTGTAGGCTTCGGTACTGGTAAAGCTCAAGAAGTACCAGAAGCTATTCGCAAGGCAGTTGAAGATGCGAAGAAAAACTTGATTGAAGTACCAATGGTCGGCACAACAATTCCTCACGAAGTTCTTTCAGAATTTGGTGGAGCTAAAGTATTGTTGAAACCTGCTGTAGAAGGTTCTGGAGTTGCTGCTGGCGGTGCTGTTCGTGCCGTTATCGAATTGGCAGGTGTGGCAGATGTAACATCTAAATCACTTGGTTCTAACACTCCAATCAACATTGTTCGTGCAACTGTTGAAGGTTTGAAACAATTAAAACGCGCTGAAGAAGTTGCTGCCCTTCGTGGTATTTCAGTTTCTGACTTGGCATAAGAAAGGGGATCACATGGCTCAAATTAAAATTACTTTGACTAAGTCTCCAATCGGACGCATTCCGTCACAACGCAAAACTGTTGTAGCACTTGGACTTGGCAAATTGAACAGCTCAGTTATTAAAGAAGATAACCCAGCGGTACGTGGTATGATTACTGCAGTATCTCACTTGGTAACTGTTGAAGAAGTTAAATAAGCTTTGCTAGTTTAACAACTTTGAATTTAAAATACATTAGGGGATGGGTTTTTCTCAGCCCCTAAAACTAAATATATGTATAGGCGAGTTTGTATAGGAGACACCTTTTCTCCTATATGAGCGCTAGCATTTTACAAAAGAGGAGAAATTAAATAATGAAACTTCATGAATTACAACCTGCTGCAGGTTCTCGTAAAGTCCGTAACCGTGTTGGTCGTGGTACTTCATCTGGTAACGGTAAGACAGCTGGCCGTGGTCAAAAAGGTCAAAAAGCTCGTAGCGGTGGCGGTGTTCGTCTTGGTTTTGAAGGTGGACAAACTCCATTGTTCCGTCGTCTTCCAAAACGTGGTTTCTTGAATGTAAACCGCAAAGAGTATGCTATCGTAAACCTTGATCAGTTGAATGCTTTTGAAGACGGTGCAGAAGTAACACCAGTTGTGCTTGTTGAATCAGGTATTGTAAAAGCTGAAAAATCTGGCGTTAAAATTCTTGGTAACGGAGAATTGACAAAGAAATTGACTGTTAAAGCAGCTAAATTCTCTAAATCTGCTGAAGAAGCTATCACTGCTAAAGGTGGTTCAGTGGAAGTCATCTAAGAGAGGTGACCTATGTTTTTCAAACTATTAAAAGACGCATTTAAGATTAAGCAAGTACGCTCTAAGATTCTATTTACTATTTTTATTATCTTAGTCTTTCGTATTGGTACTACAATCACTGTTCCTGGTGTAAATGCAAAAAGTTTAGAAGCCTTAAGTGGCTTGTCATTCCTGAACATGCTAAGCTTGGTGTCAGGTAATGCCATGAAAAACTTTTCAGTATTTGCGCTAGGGGTGAGCCCATATATCACAGCTTCCATCGTGGTGCAACTCCTTCAAATGGACTTGTTACCGAAGTTTGTTGAATGGGGTAAACAAGGTGAAGTAGGTCGTAGAAAGTTAAATCAAGCAACACGCTATATTTCCTTGGCACTTGCTTTTGTACAATCTATCGGTATTACTGCTGGTTTTAATGCCTTGTCTAGTACTAAACTAGTTGCGGCACCTAACTGGCAAACCTACTTATTCATTGGATCTATCTTAACAACTGGATCAATGATTGTTGTTTGGCTCGGTGAACAAATTACTGATAAGGGCTATGGAAATGGTGTATCTATGATTATCTTTGCCGGGATTGTTGCATCAATTCCGGAGATGGTTAAAGGTATTTATGAAGATTATTTTGTCAATGTACCGAGTGACAGATTGCAATCGTCAATCATCTTTGTAGCTTGTTTGATTGTAGCGGTTTTACTTATTGTCTACTTTACAACTTACGTACAACAAGCAGAATACAAAATCCCAATCCAATATACAAAGATTGCCCAAGGTGCTCCTTCCAGTTCATATCTTCCTTTGAAGGTCAATCCAGCAGGAGTTATTCCGGTAATCTTTGCAAGTTCAATCACTGCCGCGCCGGCAGCTGTTCTACAGTTTTTGAGCGCATCTGGTAATGATTGGGGATGGGTTCGTACAGCTCAGTCTTTGCTTGCGACAACAACACCAACAGGTATTGCTATGTATGCTTTGCTGATTATTCTGTTTACATTCTTCTATACCTTTGTACAGATTAATCCAGAAAAAGCAGCTGAAAATCTACAAAAGAGCGGTGCCTATATTCCAGGAGTACGTCCAGGAAAAGGAACTGAGCAATTTATGTCGAAACTACTTCGCCGATTGGCTACTGTTGGTTCATTATTCCTAGGTTTTATTTCAATCATCCCAATCATTGCAAAAGACTTATTTGGTTTATCAGATACAGTCGCTTTGGGAGGTACCAGTCTTTTGATCATCATTGCCACTGGTATCGAAGGAATGAAACAATTGGAAGGATATTTACTGAAGAGAAAATATACCGGCTTTATGAATACAACAACAAAATAGAAATAGGTTGACTTAGTCAGCCTTCTATTTTGTTTTTGGATAAGTTTATTAACCGGTTTAATAGATTTATGGAAAAACAAAAAAGGAGAATCAACATGAATCTTTTGATTATGGGCTTACCTGGTGCAGGTAAGGGAACTCAAGCAGCGAAAATCGTTGAAAAATTTAAGGTGGCACATATTTCTACAGGTGATATGTTCCGAGCTGCAATGGCTAATCAAACTGAGATGGGTGTGCTCGCTAAATCATATATTGACAAAGGTGAACTGGTTCCGGATGAAGTTACCAACGGAATTGTAAAAGAACGTTTGTCTCAAGAAGATATTAAAGAAACAGGCTTCCTTTTGGATGGTTATCCTCGTACTATTGACCAAGCCCACGCTTTGGATACTATTCTAAAAGAGCTTGGAATTGTGCTTGATGGTGTCATCAATATTGAAGTTGATCCTAGTTGCCTCTTAGAGCGTTTGAGTGGAAGAATTATTCACCGTCAAACAGGCGAAACTTTCCATAAGGTTTTTAATCCACCAGTAAACTATAATGAAGAAGATTATTACCAAAGGGAAGACGATAAACCTGAAACAGTTAAGCGCCGTTTGGATGTAAATATTGCTCAAGGCGAGCCTATTTTAGCACACTACAGAGAACTAAAATTAGTCCATGATATCCAAGGTAATCAAGATATTAATGATGTATTTTCAGATATCGAAAAAGTCTTGGAAAAATTGAAATAAAAGCGTTTTTCACGCTTGCAATATTTGACAAGTAGTGATACAATGAATTAGTCTGACTTATAATTGTTACCTCTGTGTCCAGAGGTGATGAATCAAAATTTAGGGAGGTACTTTTGCGTGGCAAAAGATGATGTGATCGAAGTCGAAGGCAAGGTAATTGATACTATGCCAAACGCAATGTTTACGGTTGAACTTGAAAATGGACATCAGATTTTAGCAACAGTTTCTGGTAAAATTCGTAAAAACTATATTCGTATTTTAGCGGGAGACCGTGTTACTGTCGAAATGAGTCCGTATGATTTGACTCGTGGACGGATCACCTACCGCTTTAAATAATGGAAAAACTTGGAGGATTAAGAAATGAAAGTAAGACCATCGGTCAAACCAATTTGCGAATACTGCAAAGTTATTCGTCGTAATGGTCGTGTTATGGTTATTTGCCCTGCAAATCCAAAACACAAACAACGTCAAGGTTAATTAGAAAGGAGAAAACATGGCTCGTATTGCTGGAGTTGATATTCCAAATGACAAACGTGTAGTCGTATCACTTACTTACGTATATGGTATCGGTCTTCCAACATCTAAGAAAATTTTAGCTGCTGCTGGAGTTTCTGAAGACGTTCGTGTAAAAGACTTGACACCTGATCAAGAAGACGCTATCCGTCGTGAAGTGGACGCTATCAAGGTTGAAGGAGATCTTCGTCGTGAAGTAAACCTAAACATCAAACGTTTGATGGAAATCGGTTCATATCGTGGAATCCGTCATCGTCGTGGACTTCCTGTTCGTGGACAAAACACTAAAAATAACGCTCGCACTCGTAAAGGTAAAGCTGTTGCGATTGCTGGTAAGAAAAAATAATATAAGGAGGTAAAAAGTCTTGGCTAAACCAACGCGTAAACGTCGTGTGAAGAAAAATATCGAATCTGGTATTGCACATATTCACGCTACATTTAATAACACTATTGTTATGATTACTGATGTGCATGGTAATGCGATTGCTTGGTCATCTGCTGGTGCTCTTGGTTTCAAAGGTTCTCGTAAATCTACACCATTTGCTGCCCAAATGGCATCTGAAGCAGCTGCTAAATCTGCACAAGAACACGGTCTTAAATCAGTTGAAGTTACTGTAAAAGGTCCAGGTTCTGGTCGTGAGTCAGCTATTCGTGCTCTTGCTGCCGCTGGTCTTGAAGTAACAGCTATTCGTGATGTGACTCCTGTACCACACAATGGTGCTCGTCCTCCAAAACGTCGCCGTGTATAATCACCAACAATTACACTGCTTTTCGTTTAAGAGGGAGTTAACTAAATGATTGAGTTTGAAAAACCAAATATAACAAAAATTGATGAAAATAAAGATTATGGCAAGTTTGTAGTAGAACCGCTTGAACGTGGTTATGGTACAACTCTTGGGAACTCACTTCGTCGTGTCTTGTTGGCTTCATTACCAGGAGCAGCAGTTACTTCTATCAATATTGAAGGAGTATTGCACGAATTTGATACTATCCCAGGTGTCCGTGAAGATGTTATGCAAATTATTCTTAACATCAAAGGTATTGCTGTAAAATCTTACGTCCAAGACGAAAAGATGATTGAACTTGATGTTGAAGGTCCTGCAGAAATTACTGCTGGAGACATTTTGACAGATAGCGATATCGAAATTGTAAACCCAGATCATTATCTCTTTACAATCGGTGAGGGAGCACGCTTTAAAGCAGTCATGACTGTCAACAGTGGTCGTGGTTATGTTCCAGCTGATCAAAATAAACGTGATGATGCACCTGTGGGGACACTCGCTGTAGATTCCATCTATACGCCAGTGACAAAAGTTAATTACCAAGTTGAGCCAGCTCGTGTTGGTAGCAATGATGGTTTTGACAAACTAACCCTTGAAATTATGACAAATGGAACAATCATTCCAGAAGACGCACTTGGTCTTTCAGCGCGTATCTTGACTGAACATTTGGATCTCTTTACTGATCTTACTGAGGTGGCTAAAGCAACTGATGTGATGAAAGAAGTAGACAAGAGCTCAGATGACCATGTTTTGGAACGCACAATTGAAGAACTTGATTTGTCTGTTCGCTCTTATAACTGCTTGAAACGTGCTGGCATTAACACAGTTTACGATTTGACAGAAAAAACTGAGCCTGAAATGATGAAAGTTCGGAACCTTGGTCGTAAGAGTCTTGAAGAAGTTAAAGTTAAACTGACAGATTTAGGTCTAGGGTTAAAAAACGATAAATAAAGGAGGAATACATGGCTTACCGTAAATTAGGACGCACTAGCTCACAACGTAAAGCAATGCTTCGTGATTTGACTACTGACTTGATTATCAACGAATCAATCGTAACAACAGAAGCTCGTGCGAAAGAAATCCGTAAAACAGTTGAAAAAATGATTACATTGGGTAAACGTGGTGACTTGCATGCTCGTCGTCAAGCAGCTGCATTTGTTCGTAACGAAATTGCATCAGAAAACTATGATGAAGCAACTGAAAAATACACTTCAACAACTGCACTTCAAAAATTGTTCTCTGAATTAGCACCTCGTTATGCAGAACGCAATGGTGGATATACTCGTATCCTTAAAACTGAACCACGTCGTGGAGATGCTGCTCCGATGGCAATCATCGAATTAGTATAAGATCATCAATCTTTGTTGAGTGTTATGATGATGGAATAGATTTTCTATTCTTAGTCTAGCTCTGGTCTACCGCTAGGAATTTTTCCTAGCGGGAACACTCATCATATTGCGAGATGATAGGTAGACGCTTGTTTACGAAATTGTTTTTTGATAAAAAAACAATTTCGTAAGCAGGCGTTTTTGCTTAAATATAGGAAAAAAATAGAAAATTTGTTATAATACTCAAATACCAAGAAAGATTCTTTTAAAGATCTCCTTCGGATTCCTTTAGAAGAATGTTAAAAAACGGTAGGAGCTGAGAAATAGAATAAAGTAAGTTCTATCGAAACTATGCTTTGAGTGAAATAAATATCAAGGATAAATCATAGGAATTAAAAATGACTAATGCAATACAGCTATTAAAAGATCGATATTTAAAAAATATTAAAGAAAATCCGACTATCTATATAGGTATTGAATTGGAATTTCCTATTGTAAATTGTCAGGGAAAAGCAACTGATATAAATACAGCTAAGAACTTGCTAAAGCGTCTTATTGATCAACATTCCTTTGAAGCGGAGAAGTTCGATAGAGCTGGAAACCCGATTCAGATAAAGTCTAAAGAAAACGAAGATAGAATTCTATTTGAAGTTTCATACAATACTTTAGAATTTGCGTTTGAAAAAGCTGCAAAGGTTCAAGAAGTAGAGGAGCGATTCACAGAATATTTAAGTGTTATCCAATCCATTTTGGGTGAAGATGATCATGAACTGCAAGGAAAAGGAATTCATCCTTTTTGGGATAAAAATGATAATAGTCCGGTTCAATCGCCTCGCTATGAAATGTTAATGCAGTATTTGTCAATGAGTAAGAAACTAGAGTTAAAAACTCTGCATTCTTATCCTGAATATGGAGCGTTTATCTGTGGAAATCAAATTCAACTGGATGTTTCTAAAGAAAACTTTATAAGTGTTATCAATGTTTTTAATCAAATTGAAGCAGCCAAAGCATATCTTTTTGCCAATTCTGAATTTCTAGATTCTTCTTGGGATACAAAAATAGCTCGAGATATTTTTTGGGAACAATCCATGCATGGGATCTTACAAGAAAATGCGGGTGTCAATCTAAAAGATTTCAAAAACGAAGATGAATTTTTCACTTATCTTAGCAAATCCGCAATTTTCACAGCTAAAAGAGGGGATCAAGACTACTATTTCTATCCAATTCCAGCAATTGACTATTTAGGTTATAAAAAAATTGAAGCATATAATCTATCAGGTGAAACAGTAGAAATAACACCGAAGCAAGAAGATTTTGAAAATCATAGAAGTTATCAGTATCAAGATTTAACAACAAGAGGGACTGTCGAGTTTAGAAGTGTTTGCGCTCAGTCTTTTGATAAAACGTTTGTTTCTGCCGCTTTCCATCTCGGTATTCTAGCCAACTTAGATAATGTACAAAAGTATCTACAGAAAGCTGACTTTTTTAAAGAGGAGGGACGTGATTATAAACAGCTAAGACTAAAATTTTCAAAAAAAGAAATTAGCGGAAGTGCGGAAACTCATGTTCGTAACTTCGCAAACGACTTGATTCAATTGGCAATGGCCGGTCTAGTAGCTCGAAACAATGGAGAAGAATCCTATCTGAAGGATTTAAAAGTCTAGGAAAAGAAACGGAATAAAAAAAGCTAAAAAAAGTTAAAAAAAGTAGTTGACAGGAGAGGTAGTAGATGATATACTAAGATAGTTGTCTCGGAGGGAGGCAAAGACCTTTGAAAACTGAACAAGACGAACCAAGTGCAGGGTGACATAGAGATATGTGACCTGTCAAAGAACGAAAAATAAATCTGTCAGTGGACAGAAATGAGTAAGACTCAAACGCTTAAATGAGAGTTTGATCCTGGCTCAGGACGAACGCTGGCGGCGTGCCTAATACATGCAAGTAGAACGCACAGTTTA